>JAWOIO010000029.1:0-11521 GCA_046484625.1 Acidimicrobiia bacterium
TCGGTCGTGACCCGGCGTTCGACGACCGCGGACTTCTCGATGGTGATGTCGATACCGCTCGCCACGACGCCGTCCACCATCTCGTCGACGGTCCACAGGACGTCGGGATCCTGGGGGCCGCCGTGGCCGTCGACCAGGTTCGTGCGGTCATGGCCGATCGCGACGAGCGTCCCACCGGGGGCGAGAGCGCCGACGGCGTGGCCCAGCACGTTGCGCAGCGACGCGGCGGGCAGCTGCAGGTAGGCGATCACCACGAGATCGAACGCCGCCGGCTCCGGCTCCCACTCGACCACGTCGGCGACGACCCAGTCGACATCGACGCCCGCCTCGGCCGCCCTCCGGCGACCGGTCTCGATCCCGGCCTCCGAGAAGTCGACCGCGGTCACCTTCCAGCCGCGCCCCGCGAGCCACAGTGCGTTGCGCCCCTCGCCGCACGCGACGTCGAGGGCACTCCCGGGCGCGAGGTCCGACGCTTCGGCCTCGAGGAACTGGTTCGGCGTCGCCGACCACACCAGGTCGCTCCCGCCGTACCGCTCGTCCCATGCTGCTCGATCCACGGGCCCAGCCTCGCGCGCGGTGCACCACGGAGGTCAACGTCAGAGGCTGATCGACCAGAGATCGTGCGCGAGGACGATCTCGCCGTCGAAGTGAGCGGCGGCCTGCGCGACCCATTCGTCCTCGGTGCCCGGCGCCGGTGGGGGGACGGGATGCGTGAGCACGAGCGTCCCGACGCCGGCCCGCGCGGCGGTCTTCCCCGCGTCCTCGCAGGAGGAGTGGTAGTCGAGGATGTCCTGGAACCGCGCGCTCGGGACGTTCTGCACGAGATCGGCTCGCAGCACGGTCTGCACGTAGACGTCGGCACCGGCACACAGCCGGTCGAGGCCGTCGCAGGGAACCGTGTCGCCGGCGAGCGCGACCACCTTGTCCTCGGCCTCGATGCGGTAGCCGACCGTGGGCGCGACCGGCCGGTGATCGGTCGGTGCGGCGAGCACCCGCACCCCGTCGGCGTCCCACGCCACCCCGTCGAGCACCTCGGTGGTGGCGCACGTCGGCTCCCACGTCAGGTCAGCGTGGTGGTCGAGGCGATAGCGAACGTCGTCCGACAGCATCGCGATCGTCCGGTCGACGAACGCCGCCGTCCCGGGCGGTCCGACGACGGGCAGCGGGCTCTCGACCGGCGACATCACCCAACGGGTCGTGAAGACGTCGTTGAAGTCGGTGATGTGGTCGCTGTGCAGGTGCGTGAGCAGCACGGCATCGAGCATCGGTGGGAGGACGCCGGCCGCGGCCAGCCGCATGACGACCCCGCGGCCGGCGTCGACGAGGAGCGACTTCCCGGCCGCACGCACGAGGGTCGCGGCGCCGGCGCGGTTCGGATCGGGGATCGGTGAGCCTGTGCCCAGTGTGACGACGTCCATCCCGGAGTTCTAGCCCAGTTGCCGGGCAGCCCACATCCCCGGGAGCCGACTCGGTTCGTCAGCCGATGTAGTGGCTTCCCCACGTGCGATCGGTCATGCCTGTGCGGTAGCAGTCGCGGAGGTGTGCGAGCCACGCCACACTGTCGTCGAGGCCGCCCGGGCGGTTCCGCGCGAGCCAGAGGTCGGAGTGCGCCTCGATGACCCGCTCGAGGCCCGTGGACAACCGAGCGCGCGTCGACGCGTCGACCGACTCCAACGTGCCGTCTCCGGCGAGTCGGGCGATCGCGTCGCCGCACAGCACCCGCACCAGTGCGATGGCGTTGCGCAGCTCGTCGAGCACGAGCGCGCCGTCGGGTCGGGTGGGGCGCGCGCCGTCGAGCGACATGGCGATGCCGGCGAGCTTCTCGTCGAGGCGCTCGAACTCTGCGGCCCTTGCGCCCTTCGTGGGACCTCGGCCCAGCGTGAGCTGCGGGTAGTAGAGGTGGAGCACCACCGCCGACGTGTTCGGCACCTGCGGCGTCACGTCGCGGTACCCGTCGCCGAGCTCCGTCAGGGCACGGCCGAGCACGCCGGCCTCGTCCCCGAACGCGTGGGCGTCGAGCGCGGTCGCGAGGTCGAGATCCCGGTTCGTGTCGAGGCACCACGACGTCGCGGCCCCGAACGCGAACCCGGGCTCGCTCACCGGGAGGTACTGGAGGTGGCCCTGGTCGCCCCAGTCGGTGTTCAGGAACCCCGAGCCGCCGTGCGCGGTCGCGGCCGTCGCGGCCGCGATGGCATCGCCGCGCATGTTCGTCGTGCGCCCGAGGATCGTGGTCCAGCTCGAGGTCCCGGGACACACCCAGAAGGGCGTGCTGGCCGCCGCGTATGCCGCGGCTCGCTCGTCGAAGGGCCACCACTCCTCGTAGCCCCATTCGCAGACCGTCACGTTGTCGGGCAGCCGGGCGAGGCGATCCGGATGCCCGGCGACGATGTCGCCCCACATCAGCAGGTCGTGACCAGCCAGCTCCGGGACCCCGGCGAGGCGCTCGACCCAGTCGAGGTACTCCCCGACCCGCTCGTCGGGCATCTCCCACGGCTCGTCGAGCCCGATGTGGACCCTGCTGCTCGTGAAGCACGGGAGCAGCTGCGCGAGCAGGTCGCGCACGAGGCCGAGGGAACCCGGGTGCGCGGGATCGATCGTCATCGGCGCGCGCTGCCGGCCGAGGTGGTCGGTGAAACCCTCGGGCGCCATCGCCAGAGATCGGTACGGCTCATGACGGAGCCAGCGGCCCATGTGCCCGAGGCAGTTCTGGTTGGCGACGAGCTCCACGTGGTGCTGGGCGCACCACGCGTCGAGCTCGCGGATCTCGTCGGGGGTGAACGGGCTCGCGTCGGCCCAGACCTCTTCGTGCCCCGCGTACGCAAAGGTGTGCTCGACGTAGAGCTGGACCTGGTTGACCTTCCACGACGCGAGCCGGGCGACGAGGTCCCGCACCGTTGCCATCGTCGGGACCTTGTCGCGCGACACGTCGAGCATGACCGCCCGGACCGGGAGGTCCGGCCAGTCGCGGATCGTGACGATCGGCACCTCGCCGTCCACCGGTGCGATCGCGCCGAGCTGGGCGAGCGTCGCCCGGCCGTAGAACGCGCCGGCCGAGTCAGCGGCGTCGAGCTCGATCGCTTCTCTCCCGATCCGGAGCTCGTAGCCCTCCGCAGGGAGGTCGGCCCCTATGCGCACGATCGGCTCGCTGACGGCGACGGTGCCTTCCCCGAGCAGCACCTCGCGCGGAACCGGGAGCAGGTTCAGGGACGCGGCCATCGCGAGGCATCCTGGCGCACCGGGCCACCGTCGCGCGCCGAGCGCGGGCTCGCCGAACCCTGGCTACCCTCGGCCGGGTGACCCACGATCTCGTCATCCGCTCGGGCCTGCTCGTCGACGGGCTGGGTGGCGACCCCGTGCCCGGCGACCTCGCGATCGACGGCGACCGCATCACCGAGGTCGGCGACGTGTCGGGATCCGGCACCCGCGAGCTCGATGCCGACGGCCGCCTCGTCACCCCCGGGTTCGTCGATCTCCACACGCACCTCGACGCGCACCTCGGGTGGGAGCCGCTCGCGACGTCGTCGTGCTGGCACGGGGTCACCTCGGTGGTGCTCGGCTCGTGCGGGGTGACGTTCGCGCCCTGCAAGCCCGACGACCGCCGCTACCTCGCCGAGCTCATGGAGTCCGTCGAGGACATCCCGGCCGAGGCGATCATGACCGGCCTCGACTGGGACTGGGAGTCCTACGGCGAGTACCTCGACGCGGTCGAGCGGTGGCCGAAGGGCGTGAACGTCGGCGGGATGGTGGGGCACTGTGCCGTCCGGTACCACGCGATGGGCGAGCGCAGCCTCGACGACACCCCTGCCTCCGACGACGACATCGCCGCGATGTGCGAGCAGGTCGACGAGGCGATGGGCGCAGGCGCGCTCGGGTTCTCGACGTCGCGCACGATGCTGCACCGCGTCCCCGACGGCCGTCCGGTCCCCGGCACGTACGCCGACGCGCGCGAGCTGCTCGCGATCGCCGACGTGCTCGGTCGGCGTGGCGCGGGCGTGTTCGAGGCTGCTGCCGCGCTCGGCGAGCGGACCAGCGACGGCGGACGCCGCACGATCCCCGAGGTCGAGCTGCTCGCCGAGATCGCCCTCGCATCGGGTCGCCCAGTGACGTTCGGACTCAGCCAGACCAAGCGTGTGCCCGAGCTGCACCTCGAGGCGTTGTCGACCGTCGAGACGGCTCGGGCCCAGGGCGCCGCGCTGTACCCGCAGACGACCGCTCGGGGCATCGGCATGCTGTTCGGCCTCGTGCACCGGAGCCCGTTCGACGGCGCCCCCGAGTGGCGAGCCCTGCGCGACCTCCCCGTGGCCGAGCGGGTCGCGGTGCTGCGGGACCCCGACCGGCGCGCCGCGCTCATCGAGTCGGCGCGCGAGCTACCCACGATCCCGCCGGACGAGCTGTTCGTGCTGCCGACCGGCGATGCCCGCTACGACCTCCCGGCCGAGGAGAGCCTCGCCGGCCACGCCGCCCGGCTCGGCGTCACCCCGGCGGAGGCGTTCATCGACCTCTCGCTGGAGCGCGACGGCGCGCTCCTCCTGAACTGGCCGTTCCTGAACGACGACCTGTCGGCCGTCGAGACGATGCTCACCCACCCGCACACGGTGATGGGGCTCGCCGACGCCGGCGCGCACGTCGGCCTCATCATGGACTCGAGCCAGCCCACGTTCCTGCTCTCCCACTGGGTGCGCGATCGCGGGCTCCTCTCCATCGGCGAGGCGGTGCGCAAGCTCACGTCGGAGACGGCACACGTGATGGGGATCGCCGATCGCGGGGTGCTGGCGCCCGGCGCGTTCGCCGACATCAACGTGCTGGACCTCGACGGCCTCGGGCTCCCCCAACCGGAGTACGTCCACGACTACCCGAACGGGGCGGGGCGGTTCGTGCAGCAGGCCCGCGGCTACGCGTGGACACTGGTGAACGGCGAGGTCTTCATGGCCGACGGCGAACACACCGGCGCGCTGGCCGGCGTGATGCTGCGTTCCTGAACCGGTTCGCGGATCCGGGGGCGATCAGGCCGTCCGCGCCGCCAGCTCGTCGAGGGCGGCGAGCTCGTCCTTGGTCCCGATCACGATGAGGACCTGCCCGGCCTCGATGCGATGCTCGGGTGCGGGGTTCGTGATGAACGAGTGGTCGGGCTGACGCATCGCGAGCACGAGTGCACCGGTGCGGTCACGGATGTGCGCATCCCGGATGGTGGCACCGGCGAGGGCCGAGCGCTCGGGCACGACGACCTCCTCGAGCCGGAGCTCGATCTCGGCGTCGTGCATCACCACGTCGAGGAACTCGGTCACGTGCGGCTGGAGGAGGAACGCTCCGGCCCGAGCACCGCCGATGCTCTGCGGGTTGATGACCCGGTCAGCACCGGCCCGGCGCAACTTCTCCTCGCTGTCCTCGACCCGGACTCGGCTGACGATGAACAGGTCGGACCCGAAGCTCCGAGCGCTGAGCGTGACGAAGAGGTTGCCGGCATCGTTGTCGAGCGCCGCGACGAGCGCGCGGGCCCGGCGCACCCCGGCCTGCTCGAGCACGTCGTCGGCGGTCGCGTCGCCGAGCACCGACGGACCCTCGACCGTCTCCAGCCGCTCGTCGTCGGCGTCGACGACCACGTACTCCTGCCCGGCGGCGTCGAGCTCCCTGGCGATGGCCCGACCGACCCGTCCCCATCCGCAGATGATCACGTGGTCGCGCATCCCGTTGATCTTGCGTTCCATCCGCTGCCTCCTGAACCCGCCTTGCATCTGACCCTCGAGCAACGTCTCGATGAACGCCGAGAGCGTGTACAGCGCGGTGCCGACTCCCACGAGGATGAGGACGATCGTGAACACCTGCGCGCCGTCACTGAGGGGCCGCACCTCGCGGAATCCGACGGTCGTGACCGTGGTGACCGTCTGGTAGAGGCCTTCGAGCGCTGTGAACCCGAACGCCACGTACCCGATGGTGCCGAGAACCATGACCGCGACGAGCAGGGCGACGCCGAGCTGGACGCGGCGCCAGTCCGTCGTCGCCCGCGAGTCCTTCGCCCGAAACGGCATCCCGTCGCGAGGCTACCGGCGAGCCGACCGGAACCGGACGCTCCTCGGATCGGGCCGTGCGGTGGTTCAGAGGTAGGCCCGGGGGTCGAACACCCACACGGGGTCTGCGGTCGCGATGCTGCGCCCGGTGATGGAGAACGGCGCGATCACGAGCCAAGCGTCGCGCTCGTCGGTGACCCATGGTTCCGGGTCGAAGCGGGTGCGGAAGTCGGCCGCGTCGGGGTCGACGTGGTGCAGCGTGCCTCGGACGAGGATCGACCAGCCGCCGTGGTGCTGGTCGTCGAGGTCGTCGATCTCGAACGCCACCGGCAGCGGCGCCCGGTCGATGACGTTGCCCTCCCGGGTCCGCACCGCGAGCCAGGTCGGTGCACTCGTCTCCACGAGGCGGTAGTTCACCGGGAAGACGACCGGCGCGCCCTCCGACAGCACCGCGATCCGACCGACCGTCCCGCCGCGGAGGAGATCGGTGCACTCCTCCAAGGTGAGCTCTGCGAACGTCGAACCGTCCATGCGAACTCCTCTCTCGCCCCGATGCTACGCCGAACGCTCGACGCGACCGGAGTCGAACCACCACGCCTCACGGCGGTCATTTCGAATCGGGAACGGTCGCCGGGTAGCGTTGCGACGACTCGACCACGCGACCTCGAGGGCCGATCGGAATTGCAGCACATCGGAGTGGAGGCACTTTCCCCCGAGCGCCTCGAAGCGCTGATCGGCCCGCAGCGCGCCGAGGAGTTCCGACGCGCCGCCGCCGGGGCCCGGGAGCTGCTCGCCGGTCGGCGCATCTTGAACGTCAACTCCACGGCCACCGGCGGCGGGGTGGCCGAGCTCCTCCAGACGCTCCTGTCGTACGCGCGGGGCGTTGGCGTCGATGCACAGTGGGTCGTCATCGAAGGGGGGCCCGACTTCTTCGACATCACCAAGCGCATCCACAACCACCTCTATGGCTCCGCGGGCGACGGCGGTCCCCTGGGGCCCCCGGAGCATGCGGCCTACGAAGCGGTGATGCGCGCGAACGCCGATGAGCTGGCGACCTACTCGCACGCGGGCGACATCGTGATCCTGCACGACCCGCAGACCGCGGGCCTCGCGAACGTGGTGCGGGACACCGGGGCCAAGGTCGTGTGGCGTTGTCACGTGGGGCGCGACACACCGAACGAGCACACCGAGACCGGCTGGGAGTTCATTCGCCGCTACGTCGAGGATGCGGACGCGTTCGTCTTCAGCCGGGAGGAGTTCGCGCCACCCTGGGTGGATCGCGCACGGCTGTTCGTCATCCCGCCTTCGATCGACCCGTTCTCGGCGAAGAACCAGCCCCTGTCGGACGACACAGTCCGCGGGATCCTCCAGTACGTCGGCCTGCTCGGTGGCGACGCCGACCCGCCCACCGTGGAGTTCTCGCGGCGTGACGGCTCCCCCGGCCGCATCGACCGGCGGGTCGACATCCTCCAGACGGGCCCGCCCCCGCCGCCGGACGTCCCGCTCGTCATCCAGGCGTCACGGTGGGACCTGGTCAAGGACATGACCGGCGTGCTGCACGGGTTCACACGCCATCTCGACGGCAGCGACGCGCACCTGACGCTCGCGGGACCGGCCGTGCACGGGGTCGGCGACGACCCCGAAGCGGGTCCTGTGCTCAACGAGTGCATGGAGGCGTGGGGCGCGCTCCCGGAGACGCTGCGAACCCGCGTGCACCTCGCGTGCGTCCCGATGCACGACCCCGACGAGGCTGCGATCATCGTGAACGCGCTCCAGCGCCACGCGAGTGTGGTCACGCAGAAGAGCCTGGCCGAGGGCTTCGGCCTCACCGTGACCGAGGCGATGTGGAAGCGCCGTCCGATCGTGGCAAGCCGGGTCGGCGGCATCGTCGACCAGATCACCCACGGCGAGCACGGCTTGCTCGTCGACGACCCCTTCGACCTCGACACGTTCGGCGAAGCCGTGCACCGCCTCGTCGTCGACCGGCCGTACGCCGAACGCCTCGCCGACGCGGCCTATCAGCGGGCCTACGAGGAGTTCCTCGGGGACCGACATCTGGAGCAGTACGCGGCGCTGTTCACCAGCCTCTGACCCCGGCTCCCTCGACACCGGCTCCCTCGACACCGGCTTCCTCGACACCGGGGCCGATCACACGGGGCGTACTCAGGCCCCGAAGTCCCAGCCGTTGCCGCGGTGGTACTGCGAGAGCACGTTCTTGGCGATGAGGATCCGGTGCACCTCGTCGGGCCCGTCGGCGAGACGCAACGTGCGAGCGCCCTGGTACATCGCCGCGAGGGGCAGGTCGCCGGAGACCCCGGCCGCGCCCCACACCTGGATGGCCCGGTCGACGACGCGCTCGTACGCGGCCGGGACGAACACCTTGATCGCGGAGATGTCGGTGCGGGCGTCGCCCTCGGCCTCCATCCTCTCGGCGCAGTGGATCGTCATGAGCCGTGCCGCCTGGATGTCGATGTAGGAGTCGGCGATGAAGCCCTGGATGAACTGCTTCGTCTCCAGCAGGCCTCCGTGCACCTCACGCGTCATCGATCGCTCCACCATGAGGTCGAACGCGCGCCACATCTGACCGATCGAGTTCATGCAGTGGTACACCCGGCCGGCGCCCAGACGGTCCTGCGCGGCCTGGTGCCCGCTCCCCCTGCTGCCGAGCTGGTTCTCGATCGGCACGCGGACGTCGTCGTAGATGATCTCGCAGTGGTCGCTCGGCACGTTCCACACCGTGATGCCGCGCACGACGTTCACGCCGGGCGTGTCCTTCGGGACGATGATCTGGGTCATCCGGCTGCTCTGGTCGGCCCCGCCCTCGTCGTCCTCGGTGCGACACATCACGATGAAGAAGTCGGCCCGGTGGCCGTTCGACGTGAACCACTTGTGGCCGTTGATGACCCATTCGTCGCCGTCACGCCGGGCGGTGGTCTTGATCGATCGGGGGTCGGAACCGGCCTGGTCGGGCTCCGTCATCGAGAACCCGGACTCCATCTCCCCGGAGATCAGGGGGAGCAACCACTTCTTCTTCTGCTCCTCGGTGCCGTACTTCACGAGGATCTTCTGGTTCCCGGAGTTCGGCGCGACCACGCCGAACAGCGCCGCGCCGCCGAGCGCGTAGGCGAGCACCTCGTTCATGTAGGCGACCTCGAGGAAGTCGAGCCCGGCGCCTCCGTACTCCTCGGGGAGGTGCGGCGCCCACAGTCCGGCCTGCTTGACGCACTGCTTGATGTGCTCGCGGACCCCCTTGGCCTTCTCGACCTCCTCGGGCGTGAGCCGGACGCCGGCCCGTCGGGCGAACAGGAGGTTCTCGTTGGGGAGGATCTCCTCGTTCACGATCTTCGCCGTGAGCATCCGGATCTCGTTGATGCGATCCGAGATCGTGGGGATGGGCTTCACGTTCATGAGCATGCGGTCGCTCCTCCGGATTCCTTGGCCGTCGACGCGTCGCCCGCAGGGTACCGTCGCTCCTCATCCTTCCGAAATCTCATGCTCGGCGGCATCCCTGCCGACCAAGGACGGCAACCAGATGAGCAGGATCGCGACGAACCGAACCGTCGACCGGAACGAGCTCCTCGCGTTCATCCGGCCGCGCCATCGGGGCGTGCTGCTCACGACGCGGGCCGACGGCACCCCGCAGGCCTCCCTCGTCACGATGGGTGTCGGTGACGACGGGGCGATCCTGGTCTCCACCTATCCGGAGCGAGCGAAGGTCCACAACGTCCGCGCCCGGCCGTCCGCCTCGATGGTGGTGCTGTCCGACGACTTCGGCGGGGAATGGGTCCAGGTCGACGGCCGTGGCGAGGTCGTCGACCTCCCCGACGCACTCGACGGACTGGTGGAGTACTTCCGCGTGATCAGCGGCGAGCACTCGGACTGGGACGAGTACCGCGAGGCGATGACCTTCCAGGGCAAGTGCCTGCTCCGGCTGGCGATCGACCGATGGGGCCCGATCGCGAGTGGAGGCTTCCCCGCCGACGTCGCCGCGCGCATGGACGCCCGGTGACCGAGCGCCCCTGACCGAGCGCCCCTGACCGAACGATCACGCCCGAACGATCACGCCCGAACGATCACGCCCGAACGTGGTGCAGGTTCGTACTACCCGACCGGCGCCCAGACGAGCCGCTTCTTCGGTCCCGACACCTCGTAGAGGGTGAACACGTCGTAGGCGGTGTCGCCGAACTCGTCGAAGCCGAGCGCCCCGGTCGCACCCTTGCCGGAGGCGTCCTGCAGCGCTGCGACGACCGAAGCGCGGGCGTCGGCCGGGACGGTGGTCTGCCCGTCGAGCACCTCGCGCGCGGCCGCGATGATCAGGTTCGCGGCGTCGTACGCGTACGGCCCGTAGTCGGTCGGGTCGGTGTCGAACTTCGCCCTCTTGTAGGCGGCGAGGAACTTCTTCGCCGTCGCGAGGGACGCGAGCGGGACGCCGACCGTGCTGGCGAGCGTGCCCTTGCTGGGCGTACCAGCCTCCTCGATGTAGGCGTCGTCCTTGATGCCGTCGCCGCCGACCACGGGACCGGTGAACCCCGCTTCGGTGGCCTGGTCGCGCAGCGCCGCGGCGACCGGGTACTCACCACCGAAGAAGATCGCGTCCGGGTCGTCGGCGAGTGCCGCGTCGAGGAAGGTGGCGAAGTCGGTCGCACCGTCGGGCACGATGTCCTGGATCGTCACGGTGCCGCCCTCGTCGGCGAACGCGGTGGCGAACGCGTCCGCGAGCCCCTTGCTCACGGCCTTCGTCTCGCTCACGATCGCGATGTTCTCGAGCCCCCGCCCGTAGGCGCTCTCGGCGAGGAACGGGGCCTGGAGCGCGTCGGACGCGACCATGCGGAAGTAGCTCTCGTAGACCCGGGCCGGGCTCGCCGGGTCGGGGCCGAGGGTGAGTTCCGCGAGCGTGTTCGACGGCGAGACCAGCGCCAGCCCCGCCGGTGCGAGCACCGGCAGCGCCGCGACCGCGACACCGGAGTTGTAGGTGCCCACGACACCGATCACGTCGGGGTCGGCGACGAGCTCCGCCGCACCGGCCGCACCGGTGTCCGGGTCCGAGGAGTCGTCGACCGCGACGAGCTCGATCGTCCAGCCGGGGATCGTCTGCTTCTTGTTCGCCTGGTCGACGGCGACCTGCACGGAGTTGCGGATCCCCTGCCCGAACTCGGTGAGCCCGGCGTCGAGCGGTGCGAGGACCCCGATCTTCAGGACGGGCATCCCGCCCGCCGCTCCGGCTCCGGCCGCGCCGGCGAGCGGCAGGATCGAGACCGCGAGGGCGGCGGCGAGCAACGAGCGCATGCGACGTGACACAGGTGGTTCCTCCGGGTTGCGACGTGCGGCCGGGCGGCCGACGGGGTCGAGGTGCCGAGGAACCTAGCCGCGGTCGACCCGACGAGGTCGATGAAGAGCACGATGATCAACCCTGCGTCAGGCACTGCTCCACCGCCTCTCCGCTCGTGCTCCGGCACCGGCCGACGTGGCGCAGCACGCGAGCGGCGTCGTACGCATGGCCGCGGCCGCTCTTCCGT
>JAWOIO010000048.1:0-11110 GCA_046484625.1 Acidimicrobiia bacterium
ATCGTCTGGTCCCACACCGAGTGCTCGAGGTCGGTCAGCGGGCTGCGGACCGGGGAACCCCCGGCGTTGTTCACCCAGATCGAGCAGCTGCCGAATCGCTCGAGCGTTGCCTCCGCGAGCGCCGCGAGTGCGGCCGCGTCGGTCACGTCGGTGGAGACAGGGAGCGCCGCGCCGCCCTGGGCTTCGATCTCGGCGGCAACCCGCTCGACCTCGTTCGTGCGGCGGGCCGCGACGACCACCGAGGCTCCCGCGGCCGCGAGCGTGCGCGCGATCCCCTCGCCGATGCCGCGTCCCGCGCCGGTCACGACCGCGACCTGGCCCGAGAGGTCGAACAATGTGGCGGCGTCCATGGGCTCCCTGTCGCTCATCCGGGGTGGCGTGTCAGGATAACTAACCGATCAGTTGATTACACGAGAAGGGGAGCCGATGGGCGCCACGAAGGCAGAGGGGCGGGTGGCCGTGGTCACCGGCGCTGGACGGGGCATCGGCGCGGCGGTGTGCCGGCGTCTCGCGGCCGACGGGCTGTCCATCGTCGCGGCGGACATCGACGCGCAGGCGGCGAACGCGATCGCCGACGAGGTAGGTGGGGTCGCGCACCGTGTCGACGTGACCAACCCCGACGACGTGCAGGCGATGGCGAGCACGCTCGACCGGTGCGACGTGCTGGTGAACAACGCCGGCGTCTGGCGTTTTGCGCCACTGTCCAAGGCGACGCCGGAGGACATCCGTGCGGTGCTCGACACCAACGTCCTCGGGACCGTCTTGTGCACGCAGGCCATGGCGAAGCTCATGGCGGCACACGACGGAGGAGCGATCGTCAACCTCACCTCGGTGACGGCTCGCTCGATCCCGCCGGGGGTGGGGATCTACCCGGCATCGAAGGCTGCGATCATCGCTCTCACGAAGCAGACGGCGATCGAGTACGCCGCGAAGGGGATCCGCGCCAACGCGGTCGGGCCCGGCTTCATCCCGACGCCGGGCACCGTCGACACGTACGGCGCGGACGAGGAGACCCAGCGCGAGCGGGGTCGCATCGTTCCCCTCGGGCGATACGGCACTCCGGACGAGATCGCGGATGCCGTGGCCTTCTTCGCGTCCGACGCGTCCCGCTACGTGACCGGCCAGGTGCTGTTCGTCGACGGAGGAGTCACCGAGGCCTCGATGCTGTTCATGTTTGCGGCGCAAGCCGCGCAATGACCAGGGCCGCGCAATGACCAGGGCCGCGCAATGACCAGGGCCGCGCAATGAGCGGACGGAGCTGGCGATGACGCGGGTGGGATCGATCGAATCGGTATGGCGGTACCCGGCCAAGTCGATGGTCGGGGACCGGTTCGCGTCGTTGCCGGTCGACGCCGGCGGGATCGTCGGCGACCGCGGGTGGGCGGTCCGGGACGAGGTGCGCGGCGGCATCAGGGGAGCCAAGAAGATCGGCGGGCTGATGCGCTTGCACGCGCGGTATGTCGAGGAGCCGCAGCCGGGGTCGCCGGCTCCACACATCGAGGTCGTCGCACCCGACGGCCGGCGCCTCCGCTCGGACGACGATGCCGTCCATGGGCAGCTCTCGGAGCTCCTCGATCATCCCGTCACCCTCTGCCCGCTCCGGCCCGCGTCCGACCTCGACCACTACCGGCGTGGGGCACCCGACGACGAGGACTTCGAGGTCGAGATGCGCGCGATCTTCGGTCGCGAGTCCGACGAGCCGCTGCCCACCTTCGAGGGACTTCCCCTCGACGTGCTGGCCGAGTTCGAGTCGCCGCCGGGGACGTACTTCGACGTGTTCCCGATCCATCTCGTGACCGACCGGTCGATCCAGACGCTCGCGGCGTCCGCGCCTGACGCGACGTTCGACGTGCGTCGGTTCCGACCCAACCTCGTGGTCGCGGTGGATGCAGCCATCGACGGCGACTTCCCCGAGCAGGGGTGGACCGGCCGGACGCTGCGCGCGGGGGACGTCGAGCTCGAGATCACCGCGCCGTGCCCGAGGTGCGTCATGGTCACGCGCGAGGTGGCCGACCTGGCCGAGGACCGCGACGTCCTGCGGGCGATCGTCGGCGAGGCCGACCAGAACCTCGGTGTCTACGCGACGGTGCGCGGCGAAGGGACGCTCGACGTCGGGGCGCCGGTGGCCCTCGTCTGAGCGGCCCGGTCGTGACGCTGCGTCAGTCGGGCGTCTCGGCCCGGAGCGCGGCCACCGTGCACCGTTCACGCGGCCGGTGTTCGAACGGGTCGTAGCGGTAGATGCGCATCGCGTTCTCGTGCGTGAGCTTCGCGACCTCGTCGGCGGGCACACCCTCGAGCTGCTTCGCGACCGCCTCCGGTGAGAGCGGCCACGTCGAGTCGGAGTGGGGGTAGTCGCACTCCCAGGTCATCGAGTCGACCCCGATCTTGTCGCGGTCGTCGATCCCGACCCGGTCGCTGATGTAGCAGAAGCTGAAGTGCTCACGGGCGACCTGGCTCAGGAGCTTGTCGCCGAAGTCCTGCCCGGTCCAGAAGCGGTGTTGCTGGTACACGTAGTCGACCCGCTCCAGCCAATAGGGAAGCCAGCCGGTTCCGCCCTCGGAGAGCGCGAACTGGAGGTCCGGGAACTTCCGCAGGACCTGCGACCAGAGGAGGTCCGTCGCGGCGTGCATCGTGTTGAGCGGCGTGAGGGTGATCATCACGTCGATCGGCGCGCCTTCGGCCAGCGCGAGCGTCGTCGACGAGGACCCGATGTGGAGGCAGATGACGGTGCCCGTGTCCCGGCAGGCCTGGAAGAAGGGGTCCCAGTGGTCACCGAAGACGTGGGGCCATCCGAGCTTGGCGGGATCCTCGGAGAAGGTGACGGCGTTGCAGCCCTTCTTGAGGTCGTCCACCTTCGGGGCCGGGACGGGTGCTGGGTCCGACGGCACTGGTGCCTCCGTCGAGGCGGTTCCCTGACGTTGGCGTCAGCGTACCGAGGGGCTCGCGACGCGTCGAACGCCCCGCTAGGGTCCCGGCCAGGCACTCGACCCGGGGGGACGATGAACGACCTCGACGCAACGAACCTCGCACTGCTGATCGCGCGAGTGTGGATCGGCCTGGTGATCTTCGCCCACGGCGCCAAGCACCTGAAGGCCGTCCGCAGCGGACCGGGGATGGCCAACTGGTTCGAGAGCCTCGGCGTGAAGCCCGGCTGGCTCCATGCCTGGAACGTCACCCTCACCGAGCTCGCGGCCGGCGCGGCGCTCGTCGTCGGGTTCCTCACACCGTTCTCCTACGGCGGTGTCGCCGCGATCGTGCTGGTGGCGCTCGTGACGAACCACCGCAACAACGGGTTCTGGAGCAACAACCCCGGGGAGGGCTGGGAGTACACCGCCACGCTCGCGGCCGTCTCGATCGCCCTCGGCGCGCTCGGACCGGGCGAATGGTCACTCGACGACGCGTTCGGATTGTCCTTCCCGTTCCAGAACGGCAACGCGCTGCTCATCGCCGCCGTGGTCGGGATCGGCGGGACCGCCGCGTTCCTCGCGGCGTTCTGGCGGCCACCGAAGAAGACAGCCGCGTAGGCGGCGTCAGCCCGGAGCCGGCTCCTTCGACGAGGTCGCGCTGGTCGCGCGCGCGATCTCGTCGGCGAGGAGCGGCACGACGTCCGTCCAGTCGCCGACGATGCCGATGTCGGCGACCTGGAACACGAGCGCGTCGGGGTCGGGGTTGATCGCGAGCACGGTTCCGGCCGCGCGCACGCCGACCATATGGTTGAACTTCCCGCTCGTGCCGATCGCGACATAGAGGCGAGGCGCGATGGTGCGCCCGGTGATCCCGATCTGACGCGCCCGCGGCAACCATCCGTGGTCGGTCACCTTCCGGGTGGCGCCGAGCTCTGCGCCGAGCGCTTCGAGGAGTGGGTCGAGGCTCGGGTACTTCTCGGGGGACACCCCCTGGCCCACGCCGACCACTGCACGTGCTTCCGCGAGGTCGTCGAGATCGTCGTCCCGTGTCCTCGCCAGCACGGCCACCCGGCCGCGGGGCTGTGCGGTGACCGTTCGGACGCTCGCCGTCCGGCTCCTCGGCGCCAGGGAGGGCAGCACGCCGGCGCGGACCGTCGCCATCTGGACCGGCGACGACGTGAGGATGGCCGCGACGAGCTGGCCGCCGAACGCCGGCTTCCACGCGACGAGCCGACCCGCGTCCGCGTCGCGGCCGACCTCGAGACCGACGGCGTCGCCCGTGAGGCCGGCGCCGAGCCGCGCCGCCGCGCGGCCGGCCACCTCGCGGCCCCACGCGGTGCTCGACGCGAGGATCGCCCACGTCTCCGGGTCGCTGCCCCACTCGGCGACCACTCGTGCGACGTCCTCCTCGACGAGGTCTCCCTCGACGGCCACGATCTCGTCGGCCCCCCACGATCCGAGCACCGCGGCTCGCGGGGCCTCGAGCGTCAGGGCCGAGACGCGGCCACCGATCTCGCGGGCCAGTGCGGCCGCTGCGCCGAGCAGCTCGCGAGCCGTGTGGGCGCGGTCGGGCTCGAGGACCACCCCGACGATCGGCCCCGCACCCGGGCTGTCCGGCTGCGCCGGGTCGCAGACACGCAGGATCGCGCCGGCATCCTCCTCGGGATCGGCGAGCGCGTTCCTGGTCTCGAGGCGACGGACGGCGTCTCGCACCTGGGCTTCGAGCGTGCCCGTGACCACGACCTGCTCCCGGTCGACCCCGTGCGCCCGCACCGGACCCACACGCGTCGGGCTCGCGTCCGCACCCCACGGACCCGGACCGAGGTCGCGGGCGTCGAGGAAGCGGATCAGGGCGGGGTCGACCGTCGCGCGGCCCTCGGGTGGGACCTTGCACGGGTCGATGAGACGCTCCGCACACGAGGCGACGAGTGGGAGGTCGATCTCGAGCTGCGCCCAGCCGTCGTCGTGCTCGCACCGGAGATGGAACGTCGAGCCCTTGACGCTGAGGTGGCGGACGCCGGTCGCGAACGGGAGGTCGAGCAGCTCGGCGAGCTCCGGTCCGACCTGGCCGGTGTCGGCGTCGACCGAGTTCCGACCGAGGAGCACGAGGTCGAACGGTCCCTCCCGTGTGACCGACGCCGCAAGTGCCTTCGAGGTCGCGAGCGTGTCGGACCCCGCGAAGGCCGGATCGGTGATCAGCACCGCGTCGACGGCCACCGCGTTCTCGGTCCCCCACGCGATCGCCTCACGGAGCACGTCCTCAGCCGACGGCGGTCCGAGCGTGAAGACGGTGACGGTGCCGTCGCCGACTGCGGCGGCGAGCTCGACGGCCTGGGAGACCGCGCGTCGACAGTACGGGTTCATCTCGAGCGCGAGGCCGGCGCGCGCGAGCCGCCCGTCGGGGCCGAGCTGCATCTCCTCGAAGGCCGGGATCTGCTTGACGAGCGTCGCGATGCGCATCGGCCTCTCGGGGCCAGGGGTTCGGAACCGGGCTTCGGGGGCTCGGAAGGGGAGCCTGACTACGATGTCAGGTTTCGGGGACCCGGTTCCACCTGCGGTCCGATCGCTTGGAGGCGTGCCACATGGAAGTCCGCGAGGCTGTCATCGTCGACACGCTCCGGACCGCGATCGGCAAGCGCAAGGGTGCGCTCTCCGGGTGGCATCCCAGCGACCTGCTCGGACATGCCCTCACCAACCTCGTCGCGCGCAACGACCTCGATCCCGGCCTGGTCGACGACGTCGTCGGCGGGTGCGTGACGCAGGCGGGGGAGCAGGGCTGCAACGTCACGCGCAATGCCTGGGTCGCGGCCGGGCTGCCGGCGCACGTCCCCGCGACCTCGGTCGATCGGCAGTGTGGTTCGTCGCAGCAGGCCGTGCACTTCGTGGCTCAGGGGGTCATGGCCGGCGCCTACGACCTGGCGATCGCGTGTGGCGTCGAGTCGATGACACGAGCCCCGATGTCGAGCAACGCCCGCGGCGGTGTCGGACCGTTCTCACCGTCGTTCCTCGAGGCGTGTGACGGCGTGCTGGGAACCCAGTTCTGGGTCTCGCAGGTGCTCGCGGACCGCTTCGGGGTCACGCGACAGGAGATGGACGAGTTCGCGCTCGAGAGCCATCGGCGAGCGGCGGAGAGCACCGACAACGGCCACTTCGCCAAGGAGATCCTTCCCGTCCCGGTCAAGGACGAGCAGGGCGTCGAGACGGGCGTGGTGCTCGATGCCGACGAGGGCATCCGGCGCGGCTCCACGATCGAGGGACTCGCGGCGCTCCCGCCCGCGTGGGAGTCCGAGGACCAGCCGGCTCCCGACATCACGGCTGGCAACGCGTCGCAGATGAGCGACGGCGCCTCGGCGATGCTGATCGCCGATCGGGCGACGGCGGAGCGACTCGGGCTGCCGATCCGGGCCCGAATCGTGCACTTCGCAATCCTCGCCGACGACCCGGTGCTGGTGCTGAGTGCACCCAACCCGGTCACCCGGAAGCTTCTCGACCGCTCGGGGCTGAAGATCGACGACTTCGACGCGATGGAGTGCAACGAGGCGTTCGCCGCGATCGCGCTCATGTGGGCGAAGGAGTTCCACCCCGACCCCGAGCGCTACAACCCTCGCGGCGGCGCGATCGCGATCGGACACCCCCTCGGCGCGAGTGGCGTTCGCATCATGACGACGCTCCTCAACCATCTCGAGACGATCGGCGGCCGGTACGGGTTCCAGACGATGTGCGAGGGCGGCGGCCAGGCGAACGCGACCGTCATCGAACGACTCGGCTGACGGGGTGACGCCGCTGGTCCTCGCCGCCGGATCGGCGCAGGTGATCCTCGATCCCGACGACGGGGGGCGGATCGTGCGTCTCGATGTCGACGGGTTGCCGCTGCTCGTCCCCGCGGACGTCGACGCCCATGCGCACGGGATGTTCCCGATGGCCCCGTGGGCGGGTCGGGTGCGCGACGGAGCCTTCGAGTTCCAGGGGGAGGCCTACCAGCTCCCCGTCGATGCGGCACCCCACGCGATCCACGGAACGGTGCGTGACCGCAGGTGGACGGTCGAGGAGGCCGACGCGACGCGTGCGACGTTGTCGGTGGACCTCGGACCGGCATGGCCGTTCGCGGGGAGGGCGGTGCAGCGCCTGGAGCTCACGCCGGACTCGCTCGCGCTCGAGATGGAGGTGCACGCGACCGAGGTGGCCATGCCGGTCACGTGCGGCTGGCACCCCTGGTGGAGTCGCGATCTGGGCCGTGGCGAAGAGCTCGAGGTCGAGCTCCACGCCGACCGGATGTACCGACGCGACGCCGAAGGGATCCCGAGCGGGGAGATCCTCGACATCGTGCCTCCGCCCTGGGACGACTGCTTCACGGACCTGGGGTCGCCGGTGGCCGTCCTCCGCTGGTCGGGTGCCGCGACGGTCACGATCGAGAGCGATTGCGCGTGCGCGGTGGTGTTCACCGAGCCGGCCCACGCGGTGTGCGTCGAGCCACAGAGCGGCCCGCCGGATGCGTTCAACCTCGACCCGCACGTCGTGACACCTGGTGAGCCGCTGGTGGTGAACATGACCGTGCGGTGGGAGCTCGACGGCTGAGCTTCAGTCCACGAGCAGCGCGCGCATGGCGTCGAGCTGCTCGCAGTAGTGGTCGACGGAGTGGTGAACGAACCGCAGGTTGAGTGTCGTCGCTCCGGCCGCGCGCGCCGCCTCGACGACCGCGCGGGTGCCATCCGGGTTCGACGACGGGTCCAGCGGCTCCGGCTGCAACCCCACGTCGAGCGGCGCCGAACGCGCCGCCCACGCATCCGAGGCGCGGGCGTCGGCCAGCGCCGCGCCGACGTCGGGCAGGGACAACCCGAACGGCACCCATCCATCGCCGATCTCGACCGCGCGTCGCAGGGAGCGTCGGGTGCGCCCCCCGATCCAGATGGGGACGTCGGTGCGTCCGGCAGTGGGGCGCACGACGAAGCCCTCGATGTCGTAGTGCGATCCGTGGTACTCGGGGTGCTCGAGGCCCCAGCACGTCCGCAGCGCGCGGATGGCGTCGTCGGCGCGTGCGCCCCGCCCCTCGAAGTCGGCACCGAGCATCTCGAACTCGGGCTCGAGCGACCCGACGCCCACGCCGAGGACCAAGCGCCCGCTCGAGATCCGGTCGAGCGTTCCGTAGCGCTTCACGATCTCCAGCGGGTGGTGGTATCCGACGACGAGGACGAACGTCGCCAGGCGTATCGTCGTGGTGCGCGCCGCGAGGTACGCGAACGTCGACAGCGGGTCCCAGTAGGTTGCGCCGCGGGTTCCGGCAACGTCCGTGGGAATCGCGACGTGCTCGCTGCAGGTGACGTGGTCGTAGCCCAGCCGTTCGGCCGCGACGACCACTCGCTCGACCTCGGCGATGCCCGCGTCGAGCTCCCAGCGTGCGTGCGCTCGCGGGAGGGCCGTGAGCACCGGCGTCACGATCCCGGCGCGCAGCTCCACGGCGGGCGCGGCTACTTGCGGGGGAGCAGGGCGCGGTCGGCGATGATGTTCTTCTGGACCTCGGTCGCACCGGCGCCGATCGAGGTGTAGCGCTGGAAGCTGTACAGCCGGGTCCAGCTTCCACCGTCGACTGCGTCGGGTCCGCCGCGGGCGAGCAGCCCCGACGGCCCCAGCAGGTCCACGGCGAGCTCGGCGAGCGTCTGCGCGAGGTGGCTCCACTGCAGCTTCGCCAGCGGCACCTCGGGCCAGTTCTTCTGGCCCTTGATGATCTTCGTCAGCGCCCGGTAGTTCAGGAGCTTCGTGAACTCGATGTCGGTGTACGCGCGGGCGATCCGCTCGCGGATCGCCGGGTCCTCGAGCGCATCGGGATTCGTCGAACGGGCCGTCGAGATCATCGATCGGAGGTCGGCGGCCATCGTGATCGCAAGGCCGGCCGTCCCTACCCGCTCCTTCCCGAGCGTGCCCATCGCGACCTGCCAGCCGGCGCCCTCGTCGCCGAGACGATGGGCGACCGGGATGCGCGCATCGGTGAACCACACCTCGTTGAACATCTCGTCACCGACGATGTCGCGGATCGGTCGGCACTCGATGCCCGGGGTCTCCATGTCGATGATGAACGCCGTGATGCCCTCGTGCTTCGCGCCCCGTTCGATCGCGTCCGGGTCGGTGCGCAGGAGGAAGAGGCCCCACTTCGCCAGGTGCGCGGTGGAGATCCAGATCTTCTGGCCGTTCACCACGTACTCGTCGCCGTCGAGGACCGCGGTCGTCCGCAGGTTCGCGAGGTCGGAGCCGGCCTGGGGCTCGCTGAAGCCCTGGCACCAGTGCTCGTCGGCCGACAGGATGCCCGGCAGCCACTGCTGCTGCTGCTGCTCGGTGCCCCAGGCGATGATCATGGGGCCGATCTGCCAGATCCCGTTCGCGTTGTAGATGCCCGGCGCCCGGACCCGCGCCATCTCCTCGGAGTAGATGACGTTCTGCACCGGCGTCGCCTCACGTCCGTGCCAGTCCTTGGGCCAGTTGATGGCGGCCCATCCACCCTCGTCGAGGCGGCGCTGCCAGTCGCGGCGGCGCTCCTGGGTCCGTGCGATTCCGGCCTCGCGATCACCACCCGAGTCCTCGCCGCCCCAGTCCGAGAGGAACTTGGGCAGCTCGACGTCGAGCCAGGCGCGCAGCTCGTCGCGGAAGGCTTCGTCTTCGGGGGTATGTGCGAAGTCCATGTGCTCTCCTACAGCTGCTTCCAGGCTCGGACCTGCGCATCGAGCTCGTTGACGAGTGTCTCGATCGAGCGCGCGGCGCTCTCGGCAGGGCCCAGGGACCCTTCGCTGAACTCGTCGCGGTAGACGCCGACGAGCTCGATCACGGACGCGGCCGTCGAGG
Source organism: Acidimicrobiia bacterium (assembly GCA_046484625.1). Taxonomy (GTDB): domain Bacteria; phylum Actinomycetota; class Acidimicrobiia; order IMCC26256; family PALSA-555; genus DASUAO01. The sequence goes on from JAWOIO010000048.1 coordinate 9,738, forward strand.
CGGCCGTATCGGCGACCTCGGCAGCCTCCTCGGTGGCCCGGCCCTGGATCTGGACGATCCGCTGATACGCGAGCTCCATCTCCTCGAGATGGACGGCGACCTCCCGGCTCCAGCGTCGGAGCGACTTGACGTCCGTGACCTGGTCCGCCGATGCCGGAACCGCGCGGGCGGCGTCCGCGAACTGCTGCGTGTGGCGGACGAAGTTGCCGGGAGGGGGAGGCTCCGAGCGGAGCAGGACCCACCACGCGCCGGCGCCGACCGTCACGATCACGAGGAGCGCGACGAGCAACCGCTGGGGCACCATGCCGTGGGAGGTTGGCCGCGAGCGGCGGCGGGCGTCGATCGGCGACGGTGTGCCGGACCGGCCGGGTCGCGGGCGTTCGTGCGTCGGGCGGGCGACAGGAGGCCGGGCGCGGGGAGGAACGGCCACCCGGCCCACACTAGGGGTCGGGTGGCGCGTCGGCGTGGTCGGTGCGGGCATGGGCGAGCCGGTCCCTCGGGTCGGGGCGGACAGGCGGTCGGGCGTCAGACGGCACGATAGCGAGCCGAACGGGCCCTTGACTAACGTGCGTGTCAGGTTTCGCAACGGCGACCGCGGTGCCGTCAGGGGATGGCGCGACGCTCTGAATCTGGTCCTCGTACACCGCGCTCCAAACCAGCTCGGGCTCCCGGGCGCGCCGCTCGTCTGCCTTGGTCGTCGAGGTGGTGTTCCCTTGGGCTGGTGCTCGTGCATGCACTCCCCCCGCGCCGCTCGATCCGGCCACCACCAGCGCCATCGTTGCGACCACCGCTACGACGGTCAGTCGTACCCCGGCGCTCCTGCTCCTCATCGCGCACCTCCCGATCCCGTGCACGGCATCGCGCGTCGCGGTCTGCGGCGCGCGTCGTCATCGTGTCCAAGCGCAGGCGGGATCGCTGGGCACAACCGGCCGCGACTTTGCGGACCAACGTCTCAGAGACGGCAAAGCGATGTCAGGCTGCGATCTGCTCTGCCGGCGGCCTCGATGGCTTCACCGGGCTTCGCGTCGGCGGCGCGCCGGGGTCTGAGCCCACTCGGTCCGATCCGTTCCGTGGTAGCCCCCCGCTCTGGTCGGCCGGCGTGGGTCGCTTCCACCGCGTGGCCGCGCAGCTCAGCCTCCCCATCGAGGTCGCCGAACGCGCCCGCACCACGAGCGCATGGACCTCGACGATGTCCAAACACCCGCGACGCAACTTCGCCGCGGCACCGTGCTCGAGGTCCGCGGACTCGCTCGATCGGTACCCCGCTCGACACCACGATGTCGTCGAGCGCATCGTGAAGTTCCTCGACGCCGGCCCCGGCTGAGCCCGGTCGTGGTGTATTGGCTCGTCGACAGCGTGCAGTTTCTTCCCGG
>JAWOIO010000130.1:0-11227 GCA_046484625.1 Acidimicrobiia bacterium
TGACCGACTCCTCGTCGAGCGGGTCGAGGTTGAGCACCGTCTGGTCGTGGCGGCCGGGCTTCGGCTGCCAGCTGTCGAGCAGCTCGGGTCGGGTCGTGGCGAACACGACGATCGGCTGGGACCGGAGTCCTTCCATGAGTCGCTCGAGCAGCTCGAGGACGATCTCGTCGGCCCATTGGAGGTCGGCGCACGTGAAGATCACGAGGTGCTCACGTGCCAGCGCCTTCAGGAGCTGCCCGACCGCGCGGAACGCGTCGTCGCGGGCACGGGTCGGGTCGACGTCGTGGAGCTCCTCCGCGTGACCGACGAGGAACAGGAGGCCCCGGGTGTCGCGCTCCACTCCCGGGTCGTCGAGCGGACGGGAGGTGAGCGTGGCGATCTTCGCCGTGATCGCGGTGCGAGCCTCCTCGACTGATGCTTCGGAGTCGAAGGCGCACGCGTCGCGGATCATCTCCGCGATCGGCCACGCTGCGTCCTCGCCGTAGGGAACGCAGTGGGATCGCACTACGAACGCGTCTCGTTCGGCCTGGGACTCGCGGACGAGCTCACCGACGAGGCGGCTCTTCCCGACCCCGGCGTCGGCGGTCACCAGCACGAGGTGGGCGCGGGACCGCTGCGAGGCCCCGTCGATGATCCCGCGCAGCATCGCGAGCTCGGCGTCGCGGCCCACGATCGGCGTGCGCTCGCGCTTGCGGCGTCCGGGGGGCATGAGAGTCGCAAGCGCCCGCCAGGCTGCGACCGGCTCGTCGCGGCCCTTGACCGCGAGTGACCCGAGGTCCTCGTAGCTGATCGCGTCGAGGGTCGCAGCCTGGGTGAGCGGCCCGACGAGCACGTGGCCCGGCGCCGCGGCGGACTGGAGTCGGCTCGCGACGTTCACGGCGTCGCCCATCGCAGTCGGGTCACCGCCGCCGCGGAGCGCGCCGACGACGACCTCGCCCGTGTTCACGCCGACGCGCATCTCGACCTGGGCGCCCAGGCGGTCGCCGAGGGTGGCGAGCGTTCGCTGCATCTGGAGCGCGCAGCGCACCGCCCGCTCCGCGTCGTCCTCGTGGGTGACCGGCGCCCCGAAGATCGCGATGAGCTCGTCACCCACGATCTTGTCCACCCGACCGCCGTAGGCGGTGACGTCGACGGCCAGCGCCTCGAAGCAGGTGTCGACGATGCGCTTGACGTGCTCGGGGTCGGCGTCCTGGGACATCGACGTGAACCCGACGAGGTCGGCGAAGACGAGGGTGGCGATTCGGCGTTCGTCGGGGCGGTTGACGAGGGCGTGGCCGCAGGTGGGGCAGAAGCGGGCCTCGACCGGTGCCCTCGTGCCGCAGGCGGGGCAGTTCACGGGGTCAGCCTACGGTTTCGCCGGAGGACCCGATGCGGAGATCTCGGCCGGTTTGGTTCCGGGCGTCCGCGGGCCGAGAATGGGGTGATGCCGAAGATGCAGCGACTCGACGACGACCAGATCTCCGCTGGACTCGAGGCACTCTCGGGCTGGGACCGGGAGGGCGACGAGATCGTCCGGGTCTTCGAGCTCGAGACCTTCCCGGCAGCGATCGCGTTCGTCGATCGCGTCGCGGTCCTCGCGGAGGAGGCGGATCACCATCCCGACCTCGACATCCGGTACCGCCGGGTGCGAGTCGCGCTCACCACCCATGACGCCGGCGGGCTCAGCCAGCTCGACCTCGACCTGGCCGGCCGGATCCAGCAGTCAGCCGCAGCCGGGTGAGACCGTGTTGACCGCGATCGTCGCCGTCGCGCTGTTCGCGCTGATCGTCGCGCTGATCGTCGCGGTCGCGCGCGATGCCGGTCCCGGTCCCGCCGACGTCGCCGTGGCCTACGAGGAAGCCTGGGACCGGCTCGACTTCGACGCGCTCTGGACCCTGTCGGGCGCCGAGCTGCGCGACGGCATGGGCCGGCGCGAGTACGCGGTCGCGAAGCGGTCGGCGTACGCGGCGCGACCCGAGCTCGGGGGGCTCGCGTCGGCGGTCGTCGTCGACGGCGTCGACGCGACCGGGGACGCCGCGGTCGTCCGTACCCGGCTCGTCCTCGCGGACGGCGACGACACGCGCAACGAGCTGCAGCTCGCTCGCCGGTCCGAGCGATGGGTGGTCGTCGGCTACCGCATGCTCGGCAGTGCCGAGTCACCGTTGCGCTGAGCACGGGGCGTCGCCCTGGAGCGCGGCGTCATCCCGACCCTCACCTGGGCCACCCGTCGTCGCATCATCTGGGTGTCCACGGGCGGGGCGGTACCTTCTCGGGATGCCCACCGCGGCCCTGCTGCTCACCGGCGGCGCGAGTCGCCGCCTCGGGACGGACAAGGCGCGCCTGGTCGTCGACGGCGAGCGGCTCGTCGACCGACTCGCTCGACTGCTGCTCGCGGAATGTGCGCCGGTGCTCGAGGTCGGGCCCGGCTACGGGAGCCTGCCGGCAGTCCGGGAGGAGCCGCCCGGGGCCGGTCCGCTCGCCGCGGTCGCGGCCGGCGTCGCGGGACTGACGGGAGCCGGTCATTCCGGCCCCGCGATCGTGATGGCGGTCGACCTCCCCGGCGTGACCGCCGAGCTCGTCGCCTGGCTCAGGGCCCACCCGACGTCCGACTCGCTCGTACCGGTTGTCGACGATGTCGCCCAGGTCCTGTGCGCCCGCTACTCCACCGACGCGCTCACGCGCGCGTCGGGCCTGGTGCAGGCGGGGAAGCGCTCGATGCACGCGCTCGTGGACGTCGTCACCGTGCACCGCGCGGGGATCGACGAGTGGGGGCCGGTGACCGTCGAGGCCGCGTTCGCCGACGTCGACTCCCGTGCCGATGCGACTGCGGCCGGCATCGACCTGCCCCGGTAGCCTGACGGTTCGTGCTGCAGCGCTCGAAGGACGAGACCCCGGTCGCCGGTGCCACCCGACCGGCGCGTCGGGCCGTCACGACCGTGCGGGTCGCCGCTCTCGACGGGAGCGGGGTACGCGAACGGCCCGATCGGGTCGTCACCGAGGAGCCGATGGAGATCCGGCTCCAGGGGCCCGGGCAGCACCCGGAGCCCCTCGCCGTCACCATGCGCACACCCGGGCACGACTTCGAGCTCGCGGTGGGCTTCTGCACCACCGAGGGGGTGCTCCCGGGCCTGGACGTTCTCGAGGAGGTCGCGTACTGCGTGGGCGACGAGGGCGAGCAGCACTACAACGTCGTGACGCTGCGGCTGCGCCGGCGCGTGGACCTCGGCCCGGCCCGTCGCTTCGTCGCCAGCGCGAGCTGCGGGATCTGCGGCAAGACGGCGCTCGACGACGTGATGGTCGCGACGCCGCCGGTCGGCGACGGCCCGCCGATCCCTCGATCGGTGCTCGCGAGCCTCCCCGACACCCTGCGGGCGTCCCAGCACATGTTCGACGAGACGGGCGGGGTGCACGCGGCCGCGCTCTTCGATGCGAGCGGAACCCTGCACGTGCTCCGAGAGGACGTGGGCCGGCACAACGCGGTCGACAAGGTGATCGGCCACGAAGTCCTCGCCGGCCGGCTCCCACTCGCGGACCGGGTGCTGCTCGTCTCGGGGCGGGTCAGCTTCGAGATCGTCCAGAAGGCCGCGGTCGCCGGCATCCCTGTGCTCTGCGCAGTGTCGGCGCCGTCGAGCCTCGCCATTGGCGCGGCACGACGCCTGAACCAGACGCTCGTGGGCTTCCTGCGCGACGACCGGCTCAACGTCTACACGGGCGTCGAGCGCGTCGACGCCGACGCGTAGACCGGTGCGTCGGTAACCGGATGGCTTGGCCCGGCTCGGCGCGCGTGAAGTCGCCCCGGCGGACGCGGCGTTCGCTGTGGGTCGGGTGGAAGCCCTACGGCATCGGGGAGACCCGACCCAACGCGTACAAGGAGATCTTGCGGACCGTCTGGCAGAACCGCCGGAACCTGCCGTACGCGTGGCGGATCCTGCGCAAGGGCGTGTGCGACGGCTGCGCACTCGGGGTCGCCGGCTTCCACGACTGGACGCTCAGTGGCGTGCACCTGTGCACCACCCGACTCGCGCTCCTGCGCGTCAACACGATGCGGGCACTCGACCCGAGCCGACTCGCCGACGTCGATGCCCTGCGATCACTCACCAGCGCGCAGCTCCGCGACCTCGGTCGCCTCCCGTACCCGATGGTGCGGCGCTCGGGCGATGCCGGGTTCACCCGCGTGGGCTGGGACGGGGCGCTCGACGTCGTCGCCGACGCGATCCGGGCAACGACCCCCGACCGGCTCGGTCTGTACCTGACGGCACGGGGGCTCACGAACGAGACGTACTACACGGCCCAGAAGACGATGCGGTTTCTCGGTACGAACAACATCGACAACGCGGCGCGCGTCTGCCACGCGCCCTCCACGGTCGTGCTGAAGGACGCGCTGGGCGTCGGCGCGACGACGTGCTCGTACACGGACGTGATCGAGAGCGACCTCGTCGTCCTGTTCGGCTCCAACGTCGCCAACGCGCAGCCCGTGTTCATGAAGTACCTGTACCTCGCTCGGAAGCGCGGCGCCCAGGTCGTCGTCGTGAACCCCCTCCGCGAGCCCGGCCTCGACAAGTACTGGGTGCCGAGCAACGTGGAGAGCGCACTGTTCGGGACCCGTATGGCCGACGAGTTCGTCCCGGTGCACACCGGTGGGGATGTCGCGTTCCTCACGGGTGTGCTGAAGGTGATGATCGAGGAGGGTCTCGTCGACGACGCGTTCGTCGCCGACCACACCTCGGGGTTCGACGCGTTGTGCGCGGAGGTCGACAGACGGTCGTTCTCGGAGCTCGAGGCAGCGTCGGGGATCGCGCGCGGGCAGATGGAAGGTTTCGCCCGTCGCTATGCCGCGGCCGAGTCGGCCGTCCTGGTGTGGTCGATGGGCATCACCCAGCACGCCCACGGCACCGACAACGTGGCGGCGATCGTCAACCTCGCGTTGGTGCGAGGCAATGTCGGGCGCCGGGGGGCAGGGCTCATGCCGATCCGCGGCCACTCCGGGGTGCAGGGCGGCGCCGAGATGGGTGCGTACGCCACGGCGTTCCCGGGTGGCGGCGGTATCGACGACGAGAGCGCAGCGCGGCTGTCGGACGCATACGGGTTCCCCGTCGGGGGTTCGCCGGGTCTGCGGGCCGAGGAGATGCTGGCCGCAGCCGGTCGGGGCGAGCTCGACGTGCTGTGGTCGAGCGGGGGCAACTTCCTCGAGGTGATGCCCGATCCAGCCGGTGTGGAGACGGCGATGCGGCGCGTGCCGCTTCGGATCCACCAGGACATCGTGCTCTCGGGCCAGATGCTCGTCGATCCCGCCGACGGGGGGGCGGTGGTGCTGCTTCCCGCCGCGACCCGCTACGAGCAGTCGGGTGGCGGCACCGAGACGACGACGGAACGCCGGGTCGCGTTCGGGCCCGAGGTGCGCGGACCGCGGATCGGCGAGGCGCGCAGCGAGTGGGAGATCTTCGGTGATGTCGCCCGGCGGGTGGACCCGGAACGGGCGCACCTCGCCACGTTCGCGTCCGGCGAGGAGATCCGGGCCGAGATCGCCCGTGTCGTACCCACCTACGCCGGCGTCGAGCACCTCACCAAGATCGGGGACTCGGTCCAGTGGGGTGGGACACGACTCTGCGATGGCGGCGTGTTCCCCACCCCCGACGGGCGGGCGCGCTTCACCGCGGTCGCTCCCCGCGACGACGGCGCTCCCGGCGATGGTCGCCTCCGGCTGTCCACCCGGCGCGGCCGGCAGTTCAACACGATGGTGTTCGCCGAGCGCGACCCGATCACGGGAGCATCGCGCGACGCCGTGTTCCTGGCCGACGCCGACGCGGCCCGACTCGGCCTGGCCGACGGCGATGCGGTGATCGTGCAGTCCGATCACGGCGAGATGGCGGGGCACGTCCACCTTGCGGTGATCGCCCCGGGCAACGCCCAGGTCCTGTTCCCGGAGGGGAACGTCCTCCTCCCTGGCGGCCGTACGGAGCAGGCATCGGGCATCCCCGACTACACGACCGCGGTGACGGTCAGGGCCGCGGCGTCTGGGAGACTGCGCACCTGAGTCCCGACGATCTCCTCTCCCTGTTCGGCGCGGCCGCCGACGCCCAGGCTGGTGCGCTCGCGCCGCTGGGTGGCAGCGAGCGTCGCGGTCGCACGGCGGTCCCGGGGCAGTACGAGCTCGATCTGGCCGCGGACGCCGCGGTGCTCGCGGTGCTCGCGCCTTCCGGAGTCGCGGTGGTGAGCGAGGAGTCCGGGCGGACCGGACCGCCCGACGCTGCGATCACGGTCGTGCTCGACCCGGTCGACGGATCGACGAACTGCTCGCGTTCGATCCCGTACTGGGCGATCTCGCTGTGCGCGCTCGACGCCGAGGGGCCCCTGGTCGGCTTGGTCGCGAACCAGGCGACGGGGGAGCGGTTCACCGCCGTCCGCGGCCGCGGCGCCTTCCTCGACGGTCGGGCGATCGCAGCGTCGACCGCCGGTCGCATCGCCGACTCGATGCTCGCGGTCGGTGGGCTCCCCACCCGTCATCTCGGGTGGAAGCAGTTCCGGGCGATGGGGTCGTGCGCGCTCGCCCTGTGCGACGTCGCCGCCGGACGCTTCGACGGGTACTTCGGGCACCGGGTCGGCGAAGCACCCTGGGACTACCTCGGCGGTCTGCTGATCTGCCGTGAGGCCGGCGCCGTGGTCGTGGACGCCCGGGATCGGGAGCTCGTCACCGCCGACCCCGATGCCCGAAGGGACCTGATCGCCGCGGGTACGCCGGAGCTGCTCGCGGAGCTACGGGCCGAGCTGCGTGAGGGGCTCCCGGGATGAGTGCCCTCGACCTCGACGCCCTGCTCGAAGCGGCGGTCGCGGCATCGTGGGCCGGCGGCGAGATCGTGCTCGACGCCTTCGGCGCGACGAGCGGCGTGGTCGAGAAGGCGCCGGGCGACTGGGTCAGCGACACCGACACCGCCAGTGAGCGGGCGGTGCGGGAGGTGCTGCTCGCCGCCGCGCCCGACATTCCGGTCTTCGGGGAGGAGGAGGGCGGGGAGCGCGGGTCGCTCGGTTGGCTCGTCGACCCCCTCGACGGCACCGCCAACTTCGTGCACCGGTTCCCGGTCGTGGGAGTCTCGATCGGGCTCGTCGCCGATGGTGTGCCGGTCGTCGGCGTCGTGCACGCGCCGATGCTCAGCGAGACCTACACGGCCCGGGCGGGGGGCGGCACCTTCCGCAGCGGCCAGCCGGTCCGGGTGAGCAGCCGCGTGCCGGAGCAGGCGATCTGCGCGACCGGGTTCCCGTTCCGAGCCAAGCGCGAGCGTCTCGACGAGTACCTGCCCGTCTTCGAACGGGCGCTGCGCAGCTGCGAGGACCTGCGCCGGGCCGGCGCGGCGAGCATGGACCTCGCGTGGACCGGGTCCGGTGTCTACGACGGCTACTTCGAGCAGGCGCTCGGGCCGTGGGACGTCGCGGCCGGTGCGCTGCTCGTCCGCGAGGCGGGAGGGATCGTCACCGACTGGCACGGTGACGACGCCGCGTGGCTCGACTCGGGTGACATCGTCGCGGCGCCTCCGGCGCTGCACGATCTGCTGCTCGCCCTCATCGCGGACGGTTGATCGTCACGCCGAGCAGCAGTGTCTCGAGGCGCTCGGCGCTCGCATCCCAGCCGAAGTCGTGCGTCTGCGCGATCGACGCGCTCCTCGCAGCGAGCTCCTGGCGGCGCTCGGGCGAGGCGATGAGCGCACCGAGCGTGGTGGCCAGCGCGTCGGCATCGGCCGTGGGGAAGTAGCCGGCGGCATCGCCGCAGAGCTCGCGGTGCGCCGGGATGTCGCTCAGCACGAGACAGCGGTGCGAGACGATCGCCTCGATCACCGTCAGCGGTTGCCCTTCGTGATGGGATGCCGATGCGACGATGCCTGCATGCGCGTCGAGTGCCGCCAGCTCGGCGCGGCCGAGGATGCCGGTGACGGCGACGGTCGGGGCGAGGCGCTCGGCGCGTGCCTCGAGCTCACGCACGAACCGGGTGCGGTGCCGCGCCCCGCCGACGATCGCGAGACGCCAGCCCGCCGTGCGGCCCTCGCCGACGAGCCGTTCCCACGCCTCGAGCACGGTGTCCGTGCCCTTCTCGGGCTGCAAGCGGCCGACGACGAGCACGAAGCGCTCGGACTCCAGTCCGTGTTCGGCGAGCACGGCGGTCGCCCGCGCGGGATCGGGGGACACGAGGTCGACGCCGTTGGGGATGCAGTGGACCTCGCCGATCACCGGGTACCGGGACGACAGGTCGTCGGCGAGGCTCCGAGAGACCGCGACGAGCAGGTCGGCGTTGCGCACCGCGGCGCGCTCGCTGCGCCGGAGCAACGCCCGCGCGACCCGGCCCCACTTCTCGTCCTGCCACTCGAGTCGGTGGACAGTCACCGCGAGGGCGCGCCCACGGCGACGGGCGAGTCGGAGGAACGTCGTCGACGCGAACGAGTGGTAGTGGACCACGTCGTAGCGACGGAACCGGGCGTGCAGCGACGCCATCAGGCTGTAGGCGAGGCGATCGAGGTGACGCACGGGCAGCGAGCCCACGCGGCGGATCTCCATGCCGCGGTGGGTGCGTCGGCGGCGGCCGCGAGCCACCAGCACCGTCACCTCGTGGCCGCGTGCGGCGAGGCGCGCTCCGATCTCCTCACAGTGCTGCTTGACACCCCCCGAGCCGGGCAGCTCGAGCGGCCCGATGATCGCGATCCTCACGCGTGCCCGCTCGGCGACCAGGAAGGCCACAGACCGAGGTCGAGGCCCAGGTCGAGCGCGCCCAGGCGAGCGAGATCGGGCTCGTACGCGCGCAGCAGCGACTGGCGGACCTGGTCGGGAAGCGGCGGCTTCGGGCCGCGGGACTCGTTGCGCACGCTCGAGAGGTCGTCGGGAACCACGGTGTCGTCGAGGCCGAGGAACCGGTAGGTCCGCGCGAGCTCACCCCGTGGGTCCGCCCGGCAACGCTCGAACTGGAGGACCAGGACGCGGTCGCGGTCCACGCAGCGCAAGAGGTGCTCGAGCTGGGCGCCGTACAGCCCGAGACGGAACGACGCCGTGGCATCCCCGAACTTCAGGGATCGGGTCCGGGCCCGCAGCGCCAGGCCGGACTGGTAGCGCTCGACCGGGTCGCGCAGCATCACCAGGAACCGCGCGTCGGGCGCGGCGAGGGTGAGGATCGGGGGTACCCAGAAGTGGGGGAGGTAGCCCGGCGACCACTCCCCGACGAGCTGTCCGGCGGGCCGGGGGAAGAACAAGGCGTACCGGTCGGCCGCGGCGGCGTCGAACGGCGCCTGCCAGTAGCGCCGGAGGAGATGGAGCTCCTTCGCGATCCCGGGGTGCACGCCCGGGTGGGCGGCGATGAGGTCGTACCACCACGTCGTGCCCGAGCGCTGGGCGCCGAGCCCGATGAAGTCGGGAGCGCCGGTGCTCCAGCCCTCGGGACAGCGCGGGGGCTTGCGAAAGCGGGTGGCGAAGCGGGCGCGCTCCACCAGCGCTCTCAGCTGCACGACGGCGATGGTAGTGCCCGGGCCCCGCCGAACCCCGTGGCCTAGGGTGCGCTCGTTGATGGACGAGTCGGGCGACGAAGCCGCGGTGCGCGCGCGCACCGCCCGGTCGAGGCTCGGAGACGCGACGCGTTCGGTAGCCTTCGCCGGGCTGCTCGCGCTGCGGCGCGCAACCGCGTCGTCGCGGCCGCTCCCGGACTTCCTGGTGCTCGGCGCCCAGAAGGCGGGGACCTCGACGTTCTACGCCGGGCTCTGCTCGCACCCGATGGTCCTTCCCGCGATCCGCCGGGAGGTCCACTACTTCGACACCCATGCCGGCCGCGACGTCGGCTGGTACCGGGCCCACTTCGCGTCGCACCGCGCGCACCGCGCGGTCGAGCGCCGCCACGGGACCCGGGCCCGTACCGGCGAGTCGAGCCCCTACTACCTCTTCCATCCCGCGGTCCCGGAACGCGCCGCGCGCGTCCTCCCCGACGCGCAGCTCATCGTGCTGCTGCGCGATCCGGTCGCGCGGGCGGTCTCGGAGTACCACCACGCGGTGCGCCACGGGTTCGAGCGCCGCGCGATCGAGGACGCTCTCGACCCCGGAGGCGTCGAACGGGACCTCGCGCACGCGACCGTCGCGGACTTCGACGCCGAGCGCGGGCCGCTCCGTCAGCGGTCGTACATCGCCCGGGGGCACTACGCCGAGCAGCTCTCCCGGTGGTTCGCCGCGTATCCGCGCGACCGGCTCCTCGTGCTCGAGACACTCGAGCTGCGCACCGGCGAGGCGTTCCGTCGTGGTCTCGACTTCCTCGGTCTCCCGCAGGTCGCGGTGGAGTCGGTCGGGGACCGCAACGTGCAGCGGTACGACGCCCCAACGGTGCGCGTGACCGAGGCGCTCGCCGCCCACTACGCCCCCCACGACGAGGCACTCGTCGCGCTGCTCGGGCGGGACCTCTCGTGGACCCGGCCCACGCCTCGCTGATCTCCCCGGGTGTCGGTCAGCTCGTCGTTGGCGATCCGCGGCGGGCGTCGCGGATCTCGCGCACCTCGGTCATGATGAGCCGGAGGTCGGCGGTCGTGCGGATGCCCGCGAGCTTGCGCATCAGGAGCATGTTCACGACGTTCTGGGCCACCAGCATCGAGGCCGTCGCGATCGCGACCCCTTCGATGCCCATGACCTTGTAGAGCGCGACGTCGAGCACGGCGGTGAGCACCGAGCTGATGCCGAGCACGATGGCGTACAGGCGGTGGTGCCCGGTCATCATCATCGCGAACCCGCATGAGCCCGACCACGTTTGCAGGATCTGCCCGATGACGAGGATGACGAGTACGGGGAACGCGTCGCCGTAGGCCGTACCGAACAGCGCCTCGAGGATCTGGCGGCCGAGCACGAAGAAGACCAATCCCAGCGCGCCGGCCGCGACGAGTGAGAGGCCGGCGGTGCCGCGCATCGTCCGCTCGAGCCGCCGGGTTTCGCCCCGCGCGAACCACCCGGCGATCAATGGCGTCACCACCTGGTTCACCGCGACGAGCGGGAGCCCGACGAGCAGCGCGAGGCGGAACGGCGCGCTGTAGAGGGCGATCTCGCGCGCGGTGCCCAGGGCGCCCACGATCAGCAGGTCCAGCTGGGCGATCAGCGCCCGTCCCATTGTGGCGAACCACATTCCCGGCTCGACCGGATTCCGGAGTCGCACCGTGGTGCGGCCGAGGGTCCGCACCTTGCGTGCGATGCCGATCCCCGCGGGGACGAGCGCGAGGACGGACGCGACGACGCTGATCAGGAGGAG
>JAWOIO010000030.1:0-5440 GCA_046484625.1 Acidimicrobiia bacterium
CTCGTGGTCGTTGGCTTCGTGGTGGCGTTCGTCCTCGCGCTCGCCGTCCGGGAGTGGCGGTGGGTCTTCACCGTCGCGTTCGGATCCGCGGCGGCCGGCGTGCTCCTCCCCAACCTCCGCGAGCTGCTGGCTCGTCCCTGAACCGTCGTCATGTCGGTCGTCAGACGGTCGATCCGGGTGCGCCGACCTGCGCGCGGTTGCGGGCGTCGCGGAGCTGGGCATCGACGAGCTGGCGTACGTGGTGGCCGGTGTCGCGGAGGACGTCGCCGTCGCGGCGGGCACGGGCCAGGACGAAGCCGCCCTCGAGGGCGGCCACGACCGTCGTTGCCAGAGCTGTCGCCTCTGGTCTGGGGAGACCTGCAGCCTCGAGGTGGGTGCCGAGCGATTGGATCCAGCTCATGAACACGCGGTCCGCGGCGTGGCGGAGACGGTCGTTGGTGTTGGCGACCTCGCGAGCAACGGTCCCGATCGGGCACACGTCGATGTAGTCGCCCTGTTCGAGTGTCTCGGCTGCACCGTCGAAGAAGTCGCCGACCGCCGCGCCGGCGTCGGCCGCAGCGGCGGCAATCAGCTCGAAGAGCTCGCGGTAGGACGCACCGGTCTCGACGATCACGGCCTCGGCGAGCTCCGCCTTGCCTCGCGGGAAGAAGTGATACAGCGACCCCGTCGGCACTCCGGCAGCGTCGGTGACTTGCCTCAGCGAGGTGCCGTTGTAGCCGCCTCGGCGGAACAGCTCATTGGTGGCGGTGATAATCCGTTCGCGGGTGGCTGGCACGGAGTTGAGTCTAGAACGAACGCTCTACTAGAGTGAGCGTTCTAGTCGAGGACCAGGAGGACATCCGATGTACAAGGCAGCGGTACGAGCGCTCGTACGACGGGGCATCGACGGCCTCAACGAGGGTGATCCGAGCTTCCTGATGCGCCTCGCCAGCGCCGATGCCGAGATCGTGTTCCCCGGTGACAACTCCTGGGCGACGATGCACCGACCCGTCGAGAAGGGACGTCACCCGCACGCCACGCACCGAGGGCTCGATGAATGTCGCTCCTTCGCCGACCGGTTCGCCGGCGAGGGCATCCGCTTCCACATCGAGGACATCTTGGTCAACGGGCCACCGTGGAACACCCGGGTCGCCATCCGCGCGCACGACTTCATCGCGGGCGACTCCGGTGACGTCTACAACAATCGAGTCGTCGCCTTCCTCGAGATCCGCTGGGGACGCCTCATCCGCTGGGAGGACTACGAGGACACCGAACGGGTCGCGGCGTGGGACGAACGCCGGGCGGCCATCACCGCTCCCTGAACGGGGGACTCGAGCGGGTCTAGAAGAGGCTCTTCGGGGGGCGGATCACGAGCTGCTCGATGTTGAGGTCGATCGGCTGGGCGAGCACGTACTCCACCGCGCGAGCGACGTGATCGACGTGGCCCACGGTGTCGGACATCGTCGCCTGGAACTGCTCGATCTGCTCCTGGGGCAGTCGCCCGTGCTCGTCGACCTGGACGTCGGTGACGCCGGCTGCTGCGGCCAGGCCCTCGATCATCGCCGGGTCCATGTGGCGGGTGAAGTTCGTGGCGAACACGCCGGGCAGAATCGCGGTGACGCGAATGCGATCGTCCTCGAGCTCCTGACGAAGGGTGGCGGTGATGCAGTTCACCGCGTGCTTGGTCGCTCCGTACACGCCCGACTCGCGGCGGAGCGCGGCGACCGACGAGATGTTGATGATGTTGCCTTCCGAGCCGGTGGCCCGCATGGTCTGCACCGCGGCCTGGCAGCCGACGGTGAGGGCGAGGACGTTGACGTCGAGCATCCCCTTCCACATTGCCGGGTCTCCGTCGATGATGCTGCTGCCGACGTCACCGAACCCGGCGTTGTTCACGAGCGCGTCGAGGCGGCCGGTGCTGTCGGCTGCGCCCTGGATCCAGCCCCGGAGCGCGTCGCTGTCGGCGAGGTCGAAGGTGGCGACGTCGGCCTGTCCGCCGGCCGCGACGATGCGCTCGCGGGACTCGTTCATCGGCTCGGCCGTCCGGCCCGTCAGGTACACGTAGGCACCGAGGGAGCCGAGGTGCTCGGCGATCGCGCGGCCGAAGCCGCTGGAGGCACCGGTCACGCAGATCGTCCGGCCTTCGATCGATCGGGTGGTCGTCACAGCGGCTTCCTCGCGTTGGTGTGGTCGGGCGTCGTGCGCCCGGCACTGTACCGGTCGCATCGGCCTGCCGGTTTCCACCGCTCGCGGGCCGTCCGACGCAGCGACCGTCGACACGCAGTGCGGCTCGGGCGGCAGGCGACGAACCTTGCCGCGGCGCTGGTGGCGGCCGGGCAGGTCGAGGTCGCGGTCGGGTACGGACGTGAGTGGTGCCCCGTTCCTCGCCGGTGAAGGCGCGATCATGGTGGTGTGCCGGACTCGAGTGCGGAGTGGCGTTCGCGGGGGCCGACAGCGATAGTCCTTGGCCTGCTCATTGCGGTCGGGATCGTTGCGTCCCTGCTGCTTGTCGGGATCGGCGGCGGGGGCGATGGCCCGGACACGGGGGCGAAGTCGCGCTCCGCGTCCCCTGAGCGCACTCGAGAGAGTTCGTCCACCTCCACGACGACGCGACCGCCGTTCACCTACGTGGTCAAGCCCGGCAACACCCTGACGGCACTTGCGCTGTTCTTCGGCGTCTCGAAGCCCGACGTCATCGCGGCGAACCCGGACCTCGACCCTGACCGCCTCGTCGAAGGACAGCGTCTGGTGATCCCGTCACCGCGTGTCGCCAGTCTGGTGGTCAAGCCCCGCAGGGTCGTCGTGGGTGGGAGCCTTGATCTGAAGCTGACGGGGGCGAACGAGTTCGAGAACATCACCTTCGAGTTCCAGCGCCCGACCACTCCGTTCGTCGGTCCGTCGCACTCGGCGTCCGGGGACGGGGTCATCACGACGACGTATGAGCTCGGGGTGGCCGACCCTCCGGGCATGTACACCGTCACCGCGAAGGGCGACCAGGGAACGCTCACCCAGGTCACCTTCCGCGTCGAAGCCGCCGGTCCCTGACCCGCGGCCGATGCGGGTGGGCTCGGGACCGACGTATCGCCGAGGGAGCGGCTGTCGGCGGTAACGTTCCGCTCGCGCCTCGGGCGACCGCGCCCGATGCTTGGAGGGAGTCATCGTGAACGACGTCGTGATCGTGGACGCGGTGCGGACGCCGACCGGACGTCGCAACGGCGGCCTGTCGACCATGCACTCGATCGATCTGCTCGGCACCGTGCAGCGTGAGGTGCTCGACCGGGCCGGCGTCGATCCGGCCGAGGTCGGCCAGGTGGTCGGAGGCTGCGTCGGTCAGGTCGGGATGCAGGGCATGAACGTGACCCGCAACGCCTGGCTGGCGGCCGGGCTCCCGATGGAGGTCGCGGCATCGACCGTCGACACGCAGTGCGGCTCGGCGCAGCAGGCGACGAGCCTTGCTGCGGCGCTGGTGGCGGCCGGGCAGGTCGAGGTCGCAGTCGGCTGCGGGGTGGAGGTGATGAGCCGCGTGATCATGGGCTCGACGATCCCGCGCGACCCCGACGTGGGGAAGCCGATCAACCGCCGCTATCGCGAGCAGCACGAGTGGACGAGCCAGTTCGAGGGCGCCGAGCGGATCGCGGACCAGTGGGGGATCACCCGCGAGGAGTGCGACGCATTCGGCAAGCTGTCCCAGGATCGTGCCGCACTTGCGTGGGAGGAAGGGCGCTTCGAGACCCAGGTGGTCCCGGTCGCCGCACCCGATCTCGACGACGCCGGGAAGCCGACCGGTTTGACCCACGAGGTCGCGCGCGACGAGGGGCTGCGCGAGACGACCGTCGAGGGGCTCGCAGCGCTGAAGCCGACCGGCCGGCCCGACGGTGTGCACACGGCCGGGAGCTCGTCGCAGATCGCTGATGGCGCGGCCGCCGTGCTCCTCATGACGCGCCAGAAGGCCGAGGCGCTCGGCCTCACCCCGCGGGCGACCATCGTGCAGTCGTGCCTGGTCGGCTGCGACCCGGTGCTGATGCTCGAGGGCCCGATCCCGGCCACGCGCAAGCTGCTCGCCGACAACGCGCTCGGGATGGGCGACATCGATGTCGTCGAGATCAACGAGGCGTTCGCGTCGGTCGTGCTCGCCTGGCAGCGTGAGCTGGATCCCGACATGGAGAAGGTGAACCCCAACGGCGGCGCCATCGCGATCGGCCACCCCCTCGGTGCGACCGGTGCCATCCTCATCACCAAGGCGCTGCATGAGCTCGAGCGGACCGACACCGAGCAGGCGATCGTGACGATGTGCTGTGGTGGTGGTCTCGGCTCGGGGACGTTGCTGCGCCGCGGATGAGGGACGAGGCGGATGAGGGACGACGGGGCTGAAGGAGGACGAGGCACGGTCGAACGGCGTCCCGATGAACGATGACGCGGCACGGAGCGGAGGTCGGGCCCACGACCTCGCCCGCGCCGACCTGCCTCCCGACACGGTGGGACTCCTCGAAGGTCTGACGTCCACCCGCTCGATCCGCCGGTACCGCGACGAGCCGATCCCCGACGACGCGTTGCGGGCGATCCTGTTCGCCGCGACCCGGGCGCCGAGCGGATCCAATCGCCAGCCGTTCCGCTTCGTCGTGCTCACCGACGGGCCGAAGGCTCGCGACGCCAAGGCGCTGATCGGCGCGAGCGCACGCCGGGCGTGGGGGACCAAGCGCAGCGCCGACGGCTACGACGAGCGGTCCGGGACCGAGGGCACGTCGCCCAAAGCCCGGATGGCGGCGACCATGCAGCGCTACGTCGACGAGTTCGAGCGGGTCCCCGTGCTCATCCTGCCGTGCCTGGTCCGGTATCGGCCGCCGGCGTCGTTCGAGGGTGCCTCCATCTACCCGGCGTGCCAGAACCTCCTGCTCGCGGCGCGTGCGCTCGGCTACGGCGGCGTGCTCACCGGATGGAACTTCGGAGCCGACGCCGAGCTCCGGACCCTCCTGGAGATCCCCGACGACGTGTTCGTGGCCGCGACCATCTCCCTCGGGAAGCCGCTGGGATCCCACGGCCCCGTACGACGCCGCCCGCTCCCCGAGCTCGTCTTCGAGGAGACATGGGGGAACGCGGCACCGTGGGCGGTGGACCCGCCGGGCGCCGAGCACACGTCGGCAGGTCCGCCCGCCGCGCGCTGATCGGATCCCACCGGGAACGGGGTACGGTCCCCTGCGATGGCACTCAAGAACGCGCAGCTCGCGCGGCTGCGGCGACGACCGGTCCCGGCATGGTGGCGCGACGCCAAGCTCGGGATCTTCGTGCACTGGACGCCCGCGTCGGTGCCCGCGTTCGCCCCGGTCGACGACGACATCGCGGAGCTCATGCGGACCGGTCGACCTGACGCGTTCGCGTGGTCGCCGTACTCGGAATGGTACGAGAACTCGCTGCGCTTCCCGCAGAGCCCCGCGTCGGCGCACCACCGCGAGGTATACGGCGA
>JAWOIO010000137.1:0-3100 GCA_046484625.1 Acidimicrobiia bacterium
GTCCGAAGGTGACGAGGCGGTCGTAGATCAAGTAGCTGACCTCGTAGCCCGCCGGGTAGGCCTGGAACGCGCCGTGGGCCGGGTCGAGGGTCGTGACGGGCACACTGTGCGCGTACACGATACGGTTGGCATCGCCTTGGGCGACGGCCGCACCTCCGAGCGCCAACGAGAGCACCACGGCAGCGGCGAGAAGGATGCGACCACGGATATGGTTCATGCGGGACTCCTGTTCCTCTTTCGTACTTTGCGAACGGACTCAGCGGGCGGACGAGCGTCGCAGCGCGTACGGGGAGCGGTACCCGACGGCGTGCTCCAGGATGGCGGCTGCGTGCGTGAAGATCGCCGGAACGCCGCCGGTATGCACGAACACTACGGTGGCGTCCTTGGGGACGATGCCCTTGTCGATGTGATCGACGAGTGCGGCGAACGACTTGCCGGTGTACACCGGGTCGAGAACGATCCCTTCGGTCCTCGCCATCAGGGCCATGGCGTCGAGACCCGCTTGCGTCACGTGCCCGTATCCTGGCCCGACGAACTCGTTGAACGAGATGACCTCCTCGGGCGCGATGCGTAGGTCGAGCCCGAGTCGGTCCAGCGTGTCGTTCGCGATCTTGGCTGTACGTGGGGGTACGTCGTACTCGTGGCTGACGGTGATGCCGTGGACCAAGAAGGGCGCTCCCAAGAGCCTCTTGGCGAGCACCAACCCAGCCTGGCCCTTGCCTCCAGACGTCATGTAGAGGAATTCCGGGTACGCACCGAGCGCCTGCATTTGCTCCAGCGTCTCGACCGTGCTCTCGAGGTAGGCAAGCGCGGAACCGACGTCGAAGATCGGCTCGCTCGTCAGCACCATCGGGTTGCGCCCGGCGGCTCGAAGCTCGTCCGCGATGCGCTGCACCGTCTTGGCCTGCTCCGCTTCGTCGCGAGCGTATCGGATGTCGGCGCCAAGGAAGTAGTCGACGAGCAGGTTGCCTTGCACAACGTCGGGCTTCTCACCTTTGAGGACCAAGACCGTGTCGATACCGAGGCGGTTGGCTGCGGCCGTCGTCTGGAAGGCGGAGTTCGATGTGATCTCGAGCGACATGACGACGACGTCGGCCTTGGCGCGCACCGGCTCGACCATGCGGAACTCGAGGTTGCGGCTCTTGTTGCCGCCCATGGCGACGCCCGTGAGGTCGTCACGCTTGACGAAGATCCGGGGGCCGCCCAGCACTTCGGTGAGCCGTTTCGCCTCCTGTAGCGGCGTGGGCAGGCATGCAAGGCTCACGCGCGCTTGCGTGGCGATGAGGGCCCGAATCTCGTCCGGTGTGAACGAACGCTCCTGCACCCTGTTCGGTTCCATCGACCGTCCAATCGGACTTACGCCGTGCGCACCGATCACACCCGCACGGGAAGGAGACGTCCCCCGGGTACGTAACCAAGCATAGGAACCGGCACCAGAGAGTGTCAAGATACAGTATGCTGTCTCATATTTTGGAACGGCGTCTGTGCCGGAGGTGCGGATGAGCCGATCGATGGCGAAGGCGCTCGACCTGCTCGATTACATCGTCGACGGAAGTCGCAGTCTGGGCGAACTCGCGTCGCTCAGCGGGTTACCGAAGAGCACGACGCACCGCTTGGCGGGTGTGTTGCTGTTGCACGGCTTCCTGCGCAACGAGGGCAACCGCTACTTCCTCGGTTACCGATTGATGGAACTGGGCGAAGTCGCGAAACGGCAGATCCACCTGCCTTCGTTAGCGCGCAAGCACATGCTCGAGACGTCAGCCGTCACGCACGAAACGCTGCACCTCGGCGAGCTCGTCGGCACGGACATCATCTACCTCGAGAAGGTAGAGGGCGGGCGTGGGCTGCTAATGCGTTCCCGCGTCGGCCTGACGGCACCCGCGCGAACGACGGCCATGGGGAAGGCCATCGTGGCGCATCTTCCCGAGGAGAATTGGCCGCAGTACTTCGTCGAAGCCGAAGCGCGCACACCGAACACGATCGCTACGATAGACGGCTTCCTTGCGGAGTTGCGAGCCACACGGGAGCGCGGATACGCGTTCGATCGCGAGGAGAACGAGGTCGGCATCTGTTGCGTGGCAGCGCCGATTCGGGACGCGGAAGGTCGCGTCATGGCGGCGGTGAGCGTCAGCGGCGCGGTGGTCTACTTGCCCCCCGAGCGATTGGAGACGCTTGCGCGAGCCGTAGTGCAGTGCGCCAATGCGGTCTCCCGCGAGCTGGGCGGGCCGGCCCTGGAGGACGCATGAGCATCGCCAAGCCCATCGTGCGCACAAGGATTCGCGAAACGGGGCCGACCAAGTGACGTTGCCGCCCCCTGCCTCTCTCGATCCCTCGTTGCGGCGCTCGTTGGAGACCAGCAACGGCGTCGTGGGGGGGTGTTGCGGGCAAACGATGCTGACACGGCATACTCCCTCGCCATGGCAGCCGTCGACGCGGGCTTGACCGCCATCGAGGTCGCGTCGCGTGGACGACGCCGAACGCTCCTGCATTGGTTCGGACGCTCGCTCGGCTGCCGAACCTCTCGGCGATGGTGACCGGGGGCGTCGGCATCGAGGATGTGCCGGTCTACTTGGGCTCCGGAGCGCGCGTCGTGGGCGTCGGAGCCGTCTTCGGGGACGACGAGGACGACACGCGACACCGGGTTGCGCGGCTCATGGCAAGCGTTCGCTGAGGTCGAGCCTGAACCGCTACTCGCACGGAGACGTGTCGAAGCGCTCCTTGTCGTTGCGGTCGTAACGGGTCCGAGCGGACGCGCCCAGGGGTAGTCTTGAGCTACCGAACCTGGAGGACCCCGATGCCCATCGCGATGCCCTTCGCCGTACCCTCGCTCGGCAGCCGTGTGCCGCCCGCCAGCCCGGTCCGCCGCGCAGCGCCGTTGAGCGTTGCCCTCGCGTTGCTCCTCTCGTTCGCCCACGCCAACGTCCCCACCGGCGACCGCCTGGTAGACCAGGGCAACTTCGCCGACGCCGTCGCCGCCTACCACGAGGTGCTCGCGCAGGACCCCGACGACGCCGTGGCGCACGCGCGTCTGGCGCGCGCCGCGGTCTACCAAGCCGACGACTTGCCCGGGGGCCGACACGAAGCGAAGGAAGCGCTGTTC
>JAWOIO010000157.1:0-6730 GCA_046484625.1 Acidimicrobiia bacterium
GGCGCTCACCAACGTGAGCCGTCACGCCGAGGCGAGCCGGGCCACGGTGCTCGTCCGCCAGGCCGACGGCCGCCTGGTGGTCGAGGTGCAGGACGACGGGAGGGGTGGCGCGGTGATCGGCGAGCACGACGGCATCGTTCCCACCGGGTTGCGCGGCCTCGCCGACCGGGTGGCCGGCGTCGACGGCAACCTCGTGGTCACCAGCCCGCCCGGCGGCCCGACCGTGCTGCGCGCCGAGCTGCCCTGCTGAACGCGCCGGAGACGGCCCCATGGCCACACGCGACCGGCCCTTCGGGGGAGGCGAGCCCCACCCCGAAGGCACCCGGTCACGCGTCGCTACCGGCGGTCACTACTGGCGGATGGCTTCGATCTCGAGTGCGACCTGCACCTTCTCGCCGAGCAGCACGCCGCCGCCGTCGAGCGCCGAGTTGAACTCGATGCCGAAGTCGCGGCGGTCGATCTCCGCGGTGGCGCTGAACCCGAACCGGGTGTCGCCGAACGGCGACTCCGGCAGGAAGCCGTGCACCTCGAGCGCGAGTGGCACGGCCCTCGTGACGCCCCGCAGGGTGAGCTCGCCGTCGACGACGAACCCGTCGCCGTCGGCCCGGACCCCCGTGGAGCGGTAGGTCATCGTCGGGTGCGCCTCGACGTCGAAGAAGTCGGCCGAGCGCACGTGGGTGTCGCGATCGGCGTTGCCGGTGTCGATCGATGCGAGGTCGATGGTCGCCTCCACGCTCGACGCGACGAGGTCGTCGGCCGTCGTGATCGTGCCGGTGAAGCCAGTGAAGCGGCCCCGCACCTTGCTCACCATGAGGTGACGGATGCTGAAGCCCACCTCGGAGTGGGTGGGGTCGATGGCCCAGGTGCCGGCGAGGTAGCCGGGGACGGTGCTCTGGTCGATGACGGTCATGGGGGTGCTCCTTGGTTTCTGGTGATTAGTTGCGTTCTCAACTATTGAGCACGATATCGATAGATAGTTGAGATGTCAACTATCTTCTCGTAGACTGACCCCATGGCTCCCGACCCCCGCTGGCTCGACCCCGACGAACGCCAGACCTGGCTGGCCTGGGTCTTCGCCTCCCGCCTCCTGTGGGACGAGCTGGAGCGCGACCTCCAACGCGATGCCGACATGCCCTTCGGCTACTACGACATCCTCGTCATGCTCTCGGAGGCACCGGATCGGTCCCGGCGGATGAGTGACCTCGCCGCCGTGACCCGGTCGTCGCGGAGTCGCCTCTCCCACGCGGTGTCGCGGCTCGAGCAGCTGGGCTGGGTCCGCCGGGAGTCCTGCCCCACCGACCGGCGGGGCTGGCTCGCCGTCCTCACCGACGAGGGCCTCGCCGCGCTCGAGGCCGCCGCGCCCGGCCACGTCGAGAGCGTGCGTGCCCACCTCTTCGACCAGCTCTCCCCCACGCAGCAGGAACAGCTCCGCGAGATCTGCGAGACCCTCCTCGCGCACTTGCTCCCGATCGCCGACGAGCGGGGCGACCCGGGCCGGCGCCTCTTCGACGACGCACAGGCCTGACCGGTTCGCGTTCGTTGAGCTCGACCCGACCAGCGTCGCGGGGCGTCAGGCCGCCGCCTCCCCGGGTGGGGCTCGGCCCTCGCTGGCAGTCGGGGCGCGGAGGTCCCAGGTGCCGCTGTGGTGGTCGATGATCCGGTAGCCGTCGTCGTGCACCAGATGGTGATGTCGCGTGCAGAGGTTGCCGAGCTCGGAGTAGATGGTCCGTCGGCTGCGGGCGAACGCCTCCGTGTGGTGGCGATGCAGCATCCGGTCGCAGTCGCAGCCACGCACCTTGCAGGTGCGGTCGCGTTCGGCAATCGCGATCTTGAGCGGTGCGGGGACGTGGCGGGTGGTGCTGACCACGGTCCGCACGTCGACCCCGTCGGTGATGACGAGCTGCAGGAGCCCGTGGCTGAGTACTTCCCGGGCATGCGCCACCGAGACGGGGCCGACGCCGGGGATCTCGCACACCTCGCCCGGCTCGGTGTTGCCCCGGAGCAGGGCCGTGAGGTCGACCCGCACCCGGGCGGCGTGCTTCGCCGGTCGCGCCAGCGGCATGTCGGAGGCCTCGCCACTGCCCTGCTCGGCGAGCCCGCACAGGGCATCGAACCGGTAGGCGTCGAGGGACTCGCGCTGACCGGCGCGACGGGCGGCATCGAAGCGGGCCC
Source organism: Acidimicrobiia bacterium (assembly GCA_046484625.1). GTDB lineage: Bacteria > Actinomycetota > Acidimicrobiia > IMCC26256 > PALSA-555 > DASUAO01. The sequence continues at coordinate 2,173 of JAWOIO010000157.1, forward strand.
GGGTGAGCGGCTCGAGGGCTTCGAGGAGGTCGGCGACCTGTGCGTTGGGCCCCGAGAAGGTGCCGTGGGTGACGGGCCCCTTCGTCCAGGTGCGCAGGTGCCGCTCGCGGTGCGCCCGGCGGGCCGCGGCGTTTTCGTCGGTGGCCGCGGCGACCACTCTCTCCTTCTCCTGGCGTAGGCCCCGCATCCCCGAGCGCGTCGCCGTCTTCAGCAGATGCGACCCCGAGCCAGGGTCGACCGCGGCGCCGGCCGAGACGAGGGCGGCCTGCCCGATCGAGAGCTGCCCGTCGAGCAGGCGGTCGCGGGTCGCGGGCAGGGTCTCCACCCGCTCCGCGGTGACCAGCGCCTCCCGGGCGGCGCCCTCGGTACAGCCCGAGGTCTCGGCCAGCCACTGCTCCACGGAAGCGGCGCGGCCACCGCGCCAGGCGAACGTCTCGTCGGCCCGGCGGGCCAACAACGCCTTGGCGGTGCCGAGGAGGCGCTCGCCCTCGGCGGCCACGGCGGTGAGCCGGGCCGCATCCGACCCCGCCAGGCGGGCGGGCTCCAGCGCTCGCACCGCCTGGCGGACCGCATCGACAGCCCGCTCCAGCCCGCTCTCCGTATCGAACGTATGTTCGCTCATGCCCATGGAGACGATGATGCCAAGGGGGTGTGACATCGAACTGGGAAGAACTTGCCGCGCTCCGTCCAGCGGTCGCCGCGTCATCGCTCAGTACGATCGAACCGTTGCGCAAGTGAACCCGTCTGGGAGGTGCGACGCGATGCAGGAGATCACCTCGGTGGAGGTCGTGTCCGGTTTCACCGTCCGGCTGACGTTCCGCGACGGCTCCGTGCGCGAGGTCGACCTCGAGCCCCTCCTCCGGGGTCCCATGTTCTCCGAGCTGCGAGCCGACCCGGACCTGTTCGCACAGATCTTCGTCGACCGCGAGGTGGGCACGATCGCCTGGCCCAACGGTGCCGACATGGACGCCGACGTGCTCCACGGCGACGAGGTGCCGTCCTGGGCGACGAGGACGCCCTGACTCGCCGCTCCCCGGTCAGCGGGCCGAACGTGAAGGGACCGCGAGCAACCCGGTGCGAGCCCCCTCAGGGGCCTTCGTCGAAGAAGAAGTCGCCGACGTGGCGATCCTTGAGCTCGATCCGGTCGGCCAGGTTCGCGGCCACCCAGTCGGCCGCAACCGTGTTCGCGGCTTCCGCCTCGTCGTGGGTCTCCCAGACGCTGATCGACGCGAAGGTGCCGTCGTCGAGGGCGGCGAGCCCGTAGCGCACGAACCCGGGCTGGGCCTGGAAGATCGGCAGCATGCCGTTCTTCGCCAGGTCGGCGGCCTCCTCGGCCGTCCCCTGCTTCAGGTCGTAGGTCGCGATCCGAACGTGCTCTTCCATGGCTTCCACCCTGTCTCTCGCACCGTTTGCGCCAGATAGTCGGTTCGTCCGGCACGCTAGGCGGGCGCCTCGCGGTCGGCAACAGCACCCGCCGCCCCGGTCAGTCGGGCGACACCGCCACGCCGAGGGAGTCGGCGCCCAGGAACTTGGGTGCGCCCTTCTCGTAGAAGCGGTCGACCTCGGCGATCGTGAAGCCCGCGTCCGTCAGCAGGTCGGGGGCCAGCCGGGTGAGGTGACAGCCGCCGAAGAGGCGCTTCTGCACCGGCTCGAGCCGGTGCTGCCAGCGCTGCACCTTCGCGTCGGGGGCAAGGCCGTGCTCGATGAAGTGGACGGTGCCGCCGGGCTTGAGGACCCGGCGCAGCTCGGCCAGCGCGGCGTCGACGTCGGGGATCGTGCACATGGTCCAGGTCGACAGCGCGGTGTCGAAGCTGTCGTCGTCGAACGGCAGCCGCTGCCCGTCGAGCCCCGACCGCTCGACCGGGATGCTCGTGCCCGCGAGTCGCTTGGCGGCGAGCTTCCAGCCGAGGTCGGCGGGCTCGACCGCGGCGACGCGGGTGACGGCCTCCGGGTAGAAGGGGATGTTCAGCCCCGAGCCGAAGCCGATCTCGACGACGTCGCCCGTCAGGCCGGCACAGGCCCGCTTCCGCAGCCGGTTGTTCGTCTTCATGCCGCACGCGACGTTGATGATGCGCGGCAGCACGTGATCGCCGTACACGCTCATGATCGCCTCCTCCCCGGCCCATGCCTGGTCCGGGCGCTCCGGACGCTACCGGGTGATGGCAACCCCGTCCGGGTGGGCTCAGGCGTACAGCGAGTCGAACGCCGCGAAGACCATCCAGGCCGGCCAGAACAGGCCCTGGAAGAACCCCAGCACGACCTCCCAGAAGTTGCCCGCCTCGGAGAAGAAGTAGAACCACGCGCCAAAGACCCCGAAGCCGTAGATCGCGCCGCCTGCGGCAGTCCCGCCCTTGTCCCCGGCCATGTTGCTACCTCCCCGCTCGACGTCCCGTACACCAGGGACCCTAATCCTCTCTCTAGGGTCTGCACCCTGACCAGGTGCCGACGACGGCGCCGTGGTTCTAGGCTCCCATCCGTCCCACACCGGGTGGACAGAGGAGGAACGACATGGCCGATCTCGCAGCAGTCGCTCGCCGCTTCAACGAAGAGGTGCTCAGCAAAGGGAACTACGACGTGATCGACGAGATCGTCGCCGACGACTTCGTGGAGCACCAGTCGATGCCGGGCATGCCCGAGGGCAAGGACGCCCCGCGGGCGTTCACCGAGATGTTCCGGGCCGCCTTCCCCGACATGAAGGTGGAGACGCTCGCCACCGCCGTCGACGGCGACGAGGTGTGGTTCCAGTCACGGATGACCGGCACCCACAAAGGTGAGCTCATGGGGATCGCGGCCACCGGCAAGAAGGTGGACGTCCTGATGTTCGACCGGGTCCGATTCGTCGACGGCAAGGTCGTCGAGCACTGGGGCGTCAGCGACGACATGGCCATGATGACCCAGCTCGGCGTCGTCCCCGAGATGTAGCCATCCGCCGCATCGTGCACCGCCACGAGCGCGACGCCGAGGCGGTGCCGTGCGCATAGTCATCGCCGAGGACTCCGTCCTCCTGCGCGCCGGCCTGGAGCGGCTCCTCGCCGACGAGGGCCTCGACGTCGTCGCCACCGCGGGCGACGGCGCCGAGCTGCTCCGGGCGGTCGAGGAGCACCACCCCGACCTCGCGATCGTCGACGTGCGCATGCCCCCCACCTTCACCGACGAGGGCCTGCGCGCCGCGCACGAGGCCCGCACCGCCCAGCCCGGCCTCGCCGTGCTCGTGCTGAGCCAGTACGTGGAGGACGAGTACGCCCGCGAGCTCTTCGCCGGAGACGCCTCCGGCCTCGGCTACCTCCTCAAGGACCGCGTCGCCGACGTGCGCGAGTTCGTCGAGGCGGTGCAGCGCGTCGGCGCCGGCGGCACCGCACTCGACCCCGATGTGGTCGCCCAGCTCCTCGCCCGCCACTCACGCGACACCGCGCTCGACGCCCTGACGCCCCGCGAACGCGAGGTGCTGGGCCTCATGGCCGAAGGCCGGTCGAACAGGGCGATTGCCGAGAAGCTCGTCGTCAGCGCCGGCGCCGTGGAGAAGCACATCGGCAACGTGTTCACGAAGCTCGGGCTCGAGCCCGATGACGGGGGCCATCGCCGGGTCTTGGCGGTGCTGCAGTACCTGGAGTGAGGCCTGCCGAGGCGCTGAAGAGATCGGCCCAGGCGACGATGATGCTCGGCTACCAACACTCCGGACTGGGCCCTAGCCGTCCATGCCTGATCGTCGACGAACTACGCCGCCTTACCGAGCACCAGTGCACTCGTCGGCACCATCGTCCCGGCGGTCACCAGGACGTGCTCCACACCGTCGGGCTGGTTCGTCGACGTGCCCCGGATCAACCGTGCACCCTCGGCCACACCGTTCATGCCGTGGATGTAGGCCTCGCCGAGCTGGCCGCCGTTGGTGTTGATCGGGAGGCGGCCGCCGAGCTCGATGTTGCCGTCCTTGATGAAGTCCTTCGCCTCGCCGCGGCCGCAGAACCCGAACTCCTCGAGCTGCGGGAGCGCCAGCGGGGTGAAGTGGTCGTAGATGATCGCGGCCTGGATGTCGTCGGGGCCGAGGCCGGTCGTGTTCCACAGCTGGCGGGCGATGAGGCCCATCTCCGGGAGGCCTGAGATCTTGTCCCGGTAGTAGCTCGTCATCATGTCCTGGTTCTCGCCCGCACCCTGCGCCGAAGCCTTCACGATCACCGCCGGCTGGGGCAGGTCCTTGGCCCGCTCGGGCGTGGTGACCACCATCGCCTGTCCCCCGTCGGACTCCTGACAGCAGTCGAGCAGGTGCAACGGCTCCACGATCCAGCGGCTGTTCTGGTGGTCCTCCAACGTGATCGGCTTCTCGTAGAACCACGCCTTCGGGTTGTTCGCGGCGTGCTTGCGGTCGGCGACGGCGATGCGGCCCCCCCAGACCGAGGCGCTGGAGCACATGGCCAAGCGCATGCCTGAGCTGGGCCGGGTGTTCGTGCAGGCCGAGAGCGAGGTCGCCGCCATCAACATGGTCTACGGCGCGGGCCGTTACCACAACGAGATGCCTCCCGACTGATGGTGCTGCACCGCGAACCGCAAACCATTGCCCACC
>JAWOIO010000194.1:0-29091 GCA_046484625.1 Acidimicrobiia bacterium
GCGGCGTCGGTGGTCGACGTCTTCTGGTCTTCGACGGCCGACCGCCCGTCGTAGTACCGCTGGGCCATGTCGCGATAGTCGACGTCCTCGATCGCCTCGGGCGCCCGGGCCGAGCCGGCGAGCATGTCGGTGTCGATCGGTCCCGGCATGATCTCGAGCACCCGGATCCCGAACGGCGCGAGCTCGGCTCGGAGGCTCTCGCCGAGTGCGCTCACCGCGGCCTTGCTCGCGCGGTACGGCGCGTAGAACGGGACCGGCGCGAGGATCGATGACGACGTCACGTTGCACAGCACGCCGCCGCCGGCCCGCCTGAGCGCCGGGATCGCCTGACGGGTGACGTCGATCAGGCCGAACACGTTCGTCTCGAACATCGACCGCCACAGCTCCATCGGCGTGGACTCGAACGCCGGATGCTCTCGCTCGACGCCGGCGTTGTTCACCAGCACCCGCAGCTCGTCGGGCAGCCGGATCGAAGAGGGGTCGGTGACGTCGAGCTCCTGCACCCGTAGGGCCGCCCCCGACGATGCGGCCTCCTCCACGAGGTCGAGCCCGTCCGCCCGGTTGCGCATCGTCGCGACCACCTCGAAGCCGCGTCGCGCGAGCTCGAGCGCGACCGCGCGGCCGATGCCCCGACTGGCCCCCGTGACGAGGGCACGTCCTGTTGCGTGCATGGTCTCGACTCCGTTCGTGGGCGAAGGCGGCGATTGTACGACCGCCGCTCGCCACTCAGCTTGGGGCGCCGACCCGGACCAGATCCGCGTACCAGGCGAGAACGACGGCGACCGCGGCACCAACGAGCAGCACGGTCGTGATCGACGTGGCCGCCGCGACCGGACCTGCGAGCAGCACGCCGACGGGGACGGTGCCACCGAACCCCATGATCCAGAGCGCCATCACCCGACCGCGGACCGCGTCGTCGACATGCTCCTGCAGCACCGTCGACAGCGACGTGATGACCACGAAGTACGCGTACCCCAGGACCGGAGCGAGGACGAAGGCGAGGACCGGGGTGCGCGCGAGTCCGAATGCCGCGAGGAGCACGCTGAACGCGAGCAGCGCAGGGCGGATCAGCCGCGCCTTCGCGACCCGTGCGAACACGGTGCCGACGCTGATCGCCCCGATCGCGGCCCCGAGCCCGAAGATCGCGTAGAACGCCCCGAACTCGAACGACCGGGGTGCGATCCCGAGGTTGTCGGCCGCGATGACGGGCATGAGGCCGACGAACGCCAACGAGAAGAGGGAGAGCCAGACGAGCGTCAAGAGGACCCGGCGCATGAGGGGGTCACCGGACACGACTCGGAACCCCTCGCCGAGTCGCCCGAGCACCCCCTTGCTCTCGCCACGGGTCTGACTCGGGTAGCGCACGACCACGATCGACACGATCGCGAAGAGGTAGGTGGCCGCATTGATCGCGAAGACGGGTGATGCCCCGATCGCGGCGTAGATCGCCGCTCCGATCGCCGGGCCGACGACCCGCGAGAGGTTCATCTGCACCGACTGGAGCGCGACCGCGCCGGCGAGGTCGCGTCGAGGCACGAGCGTCGGGAGGATCGAGTTGAGCGCCGGCGCGCCCAGGGCGTTGCCCACGCCGATCGCGAAGACACACAGGACGAGCATCGCTTCGTTCGGCTGATCGGACGTGGCCAGCAGCGCGAGGACGACGGAGAAGAGCAGCTGCTGGGTCTGACAGGCGATGAGCAGGCGACGCCGGTCGACCAGGTCGGCGAGCACCCCGCCGACGTTCGACAGGAGCAACAGGGGCCCGAGCTGGGCGAAGAAGAGGACCGCGACAAACGTCTCGGACCCGGTGAGCGTGTAGCCGTAGGCACCGAGGAGGACGTTCTGCATCCAGGTGCCGATGTTCGACGCAAACGTCCCTGTCCACACCACGCGGAAGTCACGATGGCGCAGCGCGGCGCCGGCGGTTCCGGGCGCGATCGTCCGATCACCGTCGACGTACGCATCGGTGGCGTCCTCGACCCCGGGTTCGTGCGTAGAAGTCCCTTCGCGGCTACGCGGCGGCCGGCGCTCGAGGCCCGGATCGTCAGGCATGCGCGAGGGAGAACGCCTCGACCGCGTCGTCGAAGCCATCGACGACGACCTCGTCCACGCGCGTGCACAGCATCGCCGAGGACGTGACCCGGTCCGCGACCGGGGCCGTGACCAGGATCTGGCCGGGCTCGGCCGCGCGCACCAGTCGTGCGGCCAGGTTGACCTCGGCGCCGTAGAAGTCGCCGTAGCCGAGCACCAGGTCGCCAAAGGCAAGGCCTCCCCGCACCGAACCGAGTCGCGGGTTCTCGTGCACCGCGTCCCGCAGCGCCAGCGCGGTCTCACACGCGGCGCCGGGATCGGCGTTGACGAACATGATCTCGTCGCCGATCGTCTTGACCACACGCCCGCCCCGTCCGGTCACCACCTCCATCGAGCCACGCTCGAACGCTCCAATCGCCTCGGCCAGGTCTTTCGGCCCGAGCCGGCGGTTCAGTGCCGTCGATGCGACCAGGTCCACGAACCCCACCGCATACTTCGCAGTCCGAGTGTCGCCCGAGCGCGCCGCGACCGACCGGCGCGCCGCAGCACCGACGTGGTGGAAGAACAGGATCTCCAGGACCCGGGTGACGCCCTCGGGATCGACCAGCGTCGACGATGCCAGTGCGCCGATGCGGGCGCGGTCGAGCTCGCTCATCGACGTGTCGTCGAACCGGCTTGCGGCGCCGATCCCGAAGACCGCCATGGCCGAGTCCGCGATCGACGCCATCGCGGCGCCGATCGTGCGCGTGAACTCGAGGGCCGGTTCTTCGCCGAAGTTCTGGGCGCTCTCGACGAACAACCGGAAGGCATCGGCATCGTCGGGGCGGAACGCAGGCACATCTGGGTCGGCGACGGGGAGACCGGCTGCGCGTTGGACGCGCTCGACGACACCGAGCTCCACGCCGGCGCGCTCGGCCGCCTGCCGAGCAGAGATGAGCGGCCCGCGCGCACGACGCACCAGCTCCATGACGAGACCCTGCAGCGTCCCATCCACATCGGAGGCCACGAGGTCGTCAAGCGTCGCACCGAGCCCGACCAGGAACTCCAGGAGCGCGAGGCGTTCGGGAGCACCTGGTGCATCGGGGTCGTACAACCCCGCACCTGTGAACGTCGCCTCGTCCATCCCCCGACGGTAGGCGGATTCGAGGAGGCCACCGCTACACTCGAAGCCAATGCCCCGACTTCGTGTTGCTTCCGTCGCGCTCGTCGCCGCCAGCGCGCTGGCGCTCGGGGCCTGCAGCAGTGCGGACACTCGACCGACACTCGGTTCGAAGCAGGCCCGGGACAGCTCGCCCACCACACTGGCGCCCTACACGAGCCAGATCGCCACACCGATCGGCGACGAGATCGCGGTCCACAGCGAGCCCGATGCTGGGAGCCCGGCCGAGATGTTCCCGAACCCCTGGCCGCTCGACGACAACCCCGCGAACGTCGTCCCCCAGGTCTTCCTGGTCGTCGGTCAGCAGGACCCTTGGGTGGAGGTCCTGCTCCCGGTCCGCCCCAACGGGACGACCGGGTGGGTGCGCACCCGCGACGTCCGCCTGACCCAGAATCACTTCCGGATCACCGTCGAGCTCGCCGCGCATCGGATCACCGTGTACGACGGTGACACGATCATGCTGCAGGAGCCGATCGCCTCGGGGAAGGCTAAGACACCGACGCCGGTCGGCAAGTACTACCTACGGGTCCTGCTACGGGCACCCGATCCGAACACCGTGTACGGACCCTTCGCCTACGGGCTCTCGGGCCACTCCGACGTGCTCACGAGCTTCAACGGCGGCGACGGCGAGCTCGGCATCCATGGCAACAACGACGCCTCGGTGCTCGGGACCTACGCGTCCGCGGGCTGCATCCGGATGAGCAACGACGGCATCACCCGCCTGGCCGGCATCCTGCCCCTCGGAACCCCGGTCGAGATCACGGCCTGAGCCGAGCGACCGCGGGTGACCGACCTCCTCGACCTCGCGGAGCGCCTCTGGGACGGTCGGGCGCGCTACCACCCGTTCCGCGACGTCGGCGCGCGGTGCGAGGTCGCCGACGGGACGCTCTTCGTCCACGGGTTCGCGAACTCGGCGGTGCTGGCGTCCGACGACGCGCTGGTCGTCGTCGACTCCGGATCCCAGGTCGCGTCGGGAGCGATCCACGACTCCGTGCGCTCGTGGACCGATCGACCGGCCGAGACAGTGGTGTTCACCCACGGACACATCGACCACTGCTTCGGCGTCGAGCGCTACGACGCCGACAACGCAGTGCTCGGACGACCGCCTCCCCGTGTCATCGCCCACGACGCGATCACCGCGCGCTTCGATCGGTACCGCGCGACGGCGGGATACAACCAGATCGTCAACCAGCGCCAGTTCTCGCTCCCCGAGTACCGGTGGCCGATCGAGTACCGATACCCCGACGAGACGTACTCCGGCTCGACCGTCGTGAGCCTCGCCGGAGAAGACGTCGAGCTGCACCACGCGCGGGGTGAGACCGACGACCACACCTGGGTGTGGGCGCCCGCGCGCCGGGTGCTCTGCGCCGGGGACCTGTTCATCTGGGCCGCCCCGAACTGCGGGAACCCCCAGAAGGCACAGCGCTACCCCGCCGAGTGGGCCGCGGCGCTGCGGACGATGGCCGCGCTCGACGCCGCTGTGCTGCTCCCGGGCCATGGCCTCCCGATCGTGGGCGCCGACCGGGTGCGGACGGCGCTCACCGACAGCGCCGCACTGCTCGAGCACCTCGTCGCCGAGACCCTCGAGCTGATGAACGCCGGAGCGACGCTCGACGACATCATCCACACGGTCCGGGCACCGGCCGGCCTGCTCGAACGTCCGTACCTCCGTCCGGTGTACGACGACCCCGAGTTCATCCTCCACAACCTGTGGCGCCTCTACGGCGGCTGGTACGACGGCAACCCGGCGCGACTCAAGCCCCCGCGTGATGCCGACCTCGCACGGGAGGTCGCGGACCTCGCCGGTGGCGTCACGGCGCTCGTCGACCGCGCCCGTGCGCTCGCCGACGCCGGCGAGCTCCGACTCGCGGCCCAGGTGGCCGAGTGGGCGGCGCAGGTCGCACCCGACGATGCGGGCGTGCACGCGACGCGCGCGGAGGTCTACCGCCTCCGAGTGGCCGAGGAGACCTCCACGATGGCGAAGGGGATCTTCGGGTCGGCGGCGGCCAAATCCGAGCGGGATCACGGCTGACCCGCGACGCGCTACGTTCCGCGCCATGCAGATCCAGGGCTCGAACATCCTCGTCACCGGTGCATCGTCGGGCATCGGCGCCGCGCTCGCGCCGATGCTGGCGGCCCGCGGTGCCACCATCGGGATCGTCGCCCGCCGTCGCGAGCGGCTCGAAGCGGTGCTGGAGGAGTGCCGCGCCCACGCGCCCGAGTCGAGGCTCTGGGCCGTCGACCTCGGCGATCTCGACGCCGCCGAGCGTGTCGCCATCGAGGCGTGGGAGGCGTTCGACGGGGTCGACTGCCTCGTGAACAACGCGGCGATCCCCAAGCGGATGCCCGTCCCCCGCCTCACGACCGAGGAGGTCGACACGGTCATGCGGATCAACTTCACGTCGCCGATCCGGATGACGATGGCGCTGCTCCCTCGCTGGCTCGAGCGGGACTCGGGCTGCGTGGTCAACGTCTCGTCGATGGGCGGCCGCATCGGCATCGCCCACGAGGCCGCGTACTGCGCGTCGAAGTTCGCGCTGTGCGGGTGGAGCGAGTCGATGGCGATCGACCTGTACCGCACCGGCGTCGAGGTGAAGCTCGTGCTCCCGGGCCCGATCGAGACCGAGATCTGGGACCTCCCCGACAACGACGCCGCGATCTACGACGGCCCGTTCGTCCCCGCTGCGGACTGCGCCCAGAGCATCATCGACGCGATGGAGGCCGAGGGCTTCGAGTTCCACGTCCCACCCGAGTTCCCGGGCGGGATGGGACCCCAGCACGACATGGTCGTCGGCAAGACCACCAACCCGGACGCGTTCATCGACGCGATGGGCCAGATGTCCTAGACGTCCGCTCCGGGTGCTCGGCTCAGGCCGGGACCGGCGTCACCTCGACCGGGATCCCGTTCAGCACCGCGTTGCCGGAGATCGCGTCGAGCACCGCGCCGTCGGTGAGCACGTTGCTGTTCACGCCGGGGCGACGGGCCGCCACCCGGAGGTTCGTGCCCTCCACGTCGTGTCCCCACCCATGGGGAAGGCTCACGACACCGGGCATCACGGCGTCGGTGACCTCCACCGCCGCCTGCACCTCCCCGACGCGCGACACGACCCGCGCGGGCCCACCGTCGAGGAGTCCGAGCCGGGCCGCGTCGTCGGGATGCACGTGCAGGGTGCAGCGCGCCTTGCCTTTCACGAGCACGTCGAGGTTGTGCATCCAGGAGTTGTTCGAGCGCAGGTCGCGCCGACCGACCAGCACGATGGGTGTGGCTGGGCCTCGGTCCAGCGATGCGCGCAATCGGCCGACATCGGCGACGATGGGGTCCGGCGCGAGCTCCACCTTGCCGCTCGGCGTCCGCAGCATGTCGGGGATCCGAGGCTGGAGCGGCCCGAAGTCGACACCGTGGGGATTGGCTTCGAGCACCGCGAGCGTCAGGCCGTCGGGATCGGCGCCGAAGCCGTCGCCACGGGGACCGGTCCGCAACATCAGGTCGAGGATCCGCTCGGGTCCGCGACGCGGCGCGAGCATCTCGACGATCTCGGCGGGGTCGCGGCCCTCGATCTTCGAGCCGTGTCGCTTGATCGCCGACTCGACGAGGCCCTGCACCACGAAGTCGTCGAGTGCGTGCGGGTCGGCGTCGACACCCTGCCCGGCGAGGATGTTCGCGAGCCGGAGCAGCACCTCCCACTCGTGCATCTCGCCCTCGGCGAGATCGATGAGCGGTGGCGAGTAGTTCGCGACGTTGCGGATCGACAGCTGGTAGAAGGCGAGGTCGTAGTGGCTGCGCGCGAGCAGCGACGGCGGCGGGAGGATCACGTCGGCGTACCGGGTGGTCTCGTTGACGTAGATGTCGAGGCTCACCATGAAGTCGAGGGAGCCGAGCGCAGCGGCGAGACGTCCACTGTCCGGGGTCGACGCCACCGGGTTGCCCGCGACGGTGATCATCGCCCGGATCCGGCCGTCGCCGGGCGTCTCGATCTCCTCGGCGAGGCACGCGACCGGGATCTCCCCGAACACCTCGGGGAGCCCGCGCACCCGACTGTGTCGGCGCCCGATCGTGATCCCCCGCCCGGTGCCGGTCGCGGTGCGCCCGGTGTTGGCGCCGCCGGCAACCGGGTCGGCGAACATCGCGCCGCCCGCGCGGTCGAGGTTGCCGGTAAGGACGTTGAGCACGTCGACCAGCCACGACGCGAGCGTGCCGAACTCCTGGGTACAGGTCCCGATACGCGCGTAGACGGCGGCCGTGGGTGCCGCCGCGAGCGCACGCGCGGTCCGACGGATCGTCTCGGCGTCGATCCCGCAGACGGGGGCGACCGCCTCGGGGGTGAACGGCCGAGCGAGGACCTCCACCTCCTCGACGCCGACGACGTGGTCGACCAGGCGGCCGAGGTCCACGAGCCCCTCGGTGATCACGACCTGGACGAGCGCGAAGAGGAGTTGAGCGTCGGTGCCGGGGCGGATGAAGAGGTGCTCGTCGGCCTCCTCGGCGGTCTTGGTCCGGCGAGGATCCACCACGACGAAGGTGCCGCCCCGCGCTCGCAGCGCCCGCAGCCGACCCGGGAAGTCGGGTGCGGTGCAGAGGCTCCCGTTCGACGCGAACGGGTTCGCCCCCAGGATCAGGAGGTGGTCGGTGCGATCAAGGTCGGGCAGCGGGATCGAGAGCCCGGTGCCGAACATGAGCCCCGCGGAGATCTGCTTGGGAACCTGGTCGACCGTGCTCGCAGAGAACAGGTTCGAGCTGCGAAGGGCCTGGATCAGCGCGCGTCCGTAGATCGACGTCCCGATGCTGTGGACGACCGGGTTGCCGAGGTACATCCCGACCGCGTCCCGTCCGTGCCCCTCGAGGATCGGGACGAGGCCGTCGGCGACCGCCTGGAACGCCTCCGCCCAGGTCGCGGGGACGAGCTCGCCGTCGCGTCGCACCATCGGGGTGCGCAGGCGGTCCGGGTCCTCGTCGAGCTGACGGATCGCCGTGCCCTTGGGGCAGAGGAAGCCCTTGCTGAACACATCGTCGCGATCGCCCCGCACGAGGGTGATCCGGCGGTCGTCGAGGTGCAGCTCGAGCCCGCAGGTCGCCTCGCAGAAGGGACACGTCCGGAACTCGACTCGCTCGGTCATCGGCGCCACCCTAGATCCCTCCAGCCCGCCGGTCCCACTGTCCGCCGTCGCGCCCGATGACCTCGTCGGCCGCCCACGATCACCTGGGCGCCGCCGATTTCTGCGACGATGCAGGACCATGACCGAACGCCTCTACTTCCGTCAGCTCCTCGCCGGCCGCGACTTCGCCGCCGCGGACCCGATCGCGCGCCAGATGGTGAACTTCGTCTACGTGATCGGCGACCGCGAGACCGGCGAGGCCGTGGCGGTCGATCCCGCCTACGGCGTCCGCGAGCTCGTCGACCTCCTCGGCGCCGACGGCATGCGGCTGACGGGCGCGCTCGCCACCCACTGGCACCCCGACCACGTGGGTGGTGATCTCATGGGCTACGGGATCGAGGGGATACGCGAGCTGACCGGGATGGGCGACGTCGCCGCGCCCGTACACGTCCACCGGGACGAGGCCGAGTGGGTCAAGCGGTCGACGGGCGTCTCCGACTCCGATCTGGTGCTGCACGAGAGCGGCGACACGGTCTCGGTGGGTGCGATCGAGATCACGATGATGCACACGCCGGGGCATACGCCCGGCAGCCAATGCTTCCTCGTCGACGGCTGCCTCGTCGCAGGCGACACGCTGTTCCTCGAGGGGTGCGGCCGGACGGACCTTCCCGGCGCCGACGCCGACCAGATGTACGAGAGCCTCACCCAGCGGCTCGCGAAGGTCCCCGACGACACCGTCCTCTACCCGGGCCACATGTACTCGCCGGAACCGTCGGCGACGATGGGCGAGACCCGGTCGCGCAACTACGTGTACCGGATCACCAGCCTCGACCAGTGGCGCCGCATGATGGGCCTCGGGTACTGACGTTCGTCCCCTCGACGGATCGTGCGCCGCGTCTCGACGCGCGGACCCGCAGGTAGCCTGCTCGGTACGACGTTCACGACGAGAGGGGGCCTGGGATGTCCGGGATCGCGATCATCACCGAGGCGTGCATCGACACGAAGGACCGCGCCTGCGTCGATGTCTGCCCGGTGCAGTGCATCTACGAGTTCGATCCCGAGAAGGGCATTTTGTTCTCGGAGGTCGCCGCCGGCGACGGGGTGATCGAGAACTCCCATGAGCCGTCACCCGACGCCATCGCGATCTTCGCCGACACGGTCCTCTACGTGAACACGGAGGAGTGCACGTCGTGCACCGCGTGCTACCAGCCCGACGTCTGCCCGGTCGGCGCGATCTACACCGAAGAGGCTGTCCCCGACGGGAGCCCGGGCGCGAAGTACAACGCCAAGGACCCGCACAGCGGGCACGACCACACGTTCTTCATCGAGCACAGCCGGGCGGTGTTCGCTGACTAGTGCGCGTGGGCACCGACTAGGTGGGGTCGAAGAGCACCGGGAGCGCATCCGGACCCCGGAACGCCGTCCCCATGATGACGGGCGGGGGTGCGTCGGGATCGAGGCGCAGGTTCGGCAGCCGGTCGAGGATCGCGCCGAGCCCCATTCGCAGTTCGAGCCGAGCGAGGTGCATCCCGAGGCACTGGTGCTGCCCGGTACCGAACGCGAGATGGTTCTGGGCGGGCCGGTCGAGGTCGAACTCCTCGGCTCGCTCGTACCGGGTCTCGTCGTGGTTCGCGGAGCCGGTGATCACCCCCACGGGTGATCCGGCCGCGATCGGACAGCCCGCGACCTCGGTGTCGACGGTCGCGACCCTGCTCACCTGCGTGACCGAGGACTCCCACCGCAACGTCTCCTCGATGAACGCGGGCATGAGGCCGGGATCGGCCTTCACCCGGGCCATGAGTTCGGGGTCGGCGAGGAGCGCCGCGAGCGCGTTGCCCATCACCCGGAACGTCGTCTCGGCCCCCGCCGGCAGCAGGAGGCGGAGGAACCCGAAGATCCTCTCGTCGGTGAGCTTCGCGCCATCGATCTCGGCGTTGACGAGGTCGCTCAGGAAATCGCCGGTCGGCTGGGTGCGACGGGCCTCCACCAGCGGCTCGAGATATGCGCGCATCGCGCGCGACGCGGCCATCCCCTCCTCGGGGTGCAGCGGTCCGGTGTTGATCTGCTCGGCCCACTCGTGGAATTGGTCGCTGTCGTCGACGGGCACACCGACGATCGCACAGATGACACGCACCGGGTAGCGGCTGGTGATGTCGCGCACCAGGTCGGCGGATCCGTTCGGGGCGATCTGGTCGAGGAAGCCACGGATCGAAGGGCCGATGACGCTGTCCCCCCACCGCTCGAGCTGTGAGGCGCGGAATGCGTGGGCGACCAGGTTCCGGTAGGCGCGGTGCTCCTGGCCGTCCATCGCGAGGATGAGCTCGCCCATGAACTGGCCGATGTGCTCGGCGTTGATGGACGACGAGAACGTCGTGCCGTCGCGCAGGACCCGCTCCGCGTCGTCCCATCGGGTCACGTGGTACATCGCGCGCCCGGGCGCGCCCATCATCGTGCCGTCCGTCCGGATGACCGGGCACCGCTCGCGCGCCTCGCCCCACTGCGGATACGGCTGACCGGTCGCGAAGTCGAGGTCGCGGTACTCGAACGCGGGCGCGTCCTGGCTCATGGCCTTCCCCCCTTGCACGATCCGTCGGTCGCACGATCTGTCTGTCGCGCGGTCCTCGGTCGCGCGGTCCTCGGTCGCGCGGTTCCTGACACGGTAGTCAGGGTCACGGGGTGCCCGCACCGCTAGCCTCGGGCGTCATGGCCGGCGACCAGGGCACCGATCCGTTCGCGGAGACCCAAGATCCGTTCGCGGAGACAGGCGACCAGGAGGCGCTTCGTTCGCTCGCCCGGGGTGTGGCCGAGCGCGAGCTCGCGCCGAACGCCCGGCACTGGGACGAGACCGAGGAGTTCCCGCAGGGTTCCTGGGACGCGATCCGCAAGGCGGAGCTGTTCGGGATCACCGTCGACGAGCGCTACGGCGGCATGGGGATGGGCGACGTCGAGGCCGCCATCGTCCTGGAGGAGCTCGCCCGCGTCGACGTCTCCTCGGCGATCCTCGCCCAGCTCACCTTCAACGGCCCCCCGCGCGCGATCCAGCATCTCGGGAGTGACGCGATGAAGGACCGCTGGCTCCCGATGGCTGCGAGCGGTGAGGCGCTGTTCTGCATCGGCATCAGCGAGACCGAGGCCGGCTCCGCGGTCACC
Source organism: Acidimicrobiia bacterium (assembly GCA_046484625.1). GTDB lineage: Bacteria > Actinomycetota > Acidimicrobiia > IMCC26256 > PALSA-555 > DASUAO01. The sequence goes on from JAWOIO010000194.1 coordinate 11,435, forward strand.
CACATGCGGGCCAGGCTCACCCCCGACGGCGACGGCTACCGCCTCGACGGGTACAAGAACTACGTCACCGGCGGGCACAAGGCGCGGTGCTGCCTCGTGTGGTGCCGGTTTCCGGGCAGCGAAGGCGCGAAGGGCATCGGCGCGGTCGTCGTCGACCTCGAGTCCGACGGCGTCACGGTCGCGGGGACCCACGTGAAGATGGGGCTACGGGGCACGAGCGAGGCCGAGCTGGCCTTCGACGGTGTGCGCATCGAACCGGGCGACGTGCTGGTCGAGGGTGATGCATCGAGCTCGGCGCAGTTCAAGACGCTGATCTCGCACATCAACCACGAGCGGTGCGGCAACGCCGCCATGTGCGTGGGCGCCGCGCAGGGCGCACTCGAGTATGCGGTCCGCTACATGAACGAGCGCACGATCGGGGGCCGACCGATCGCCGAGCTCCAGGGTCTGCAGTGGAAGGTCGCCGACATGGCGACGCAGCTCGAAGGTGCCCGCATGCTGCTCAACCGCGCCGTGCGGCTCGCGGGACCGCGCGGCACCCCGCCCCCGCTCGAGACCGCGCTCGCCAAGACGGCCGCGAATCTCGCGGCGAAATTCGTCTGCGACGAAGCGATCCAGCTGCTGGGCGGCTACGGGTACTCGCGCGAGTACCCCGTCGAGCGGGCCTACCGCGACATTCGCGGTCTCTGCATCGGCGCGGGAACGGTCGAGATCCAGCGCAACTTCATCGGTTCGCAGGTGCTGCGCGGCGCGACTTCGGTCAGCTCCGGGTGGCGCAACCCGCTCGGGTGATGCACCGCACGATGCCGCGCTGCTGAGCTCGCTTTCGCGCCGATGCCCCACCTCCACCCGACCTACCGTCACCCCGAGGCTCGGGCCTACCGGACACGGGGCGGGCCGTGGGATCTCCCGTCCCTCGATGCCCTCTGCACGACCGCCGCCCGGGCGACGCGCAGCGATCTTCTCGTCGACTCCACCGCCGGGGTCCGCCTGACCGGTCCCGCGCTCGACGACGCGGTCGCGGCCCTCGCCGGCGCGCTCCGCGCCGAGGGCGTGCGCCGCGGCGACGTCGTCGCTTGGCAGGCCCCGAACTGGTGGGAGGTCGTGGTCCTGTACCGGGCGTGCTGGCGACTCGGCGCCATCGCCGGGCCGATCCACCACCTCGCGGGACCGGCCGACGTCACGGCCATGCTCGATGCGCTGCATCCGACGCTGTTCTTCCCGACCGAGGAGATCCGGGGCCCGAGCGCGCGCCTCCCCCGCCTGATCGCAGGCGGCGCCCCCGTCCACCACTCCGCCGCGCGCCCGTCGGACCTCGCCGTGGTTCTGTTCACCTCGGGGTCGACCGGCGGCCCCAAGGCCGCGCTGCACACCCAGCGCGGCCTCGCCTACAAGGCACGGATCATGGCTGCCGCGCACCGCCTGCGCACCGACGACGCGATGCTGATGCCGGCGCCGCTCGCCCACATCTCGGGCCTCCTCAACGCGGTGCTCATCCCCGGAGTCGTCCCGATCCGGGCCGAGCTGATGGCGAAGTGGGACCCCGACGAGGCAACCGCGATCATCGAACGCGAGCGCATCTCGTTCATGATCGGCCCACCGACCTTCTTCATCACCCTGATGTCCGCACCGGCGTTCACCACCGAGCGCGTGCAGTCGCTGCGTCTCGTGTCGAGCGGCGGCGCCGGAGTGACTCCGGCGTTCGTCGTCGAGGCGACCGAGCGGCTCGAAGCGCACGTGAAGCGGACGTACGGGTCGACCGAGGCCCCCACCATCACGACCAGCACACCCGATGACCCGCCGGAGCGGGCACGCGAGACCGACGGACGCGCGACCGGAACCGCACGCCTCCGGGTGTCCGACCCCGCGACGGGCGCGGAGCGGCCGCCAGGGGAGTCTGGAGAGCTCTGGCTACGCGGTCCGGAACTGTTCGTCGGCTACTCAGACCCCGACCAGACCCGCGTCGCGATCGCGCGCGGCTGGTTCCGCACCGGCGACCTCGCGACCGTCGACGACGACGGGTGGCTGACGATCGTCGGTCGGATCAAGGACGTCATCATCCGAGCCGGGGAGAACATCTCCGCGGCCGAGGTGGAGGGCATCCTCGAGTCCCACCCCGCGGTGCGCCAGGCCGTGGTGGTCGGCCGGCCCGACGACCGCGTCGGCGAGCAGGTGTGTGCCTTCGTCGTGACGTCAGAGCCCTTCGACCTCGCTGAATGCGGCCGTTGGTTCGACGAGCGAGGAGTGGCGCGGTTCAAGACGCCCGAGCGCGTCGTGCTGCTCGACGAGCTCCCACTGCTGGCAGCCGGGAAGCCCGACCGCGCCACACTGCGCGATCGCGCGGCGCGGACGCGCTGAAGGCGTCAGCCCTCGGGGAGGAAGACCGACACCGTCTGCTCGGTGACGACCGGCTCGCCCGTCTCCGGATCGGACCACCGGGTCTCGAGGACCGTCCGGGCTGGAGATCCGGCAGTGCACCACCGTGGCCGACGACGAACGTGAACGTGGGCGGCGGCACGATGCCCGGTAGCCCCGCTGCGAGCGCCACCGCCTCGGAGGCATAGAGCGGGTTCCGGTCCTTCACAGCCCGCGCGAAGAGCGCGACCGGGATCGGGTCCACACGCACGCGCACCGGGTCTCCCCACGGCCCGTAGGCGAGGTCGGGTGGGAGCGACGATCCGCTCACAGGACGCCGTGCCCCGCTTCGACACGCGCCCGGAGGAGCCGTGCGAGGCGATCGCGATGGAACGACGCGTCGCCGAACGCGAGCTGATCGACCTGGGCGCGCTTCATGAACAGGTGCAGGTCGTGCTCCCACGTGAAGCCGATCCCTCCGTGGACCTGGAGCGACGACGCCATCACGCGCTTCGACGCGTCGACGGACCACACCTTGGCGGTCGACGCTGCGATCGATGCCTCCCGATCACCGGCGCCGAGGCACCACGCAGCCCAGTAGGTGCTCGACCGCATCCCCTCGACGTCGACCAGCATGTCGGCACACCGGTGCTTCACCGCCTGGAAGCTGCCGACCGGACGACCGAACTGGACTCGGTCCTTGGCGTACTCCACCGCGAGCTCGAGCGCGCGGTTGGCGCCACCCAGCATCTCGGCGCACGCGAACACGGCCCCGAGGTCGACCAGCCGCTCGACGGGCTCCGCGCCCCCGAGGCGCACCGCGGGCGTTCCCTCGAGGTGGATCCATCCGAGCTCACGGGTCCGGTCCATCGCCGGCTCCCGCGCCGGTCGATCGACTGCGTCGAGGTCCACGGCGAACAGCGCCGGGCCTGCGTCCGTCGTCGCGGTCACGACGGCCACTGCCGCGGACGGGGCGTAGGCCGCCGGGTCGGGACGGCCGTGGAGGGTCCACGATCCGGACTGCTCCTCGGCTCGGACGGCCGCGAGGTCGCCGCTCCAGGCCACGCAGCCGAGCGCGGGACCGGCCTCGGACTCCGCGAGCAGCCGGTCGGCGAGGTCGGACGCCCCGCCGGCGTCGAGCGCCTCGATCGCCAGGACCGTCGACGCGAACGGGGCGGGAGCGGCCGCTCGCCCGATCTCCTCGAGCAGCACCGCCACCTCGACCGCGCCCATCCCGAGCCCGCCGGCGGACTCGGCGCGCATGACGGCCGGCCACCCCTGGGCGGCCATCGCCGACCACAGGCCGGCGTCGACACCACCACCGTCCTCGACGACGACCCGCACCTGGGACGGCGCGGCCAGCCCCGCCAGGAGGTCACGCGCGCCCTCGCGCAGCGCCTCCTGGTCCTCACTCAGGTCGAAGTCCATCTCTCTTGTGCTGCTCCCGCTCCGCTACTTCCGCTCCGCTGCGCTCGCTCCATCCGCTCCGCTGCGCCGTGCTCGGCGACAGTACCGGACGGCTCGGAACTGCCCGAAGGCCGCCCGCTACGCTGCGACAGGGACGATCAGCAAAGGAGCGTGCGGTGGGCGAAGACGCGGCAGTCCTGCGATACGGGGAGCAGGAGGTCGAGCTCCCCGTCGTGCGCGGCACGGAAGACGAGCTCGGCATCGACATCAGCAAGCTGCGGGCCCAGACCGGGCTCGTCACGCTCGACCCCGGGTTCGTGAACACGGGTTCCTGCGAGTCCGCGATCACCTTCATCGATGGCGAGCAGGGCATCCTCCGCTACCGAGGGATCCCGATCGAGCAGCTCGTGTCGGGCCACCAGCCCTCGTTCCTCGAGACGGCCTACCTCCTCATCTACGGCGATCTCCCGACCGAGGCTGAGCTCGACGAGTTCCGCTTCTCGATCCGCAAGCACACGCTCCTCCACGAGGACGCCAAGCGGTTCTTCGAGGCGTTCCCCAAGGACGCCCACCCGATGGGGGTCCTGTCCTCGGTGGTCAGCGCTCTGTCGACCTTCTACCCGGACTCCAGCGACCCCCACGATCCCGCGGCGGTCCAGCTCTCGATCATCCGGCTCATGGCGAAGCTCCCCACGATCGCGGCCTACTCCTACAAGCGGTCGATCGGACAGCCCCTCCTGTATCCCGACAACCGCCTCGACCTCATCGAGAACTTCCTCACGATGATGTTCGCCGTCCCGTCGGAGACCTACGAGGTCAGCCCGACGATCGTCCACGCGATGAAGGTCCTGCTCATCCTCCACGCCGACCACGAGCAGAACTGCTCCACGTCGACGGTCCGCCTGGCCGGCTCGAGCGATGCGAACCTCTTCGCGTCGGTCGCGGCCGGGATCAACGCGCTCTGGGGACCGCTGCACGGGGGCGCGAACCAGGCCGTCATCGAGATGCTCGAGCGGATCCGCAACGATACCGACGGCGACCTCAGGAAGTACGTGGCGATGGCGAAGGACCCGGACAACCCGTTCCGACTCTCCGGGTTCGGTCACCGGGTGTACAAGAACTACGACCCCCGTGCCCGCATCATCAAGGGCATCGCCGACGACATCATCGAGGAGATCGGCCAGCGCGACGAGCTGCTCGACCTCGCCAAGGAGCTCGAGGGGATCGCGCTCGAGGACGAGTACTTCATCGAGCACAAGCTCTACCCGAACGTGGACTTCTACTCCGGCCTCATCTACCGCGCCATGGGCTTCCCCACCGACATGTTCACGGTCCTGTTCTCGATGGGCCGGGTCCCCGGGTGGGTCGCCCACTGGAAGGAGATGATGGAGGGCCCGCATCGAAAGATCGGGCGGCCACGGCAGATCTACGTGGGGCCCACGGAGCGCCCGTACGTGGCCACCGAGAACCGCACGTAGCACCCGAAACCGCGTGGACCTCACCCCTACTCGGGACGAGTCCGCCCTTCGAGCCGACGTGCGCGCCTGGCTCCACGAGCATCTGCCCTGGGAGTACGGCAAGGGGCTCCCTCCGCGCTTCGACAACCTCGCCCAAGAGGTCACGTTCGGACGTGAATGGCAGGCGCAGCTCGCGTCCGGACGGTGGGTCGCGGTCCCGTGGCCGGAGGAGTTCGGCGGCCGTGGTGCCGGCGCCGTCGAGCATTTCATCGTCACCGAGGAGCTTGCCCGGGCGCGAGCTCCCGAGCTCGTGGGCCGAATAGGGATCAACCTCGTCGGCCCGACGCTGCTGGCGCACGGCTCACCCGAGCAGAAGGCACGTTGGCTGGCGAAGATCCCCCCCGCCGAGGAGCTCTGGTGCCAGCTGTTCAGCGAGCCGGGAGCGGGCAGCGACCTCGCCGCGGTGAGCACGAAGGCCGTGCGACACGGCGACGACTGGGTGCTCGACGGCCAGAAGGTCTGGACGTCGTACGCGCAGTTCGCGGACTGGGGGCTGTGCCTGGCTCGCACCAACCCGGACGTCGCCAAGCAGGCCGGCATCACGGCGTTCGCGGTCGACATGCGCGCCCCTGGAGTGGAGGTCCGGCCGCTCCGCCAGATCACCGACGAGACGGAGTTCAACGAAGTCTTCTTCGACAGCGTGGTGATCCCCGATGCACAGCGCGTCGGGCCGGTCGACGAGGGCTGGCGAGTCGCGAACTCGACCCTCACCCACGAGCGCGGCATCAACCCGCGCCAGCTCGTGATCCACATCCAGCTCCTCGAGGAGCTGCTGCGACTCGCGCTGGAGCGCGGCACGTTCGACGACGACCGGCTCCGCCCGCGACTCGCCCAAGCGGCGGTCGAGGTGCGGCTCTTCCAGCTCCACAACTGGCGGACGTTGTCGCGCGTCGCGAAGGGCGAGCCGCCCGGACCCGAGGGCAGCGCGCTGAAGCTGTACTGGAGCGAGATGAGCAAGCGACTCCACGAGACGGTGATGGCCGTGCTCGGGCCGAGCGCTCCACTGTGGTTCGGCGCGGCCGAGAACCCCGGCGACGGCACGTGGCAACGCTCGTGGCTCTACTACCAGGCGTCGTCGATCTGGGCGGGGACGAACGAGATCCAGCGCAACATCCTCTCCGAACGCGTCCTCGGCCTCCCCCGCGAGCCCAAGCGCGTATCCTGACGTCGATGTCAGGACGGTCGAAGTTCTCGACGATCCGCTACGAGACCGACGGCGCCGTGGCGACGATCACGCTCGACCGCCCGGATGCGGCGAACGCGCAGAACACTGCGATGCTCGACGAGCTCGACCGCGCCCTCGATCTCGCCGACGCGGACGACGCGGTACGCGTGGTGATTCTCGCGGGCGAGGGCAAGCACTTCTCGGCCGGACACGACCTCAAGGAGATCCTCGAGGGTACGAGCGACTGGGCGCGGATGCGCGACACCCCCGAAGGGAAGCTCCGCCACGAGCAGGTCATGTACTGGGACAAGTGCATCCGCCTGCGCGACTTCCGCAAGCCCACCATCGCGGCCGTCCAGGGCGCCTGCGCCGCGGCCGGGCTCATGCTCGCTTCGATGTGCGACCTCATCGTCGCCGCCGACGACGCCCGCTTCTCGAACCCCGTCGCCCGCATGACCGGCGTCGGGGTCGAGCTGCTGGTCGAGCCGTGGGAGCTCGGGCCCCGCAAGGCCAAGGAGTTCTTGCTCTGCGCCTCCACGCTCGACGCGACCGAAGCCGAGCGCCTCGGGCTGGTCAACACCGTCGTGCCGCGGGCCGAGCTCGCCGGCGCGGCGCGCGAGATGGCCGACAGGGTCGCCCTGGTGCCGCCCGTGACCGCGCAGGCGATCAAGGACACGATCAACCGCACCGTCGACCTCCAGGGCCAGCGCGAGGCCTGGCGGTACCACTTCATGGTCCACCAGTTCGTGAGCAACAGCGCCACCGCGCTCGCTGCCACCGAGGCCCGCAAGGAGGGTGGCCCCGGCTCGTCGGTGATGGACGCGGTGAAGCGCGAGCAGGCTGGCGAGTGACCGGTTCCCTCAGCGGGCTCCGCGTGCTGGACCTGGGGACCCGCATTGCGGCCCCGTTCTGTGCAGGGCTCCTCGGCGAGCAGGGCGCCGAGGTCATCAAGATCGAGCAGCCCGGCACCGGCGACTTCATGCGCGAGATCGGTCCCTTCGCGCCCGACCCCGCCGCGCCCGACGGCGACGGCTACTCGCTGTTCTGGGCGGTCGAGGGACGGGGTCGCCGTAGCGTCACGCTCGATCTGCGCGACCCCGAGGGCCAGACGCTCCTCCGGCGGCTCGCCGCGACCGCCGACGTCCTGGTGGAGAACTTCCGCCCCGGGACGCTCGAGCGCTGGGACATCGCGCCGGCCGACCTCCCGGACCGCCTGGTCACGGTGCGGATCTCCAGCTTCGGACAGAGCGGCCCCAACTCGCCCCGCCCCGGACTCGACCGCGTGGGCATCGGCTTCGGCGGTCTGCTCAACCTCACGGGGTACCCGGACCGTCCGCCTGTGCGGGTCGGCGTCACGATCTCCGACTACCTCACCGGGGTGTTCGCCGCCCAGGCGGCGATCGCAGCCCTGTACGCGCGCGACGTGCGCGGCGGGTCGGGAGCCGTGATCGACGCCGCGCTGTACGGGGCGGCGCTCCGCATCCTCGAGTGGACCCTCCCTGCGTACGACGCACTCGGTGTGGTCCGCAGCCGCGAGGGCAACCGGCTCGCGAACTCGGCGCCACTCGACAACTACCCCACCGCCGACGGCAAGTACATCTGCATCGTCGCGGGATCGGACGCGAACTTCGCCCGCCTCTGCAAGGCGATGGACCGCACCGATCTCCTCGACGTACCGGACTACGCCCGCCTCGCCGACCGCGCCACGCATGGTGACGCCATCAACGCGCTCGTCGCGGCGTGGACGGCGTCGCTCCCCGCCGCGGAGATCGAAGCGCGGTGCATCGCGGCCGACGTCCCGGTCGCCACGGCCTACACCGCGGCCGACATCTTCTCGGATCCCCACATCGCCGCACGTGGGGATCTCGTCACCGTCGACGACCCGGTCGTGGGGCCGCTCCGCCAGCAGGCGGCGTTCCCCCGGACGGTCGGTGCCGAGCCGGTCGTGCCGTCGGGCGCACCCCGCCTCGGAGCCCACACCCGCGAGGTGCTCGCCGAGGTGCTCGGGCTCGCCGACGCAGAGCTCGACGACCTGGCCGCGCGAGGGATCACGTGAGCCCCGCGACGCGGCCGGTGCACGAGGGCCTCTTCGACACCGACGAGGACGGCGCGCCGTACCTGATCGGCGGCACCTGTGGTGCGTGCGCACGGGTCCAGTTCCCGATGGCATCCACCTGCCCGGCCTGCGGCGCCGACGCCGTCGTCGAGACGCGCCTCCCCGGCCACGGCACGCTCTGGGGCTGGACCGCGGTGACCGCCCCGCCGCCCGGCTACCTCGGCTCCGTGCCGTTCGGCTTCGGGGTCGTGGAGCTCGACGGTGGGCTCCGCGTCATCACGAGGCTCGAGGAGCCCGACCCCAGCCGACTCGAGTTCGGGATGCCGATGCGTCTGGTCGTCGTCGAGCTCGGGCCGGACCCGGACCCCGACGCTGACGACCGCCCGGTCACCACCTACTCGTTCGCGCCCGGCGGGGAATCGTGACGAGCGCCGACGGGACCGACGTCGCGATCACCGGGACAGGGGTGCACCCCTTCGGTCGCTTCGACGGCATCACGGTCACCGAGATGGGCGTCACCGCGGTGCGCGCCGCCCTCGACGAAGCGGGCAACCCCCCGTTCCAGGCCGCGTTCTGCGCGACCGTCTACTCAGGCGTGGCCGCCGGCCACAAGGTCCTCGGCGCGCTCGGCCTCACCGGCGTGCCCATCGTCGACGTCGAGGCCGGCTGCGCGAGTGGTGGCGCCGCGCTGATGCTGGCCGCAGGCGCGATCCGCGCCGGCCAGTACGACACCGTGCTCGTGTTCGGGATCGAGAAGATGCCACGCGGCATCATCCGCTCGTCCTTCTTCGAGCCGTGGCGCGAGCAGTCCGGGCTCGCTGCCACGCCGGCCTACTTCGCGCTGCGGGCCCAGCGGCTGATGCGCGAGTCCGGCGTCACCACGCAGCACCTGGCCGAGGTCGTCGTGAAGAACCGGACCAACGGCGTGGACAACCCCATCGCGATGTTCCGGAAGCCCACCACGGTCGACGAGGTGCTGGGATCCCGGCTGGTCTGCGAGCCGCTCCACCTCTTCATGCTCTGCTCGCCCAACGAAGGGGCGGCTGCCGTCGTGCTCAGCCGCGGCGACACCGCGCCTCCGTCCGCGCCGCGGCTGCGGGCGGCGGTCCTCCGCTCGCACCTCCCGGGCTCGGTGCTGGGCGAGGCGACGCCGTTGAGCGGCATTGACGACGCCACGATCTCGCCCCCGAGCACGCTCGCGGCGACCGCCGCGTACGAAGAGGCCGGGATAGGTCCCGCCGACCTCGATCTCGTGGAGTGCCAGGACACCGACGCCGCCCGCGAGCTCCTGGCCTACGAGGAGCTCGGGCTCTGCGCGTGCGGCGGCGCGGGCGACATGGCCCGACGGTCGCCTTCCCGTGAACGTCAGCGGCGGGCTGCTGTCACGCGGTGAGCCGCTCGGCGCGTCCGCGCTCGCACAGGTGGTGGAGCTCGCCGACCAGCTGCGGGGCCGGGGTGGCCCCCGACAGGTCGACGACGCGCGGGTCGGCCTCGCCCACACGGTGGGGCGGGGCGCGAACGCCGCGGTCGTCGTCGTCTCGCGCTGAGCGCTACCCCGCGCCGACCCGTTCGTTGTACTCGCGGATCGCAGCGGTCGCGTCGTCCTGCGCCTCGCGGATCGCAGCCTTGGGCGCGACGTCCTGGGTCAGCATGCGCACGAACGCGTTGCGCACCGCATCACGCACGCCCTGATAGTCGCCGATCACCGGGCCCGCGGTGGTGGCGTTGTTGGGTCCCGCCTCGAGCTGGTCGTAGGGGACCCGCAGGAAGGGGCGCTCGGCCCAGAGCGCCTCGAGCGCCGGGTCCTCGAGCGCCTTCTCGCGCGTCGGGACATAGCCGCCCTGGCTCCCCACGGAGAGTGCGGCAATCTGGGGCGGGTCGACGAGGTACTTGACGAGCTGCCATGCCGCCGCCTGCTTGGCCGGGCTCGACGACTTCGGGATCCACAAGGAGCCGTCGCCGACGGGAACGCCGCCGCCCGGCTTCAGCGCGGGGAGCGGCCAGACCCCGAGCTCGACGCCCGGGAACTGCCCCGAGCTCAACACCGCGTATACCGGGCCGAGTGCGGCCGACGCCTCGAACGTGATCGCGGCCTCGCCGGTGCCGAGCGCGAGCAGATGGTCGGTCGAGCCCTGGGTCGCGCCGGTGTTCACCGCCAGTCCCGAGTCCACCATGTCGCGCCACCAGGTCCAGATCTCCACCCCGCCCTTGGACGCGAGCACGGACTTCGTGGCCCGGGCTTTGCGTCCGTTGCTGTTGTTGACGTACTCGAGCCCCGACTTCGCGAAGAGGAACTCGTTGATGTACGGCTCGACGTGGAGCGCCATCCCGTTCGCCGCGGTGCCGGCGTCGGAGATCTTCTGGCTGTACTCGCGGAGCTGCTCGAACGTGGCCGGCGGGACGTCGGGATCGATGCCGGCTGCCTCGACGGCCGTCCGGTTGAAGAACGTCACGATGTTCGAGACGTTGAAGGGCATCGATCGCAGGACGCCCTCGGTCGTGTAGAAGGCGAGCGTCCGCGGCAGGAAGCCCTTCGTCGAGTACTTGTCGGCCTTCACGCACGACTCCATCGGGACCGTGCTCTGGCTGTCGACGAGTTGCTGGATCGTCGTGTCCTCGAACTGGCCGAGGTCCGGGAGGTCACCGGTCTCGAGCCCCGCGGTGTACTTCTCGAACAGGTCGACGTAGGTCGTCTGGTTCACGAGATCCACGGAGATGTTGGGGTTCTCGGCCTCGAAGGCCGCCACGAGCTCCTCGAGGACGACCTCGTTCTCCGCGGTCATCTGGTGCCAGAACGTGATCTCGACCGGCTCGCCGGACTTCAAGGCCTTGACCGGACACGCGGCGTCGTCGCCTTGCGCGCCGACTGTTGCGCCGGCGGCGGCCGGCAACCCGAGCGCGACCAGCGCCACCAGTGCAACGGCCGAGCCCAACTTCTTGTGCAGATCGATCACGGAACCTCCTCGAGTGGACGCGGAACGGCCCTCAGCCGCCGACTCGGCTGTTGTACTCCTGCATCGCAGCGTCGGCCTTCTGGCGAGCCGCCTTCAACGCCGCCTTCGGCGAGACCCCCTGGGTGAACATCGACGTCTCCGCGGTGCGGACCTCGTCGCGCACGCCCTTGTAGTCGCCGATCACCGGCCCCGCGGTCGCGACGTTGTTCGTACCCGTGATCAGCTGGTCGTAGCCGATCTTGTACTCGGGCTGGCTCGCCCAGAGATCCGTGATCGCCGGGAGCTCGACGGCCGACTCGCGGATCGGCACGTACCCGGTGCCCGCCGCCCACTCGGCCTGGCTCTCGGGCTCGGTGAGGAACTTGGCGAACTCCCACGCCGCAGCCTGCTTCGCCGCGTCGGACTTGTTGGAGATGTAGAGCGCTGCGCCCCCGACGAGCACGCCACCCTTGCCGACCGGACCGGGCATCGGCGCGACTCCCAGCTCCACATTGGGGTAACCGCCACCGCCGAGCACCTGGCTGATCGTGCCGAGCGACGCCGAGGTGTCGATCGTCATCGCGTGGTTGTCGGAGCCGATGCCGAGCAGGTTGTCGAAGCCGCTGGCGCCCTCGTCGTTGTTCACCGCCGCGAGATCGTTCTCGACCATGTCCTTCATCCAGGTGAAGATCTCGAGCCCGGCCTCGGTGTCGAACGCAACCTTGGTCGCCCGAGCCTTGCGGCCGTTGCCGTTGTTCACGTAGGGCTTGCCGGCCTTGGCCAGCCACTGCTCGAGGTACCAGGGATCGGTCTTGAGGCCGAACCCGGCGGTGGTGACCGCGCCACTCGCCACGAGCTTCTCGGAGAACTCCGTGATCTCGTCGAGGGTGGTCGGAGGCTTCTCGGGGTCGAGACCGGCCTTCTCGAACGCGAGCTTGTTGTAGTAGAAGACCGGGTTCGAGACGTTGAACGGCATGGGCCACAGCGTCTTGTCGACCGTGTAGTAGTCGATGACACGCGGAACGAAGTCATCGGTCTTGTACTTGTCGGCCTTGATGCACGACTGCACCGGCAGCACCGACTGGGTGTCGATCATCTGCTGGAGACCGGTGTCCTCGATCTGGACCAGGTCGGGGAGATCACCGGTGGTGAGTCCGGCGACGTACTTCTCGGCGGTGTCGACGTAGCTCGTCTGGTTCACGAGGTTGACCTTCACCTTCGACTGCGACGCGTTGAACTCGTCGGTGAGTCGGGTCAGCGTCTCCTCGTTCGCGCGGGGCATCGAGTGCCAGAACGTGATCTCGGTGACCCCCGACGCCTTCTCCAGGGCGCCGAGGTTGCACTTCTGGCTCGCACCCTGGCGAGGCGCAGACGCGCCGGCGGCACTGATCGGGACGACGAGCGCGCCGATCGCGGCGACCGCGATCGCACCGGCCGTGAGGCGTCTACGCAGAGTTGGCATGGTCACTCCTGCTCGGGGGGGAGTTGCTGTCGAACATTGTGCCTCAACCCTTCACCGCACCGGCAGTCAGGCCCCGCACGAGCTGCTTCTGGAACACGATGAGCAGGAACGCGAGCGGCAGGACCGCGATCACGACCCCGGCAAAGGTGACGTTGATCTGGTCGATGCTGGTGTTGCGGAGCTGCTTGAGGCCGATCTGGACCGTCCGGTACTGATCGTCCTTCGTGACGAGCAAGGGCCAGAGGTACTGGTTCCAGGCGGAGAGGAAGGCGAACACGCCGAGTGCCGCGACCGCGGGGCGCGACAGCGGGACCACGACCCGTGCGAGGAAGCGCAGGTGCCCGTAGCCGTCGAGGGCTGCTGCGTCCTTGAGGTCGCGCGGGAGCTGGAGGAACGACTGACGCAGGAGGAACGCGCCGAACCCGGTGGCGAGGAACGGGATCGCGAGTCCGGCGTAGGTGTTGTAGAGCCCGAGGTCGACGACCGTCGTGAGGTTCGTGATGATCGTGACCTCGAACGGGACCATCAACGTCGCCAGGAACACGACGAACAGGGTGCGCTTGAACGGGAACTCGAGGAACGCGAACGCGTACGCGGCGAGGATCGAGGTGGCGAGCTGCCCGACCACGATGATCGTCGTCATGATGAAGCTGTTCTTGAGGTACTGACCGAAGTGCCCGTCGCTCCAGGCGCGCGAGTACGTGTCCCAGATCGGATCGGTCGGGAACAGCGTGGGCGGGCGCGACGCGATCTGGGTCGGCGAGAGCAGTGAGTTCACCACCGTGATGTAGATCGGGAAGATGATGAAGAACCCGAGGACACTCAGCAGGAGGTAGCGCCCGAAGGTCCCGAGTCGCCGACGTCGACGCCGCTGGTCGCGCCCGTGCTCCTCTGCGTCGACCGTGGGTTCGTCGGAGACCAAGGCGTCAGCGCTCATAGTTCACCCGCCGCTCGAGGAACCGCATCTGGAACAGGGTGAGGCTCAGCGTGACGACGAACAGCGCGATGGCGAGGACGGCGGCGGAGCCGGCGTCCTTCTGGTCGCGCAGCTGCGAGACGATCGCGAAGGTCAGCACGTTCGTCTTGTCGTCCGGGCCACCCTGGGTCAGGAGGTCGATCTGACCGAAGGTCTGGAAGGCGAAGATGCCGCCGACGACGACCGCGAAGAAGATGGTGGGCGAGAGCATCGGCAGGGTCACGTTGCGGAAGCGGGACCAGGTGCCGGCACCGTCGACCTCGGCGGCCTCGAGCAGGTCGTCGGGGACGGCCTGGAGCCCCGACGACATGAGGATGAAGCTGAGGCCCAGGTTCTGCCAGATGGTCGCGATGGCGACTGCGACGAGGGCGATCGGGAAGACGCCGAGCACGGTGTTGGGATTCTCGAGGTAGGGGATGTCGGGGTCGAGGCCGAGCCAGGGCAGGAGCCCGACCACCGGGTTGAGCAGTGTGCCGAAGATGACCGACGCCACCGCGACCGACGTCGCGACCGTCGAGGAGAAGATCGTCCGGTAGATCGCCATGCCCTTGAGCTTCTGGTGCGCCAGCACCGCGAGCCCGAGGCCGAGGACGAGCCCGATCGGGACGGTGAGGACCGCGAACATGATGGTGACGCCGAAGCTGTTCCAGAAGTAGCTGCTCCCCAGGACCTCCCGGATCTGGTCGAACCCGACATAGACGTCGGGCAGGCCGGGGAACGGAGCGGTCCGGTAGAGGGCGAGCTCGAAGTTCCTGAGGAACGGGTAGAAGACGAAGACACCGAAGAGCAGGACTGCCGGGAGGATCAGCCCGAGTCCGAGCAGGGCCTCCCGGCGGCGACGCGACCAGCGCCTCCGGGGCGGAGCGCCTGTCGGCTGGTCGGGGGACTCGGTCTGGGCCTCGGGTGCCGGTGCGGGCTCACCGACGGTGGTCATGGCTCGATGCGCTGTTCGGTCGCCGCATCGAAGAGATGGATCGTGTCCGGCTCGGTCGTGAGCCGGACCGGCTCGCCCTCAGCGGGAGGAACGACGTGGGCGGCCTGCCGCACGATCACCATCTGCCCGTCGTCGAGCCGGCAGATCACGTGGCGCTCGTGTCCGAGCGCCTCGATCACCGTGACCCTCGCGGCGAGACCTCCCTCGCTGTCGATGTGGAGGTGCTCGGGTCGCACCCCGAACACGACCCGCTGCGCCCCGGACGCTGCGGCTGCAGCCGCGAAATCGGGCGGCAACGGGATCGTCGCCCCGTCGAGCACGACCGAGAGATCGGCGCCACTCCCCCGGAGATCGCCCTCGACCGTGTTCATCGGCGGGTTGCCGATGAAGCGGGCGACGAACAGGTTGATCGGCTTGTCGTAGACCTGCTGGGGCGGATCGACCTGCTGGAGCACGCCCTTGTCCATGATCGCGATGCGCTCACCCATCGTCATCGCCTCGACCTGGTCATGGGTGACGTAGATGATCGTTGCCGCGAGTCGGCGCTGGAGCTCGATGAGCTCGGCGCGAGTCTGGACGCGGAGCTTCGCGTCGAGGTTCGAGAGCGGCTCGTCCATGAGGAACGCCTGGGGCCGCCGGACGATCGCACGGGCGAGGGCGACGCGCTGGCGCTGCCCGCCCGAGAGCTCGGCGGGCTTGCGCTTCATCAGCTCCTCGAGACCGAGTGTCTTCCCGGCGTCTGCGACCAGGGTGGCACGCTCTTCCCTCGGGACATTGCGCGACTTCAGCGGGAACTCGATGTTCCGCTCCACCGTCATGTGCGGGTACAGCGCGTAGCTCTGGAAGACCATCGCGATGTCGCGGTTCTTGGGCTCCACATCGGTGACGTCCTGGTCACCGAGTCGGATGATCCCGCCCGTCGGCGTTTCGAGGCCGGCGATCATCCGCAGGACGGTGCTCTTGCCGCACCCCGACGGGCCCAGGAGCACGAGGAACTCGTGGTCCGCGACTTCCAGGTTGAAGTCCTCGACGGCGACGACGTCGTCGAAACGCTTCTCGATGCCCTCGAGCGTGACGCCGCTCATGCCCCGCCTCCCTGCGCGTCGTTCCGGCGGCACACTAGGTCGTCAGCGGTCGCGAAGAAACCACTGACGTGGATCCCACCCCCGGAGGCGCTCGATCTCGGGTGGGGTCGGCGGTGCGAGCTCGCGCAGGTCGTCGGCGACCCGGAGGTCCCAGCCGCACGCGTCCCGCGCGGCCGCGACACGCGTCTCGAGCGCCTCGGGGCCCGAGGGAACCGCGGTCAGGACCAGCTCTCCTGATTCGTCCTTCTCCAGGATCCCGAGGTCGGTGACGAGCGCTCGCACTGCCCGACCCGGCGACGTCACGTACCCGCACTCCTCCGGCGTCCGTTGGGGGGCGAGCAGGGCCACGACGATCGCCTCGGTGCAGACCGACGCGACGTCGTTGCCGCCCCCCGACCCCACGAGGAAGGGCCCACCGGGGATCTCGGTCGAGTTGATGTTGCCCGCCCGGTCGACCTGGGCGCCTCCGAGGCACGCGATCGTCGTCGACCCGGCGCCACCGACGAGCCCGCCGAGCACGGTCGACGCGTCGTTGAGCATCGTCGAGCGCCAGAAGTTCCGGTGGTTGAGCACGAACGGGTCCGCCGGACTCGGGTCGTAGCCGAAGAGCCCGATCTCCGCCGTGAGCTGCACCGCACTCCCCCGGGCACGCGCCTGGGCGACCGCGAGCCACGCCGCGAGGTTGGCGACGCCCGCCCCGGCGAGCACCGCGGTCGCGTCGAGGGCCAGCACACGCTCGGCCAGCAGGCGGGCGCCCCAGACCGCGGCGCGCTCCCAACGGTTGGGCGCCGCGTCGAGGTCGGGGACGAACTCGGCTTCGTCGGCCTGCCACGAGTCGGGTGCAGCCTTGGCCCGCATGGCGGTGACGCGCGCATCGCCGAGCCGGGCGAGATAGGTGTCCTGGTCGGGCACATCCAGCACCCAGTGGCGGATCCACTCGTCGTAGTCGTCGGCGCGTGTCGCCGCACGCGCCTCGACCCAGAAGTCGTAGTCCTCGCCGTACCCGTCGACGGGAAGGTCGCCCGTGAAGAGCCCACCCGGGTGCGCACCCATCGGGGCCTCGCACACGGCGAGCACCCGATGTGACGGGATGCGCACGAGATGTGACCAGGGGCGAAGGTCGTCGACGATGCGCTCGACCGTGACCACCGCGCCCCGGCGAGCTGCGAGCGCGCCCCACACGCCCTCGAGGAGGGGCGGATGGACCGCGACGTTGCCCTCCCGGTCGGCGACCGGTGCGTGCAGGAGTGCGACGTCAGGGACGAGCGGTGCCAGGAGACCGACTTCGCCGAAGGGCGAGTCCACGGCGGTGTACGCCTCGTTGGCCTCCATGGACGAGCCGGCGATCGACCGCGTCGTGATCGCAGGCAACCCGCGAGCCGCAGCTTCGAGCCGTTGTGAGAACGCGAGGAACGACCAGTGCTCCACCTCCACGTCACCGCTCGCGTAGGCCCGCGCGAAGTGCGGGTTGGGCGTGAAGTTGGGGAAGGTGTCGCCGGAGTAGCCCGTGACCACCCGGCGGACGAGCCCACCGTGGAAGAAGAGTGCACCGAGGCTCGAGAGCGAGAGCATGACGAGCTCGAAGCTCGGGTCACGACCCCACCACTGCCGGACGGCCTCACGAGCGGCCGCGCTCCATCGTGTGTGACCGACGACGAGGTGCAACGAGTCGCCGGCGTGCACATGGCGCGCGACTGCATCGGCGAGCGTCGCGCCGACCTCACAAGCTGACCAAACCGGTCGGCAAGGCTACGCTGCGGCTCTACG
>JAWOIO010000064.1:0-3101 GCA_046484625.1 Acidimicrobiia bacterium
TAAGATGGTCCTCAGCAATTTTAACATTTTCAAGCAATGCCAAATAATGATCCTGGCTTTTAGGGTTTTTTTCAGCCCTGGCCTCAAGGTGCACCCTGAGATGGCCCAGATCGAGCGCACCCGCCGCGATCGCCGACGCTAGCCCGCGGGTGTACGCAACCTTCTGACGGCTGAAGCCGATGGCGCGCAGCCGAGCGTCGTCGAGCGTCAGGAACGCCTCGGACTCGACGCGGCCGAGCGCCCCCTCCAGCCGGCCGTACGCCGCGACCGCCGACTCCAGCGACACCTGCTGCGCCAAGATCCCGTGCACCAAGCCCGCGAACCCCTCGGGGTGGCGCCAGAAGGGCGGCGGGCCCCAGCGCTGGGCGACGCCGGCCAAGACCGGGTCGGCCGCGGCCAGGCGCTCGACGGCCTCCAGGTAGGATTCCGTGGTCAATCGCGGCGAACGCTCACGATGGTCGGGCCCAACCCGCCGCATCGTTCGCATCGCGATGCCGTCGCCGGTCGTCCAGCTCCGTTGCTCGACGAAGCCTTGCTTCGCGTAGAGGCGGAGCGCGGGCACGTTGCGTTCGCCCGTCGAGACGGTGATCTCGTCGGCCGGATGGGCGTCGAGCACGTGGCGCAGCAGCGCGCTGGCGAGGCCGCGCCGGACCTGCGCCGGCAGCACGACGAGGGCGCCGAGGTGGACCCGCCCGCGCTCGGGCTCCTCGACCTCGAGCACCGCCGCCAGCGTTGCCCGCACCCGGACGCCGAGGAAGCGGCCGCCGCTCGCTGCGATCTGCGTGGCCGTTCGGTGGAGCGGCGGGAAGTCGTCCACGCCGAGGATCGCGGCCTCGGTGGCGTACGCCGCGGCCATCACGGCGCGGATCTCGTCGGCCACCGTCGGGTCCGTCGGGTCGAGGGGAACGACGTTCGGGTGGCTCACGTCGGGCACGACATCGCTCGGCACGCCGAGTCATACCTCATTCCGAGCCGAGCGGCCCCACGCCACGCGCGCTCGGCGCGACAGCGTACCTAGGCCGAAGTTCCACTTGGTGAGTGTGTAGTACCCCCGTCTGGGACGGGGGTACTGGGTTCGTTCGGGTGCGCGCTGATGTCTACACGGTGATGGTGCGCAGCAGGTCCAGAGCCTTCTGCTGGGTGGGGTTGGGGGTGGTCGTCATGGGGAACGTCGCTCCGGAGTCCGCGTGGGTGCAGGTGTTGCGGGTGATGGTCGCGAGGTCGTCGAGGACCGTCTTGAAGGTTCGGGCGGGCGTGCCGTCGGTGAGCGTGCGCGTCTGGGCTTTCGTGGTGGCCGCGGCGGATCGTTGCGCGGGCGCGACGGGATCTCGGTCCTCGAGGTGCTCGGTGTCGTCGTCCTTGAACGTGAGGCTGGCCCAGGCTCGTTCCATGTGCCACCGCACGTAGTACGCAAGCATGCATAGGAACAGGTGAGCGTGCACGCGGTCGACGAGCCGGTGGTGGATCGGGCGGACGTGCAAGTCGATGCTCTTGATGGTGCGGAAGGCACGTTCGACGTCCGCGAGGCTCTTGTACGCCCGCACGGCGTCCGCGGCGGTGAGAGCGTCTCGGGGAACGCTGGTGCGAACGACGTAGATCCCGTCCATCCGCGCCTCTTGCTGCACGCTGTCTCGGTCGATCTCGAACGTGAGCTCGTCGTCCGTGATGGTGACGCGCAGGTGCTTGCGCATCTTGTGCCGGCCGAGCTTCTCGCCGACCTTCAGGCCGATCGTGTCGCGGCCGCTGAGGCGTCCGTTTCGGACGCGCTGCTGGATCTTCTCGAGCTCTCGGATCGTCGCCGCGAGGAGCTCGTGCCGCTTGTGCGCGCGCTTCCTGCCGAGCACCGGGTTGCGGCACGCGATCAAGCGCTCGCCCGGGTAGTCGTCGTGCTCGATCTCGAAAAGGTTCGTCTCGTCGAACAAGCTCGGTTGAATCGCACCAGCGTGCACGAGCTTCTTGAGGGACTGACTCTTCAGGGCGGTGATCCAGTCGCTGCCGGGGATGGCGCGAAGCTGCTTGATGTGCGCGCCAGTGATCATGCCGCGATCGCCGATCAGCACGAACTGATGGAGCCCAAACCGGTCCCGCAGGGTCGCCACTTGCGGCAGCAGCGTCATCGAATCGCTGGTCGATCCAGGGAACACGCTCACGGCGACGGGCCGACCGTCGCCGTCGGTCAGGAGCCCCCAGTTGATCTGCTTCTTGCCACGCTTGCCGTCCCGGTCGTACCCGAACTCCGCGAGGTCGCAGTGCTCACCCTCGACGTACGAAGAGCTCAAGTCGAAGCGCACCCGCGAGCCCTCCATCAAGTGCCGTTTCGCGAGCTTCTCCTCGATCCGCTCCTTGCGACCGACCAGCCAATCCATCGCGCTGTACACGTCGTTCTCGCTCGCGTCCATCACGCCCAGCTCAACCGGGAGGGTGGTGGCGTGCCAAGCGCGCGTCGTCGCCAGCTTGCTCCTCGGGTTCAGGATCCGGTACGCGATCAACGCCGTCACCAGCGAGCGCTCCGTCGACGGTCTCGACGCCAGCAGCTTCTCGATCCCCAGCCGTTTCATGGCCAGCAGCACCGCGCGCACCTGACCCTCGGACTTGGACTCGGTCACCTCGAACGCGTCGGACGGCGCGACCAGCGCCTCGCCCTTCAGCACCCGCCGCAGCATCAACGCCTGCTCCAGCGACACGGACTGCGTCAGGTTCGCTATCGTTCGCTTCCGGACCCGACCGTCCTCGCGCCACGTCTCCCGCAGCAAGATCGCTGGGCGCGACGAACGGTTCGGAACGACGTCCACGTGCATGACTCAACATAGCATGCGCAGGCGCTCACCACACGCCCTGTCGACGCGCGATACATGGGTACACAGAACACAAGAGAAGAGCCCGTCGACACCCCATTCACCACGTCAACGACGCAAACACAGGACTACGACGGGCCAATCAACTCATGGAACTTCGGCCTAGGGGGGGGGCCGCGGCGTCGCGTCGGGGGGTCCGTCCGGAAGGGCACGTTCGCTCGCGGACGTCTCGCCCTCGGGCGGCGTGTCGGCCCCGTCGACGATGACGACGCGGTTGCGCCCGCTCTCCTTCGCCTGGTAGAGCGC
>JAWOIO010000179.1:0-3192 GCA_046484625.1 Acidimicrobiia bacterium
GTCAAGGGGCACCGATCACGTACCGATCCCAACACCATGCACTTTGGAAACACGAGGCGACGCGCGGGAGGCGCCCTCCTGGAGGACCCGGCGCCGATCGACGCGTCGCGTCCCGTGGGCTCACCGGCACCGGCCGCGCGGGCCCCCCGACTCCAGATCCCTCCGTTCGCGCTCTTCGCCGTCCTCGCCGCGATGTTCGCGATCCTGCCATTGGGCATGCCCGAGAGCGACCTCGCACGCCTGCTCGGTGGCCCCGGAGTCGCGCTCGTCGCCACGCTGGCCGCCGTCTACGGGATCCGCCGCTGGCAGCCCCGCCCGTCCGCACCGTGGTGGTGGGTCGCCGCGGGGCTCACGCTCTTCACCCTGGGCGAGGCCGCATCGTGGGCTGCCCAGACCCTCGAGATACCGTGGTCGGCGCTCTGGGTCCAGGTGCTCGCGAAGGCGGGCTACCCGGTCATCGCCTTCGGCCTGCTGCGGGTCGCCTCCGCGCAGGCCAAGACCGACGACCGTTCCGCCATCCTCGACGCGCTCGTCGTCGGTGCTGCCGCGGCCCTGAACCTGTGGCTCGTGATCGGCGAGCAGTTCCTCGCCGACACCTTCTACACGAGCGCCGAGAAGGTCACGATGGTGCTGTCGCTCACCGGCAGCGCCCTCGTCGTGGTCCTGACCGTGCGGCTCCTGTTCAGCCTCAGCACCCACCTTCCGTCGGTCGTCATGCTCCTGGGCGCGCTGAGCGCGCTCCTCGTCGGTGGCTTCCTCTGGGCATCCAACGCGGTGAAGGGCGACCCGATTCGCGACGCGGGAACCGGGCTGTGCTTCGCCGCGGGCTACGCGCTGCTCGGCCTCGCCGCGTGCCACGAGTCGGCCGGTGAGCGGGTCGTCGTCCCCGACGACCGAGCGGTCGAGCTGCGCCCGCACCGGCTCGTGCTGCTCATCGCCGCCGCGATCGTGCCGCCGGCACTCATCATCGGAGAGTCGATCGGCTCCTCCGACGCGCGCCACGGGCTCCCGATCGCGGCCACCGCGATCGTCGTGTCGATCCTCGTCTTCGTCCGCATGTTCGGGCTCACCGCCCGCGTGCGCGAGCTCGCCGAACGCCGGGGACGGGACCGTTTCGAGGCGATGGTCCAGCACTCCCACGACATCATCACGGTCATCAACGCCGAGGGAACGATCGAGTACGTGAGCCCCGCGGTCCGAGAGCAGTGGGGCTACACGCCCGAGGAGTGCCTCGGGAAGCAGCTCCAGACCTTGATCTCGCTCGAGGACTCCGAGCAAGGCCGGCGCCACCTCGACATCGCCACGAACCTCGCGCCGTCGGGCACCCACGAGTTCGAGGTCCGCATCGGCCATCGCGACGGTGCGATGCGGGACTACGAGGTCGTCGCGACGAACCTCTCGGAGCTCAGCGACATCACGGGCACCGTGCTCACGCTTCACGACATCACCGATCGCAAGGTCCTGGAGGCCCAGCTCGCCCACCAGGCGTTCCACGACTCGCTGACCGGGCTCGCCAACCGCGCCCTGTTCCTCGACCGTGTCGAGCACGCCCTGCTCCGCCAACGGCGCGACAACAGCGATGGCGTCGCGGTGCTCTTCATCGACCTCGACGACTTCAAGTCGGTCAATGACGGGCTCGGCCACGGGGCCGGCGACGATCTGCTGGTCGCCGTCGGGGAACGGCTCGTCCGGTGCCTCCGGCCCGGCGACACCGCGGCCCGGCTCGGCGGCGACGAATTCGCGGTCCTCCTCGACCGCCCCGCCAACCTCTCGTCGAGCCAGGCGGTCGCCGAACGCATCCTCGAGGTCCTCCAGCTGCCGATCACGGTGGGCACCCTCGACATCACCGTTCCGGCGAGCATCGGCATCGCGCTCGCGGGCCCCGAGTCGACCACCCAGGATCTCGTCCGCGATGCCGACATCGCGATGTACACCGCGAAGTCCAACGGCAAGGGACGAGTCGAGCTGTTCGCGGACGGTCAGCGCGAGAACGCGACCCGTCGGCTCGAGCTGCGCAGCCGGCTCGCATCCGCGCTCGACCACGGAGAGCTGCGCCTCGTCTTCCAGCCGATCGTCGACCTCCGGTCCAACCGGATCGTCTCGGCCGAGGCGCTCCTGCGCTGGCACCCGACCGGGGGTCGGGTCGTGGCCCCGATGGAGTTCATCCCTCTTGCCGAGGAGTCCGGGCTCATCGTCCCGATCGGTCGATGGGTCATGGAGAACTCGGTCCGGACCGCGAAGACTTGGCAGCGCGATGGCCAGGAGCAGGTCGCGGTGTCGGTGAACGTCTCCGGCGTCCAGATGCGCAACGACACCGAGTTCGTGGACTTCGTCCGCGCCACCCTCGAGCGCTTCGAGATGCCGGCGAGCTGCCTCATCGTGGAGCTGACCGAGACGGTCATGATGGAGGACACCAACCACACCCTGAAGATGCTCGCGCAGTTCCGTGACCTCGGCGTGCGCATCAGCATCGACGACTTCGGGACCGGCTTCTGCTCGCTGTCGTACCTCCGGCGCTTCGCCGTCGACCGCGTGAAGATCGACCGGTCGTTCGTCGAGGAGCTGGGCCGCCTGCCCACGTCGGCAACGCTCGCGAGCAACATCCTCACGCTCGCGGGGGCCCTGGGGGTCGGTGCGGTGGCGGAGGGGGTCGAGACGTCGCAGCAGGTCGAGGTGCTCCGCTCCCTGTCCTGTGAGAGCGCCCAGGGCTACTACTTCGCCCGGCCGGTCGACGAGGCCGAGATCGCCGCCGTGATCGAAGGTGGGCGAGGCCTCACGGAGGAGACCACCGCACCCCCGACCGCCTGAGCCGCGTCAACGGGGGCGACGAAGCCCGGACGCGACGAAGCCCGGCCCAGGGGGGTGAACCGGGCTTTCGTCGAGATGCGGCGGCGGGACGAGGGGACGCCCGCAGCCTTCGATCGTGTCGTGCAGCAGCTCAGGCGGCGAGCGGCTGCTCGACGGTCACGCCGTCGCGCAGGTCGCGGAGCGTCTGCTCCCAACGGAGCTGGCGGCTGATCCACGCCAACGCCCGCTCCCGCTCGATGGTGCTGGGCTTCGTGGTGCTCATGGCGCACCCCTTCCGGTGGGTAGGCCCTGGGGGAGGGCTCGGATCTGCGACGAGCGAACCTGTCGCTCTTGACACTGAGAGTATCTACTCGTAGGGTATCTACTGTCAAGTTTGGTGACGGA
>JAWOIO010000113.1:0-24376 GCA_046484625.1 Acidimicrobiia bacterium
GCCGAGCTCAGCACGCCCCGGCGAGTGCGCCTGCACCGTCAGATCGGCGAGGCACTCGAGACCGCGGTGGGGGCGCAGACGGACGCATCGCTGCCCGAGCTCGCGTACCACTGGTTCCAGGCCGCTCCTGGCGGTGACATCGAGAAGGCCGTCGGGTACTCCACGCGCGCCGCCGATCGTGCCCGCGACCAGGCCGCCCACGAGGAAGCTGCCCGGTACTACGACCAGGCGCTCCAAGCCCTCGAGCTCGACGACCAGGCCGACGAGCTCTCGCGTGCCGAGCTCCTCCTCTCCCACGGTTCGTCGCTCAAGCGAGCGGGGGAGACCGAGCGCGCCGATCGGCAGCTCAGCGATGCGATCGCGATCGCTCGTCGACACGGCGCCGCCGAGCTGATGGCCAGGGTGGCGATCCAGTTCGGCGCCACCGGGATGATCGGGACGCGCCAGGACGACCGGACGGCGGTGCTCGAGGAGGCGATCGAGATGCTCGGCGAAGCCGACCTCGCGCTGCGGGCACGGTTGTGCTCGCTGCTCGCCGGCTACGAGCTGTTCTTCGACGCGGATCGCCACCGGCAGCTGGCGGTCGAAGCGCTCGATGCGGCCCGACGTTCGGGCGATCCGTCGGCCGAGACGGTCGCGCTCCAGACGTGGGCCTGGCAGCTTCGCCCCGGCGTCGACGACGACGAGCTGGAGCGGGTGCTCGACGAGACCCAGCAGCTCGCGGAAGCAACGGGCAACGGCGACCTCCTGTTCAGCAACAGCGGGAGCTACGCGGTGCGAGCGATGGTCCGAGGCGACGCGGACCTGCACGACCGCGCGCTCGCCGACGCAGTCCGGCTCGCCGGCGAGCTCAGATCTCCGAACCACGCGGCGAGCGCCGCCCTCTCGCGCGGTGCGTCGGCGGTCGCCCGCGGCGACTTCGAGGGCGCCGAGACCGCGGCGAACGAGGCCCTGGAGCTGGGGCGTCGGCTCCGGAGCCGGGGTTTCGTGAACAACTACGGGATCCTCGTGATGCCGATGCGTCGCGAGCAGGGGCGTCTCGGCGAGCTGGTCGACGCAACGCGGGCCGCCGTCGAGGCGACGCCGGAGATCATGTCCTGGCGCTGCGGTCTCGCGCAGATGCTCGCGATCGTCGGCCGACACGACGAGGCGCGAGCCGAGCTCGACATGATCGCCGTCGACGACTTCGGGACCATCGCGCTCGATGTCGCTCGACCGTACGCACTGTGCGGCGCCGCGGAGGCGATCGCGATCATCGGTGCGGCCGACCTGGCCGAGGTGCTCGCGCCGCTCCTCGCGGAGATCCCTGGCCGAGGAGTGGCGCTCGGGCCGACCGTGTATCACGGTCCGACCGACCGGTACCTGGGCCTCCTCATGCTCACGCTCGGCCGGCACGACGAAGCGATCGAGCACCTCGAGACCGCGATCCAGATCCTGGAAGGTTTCCGAGCCCGCCCGTTTGCGGCCCGGACCCGGTTGGAGCTCGCCCGCGCGCACCTGGCCCGAGCCGGCGACGGCGACGAGTCGCGCGCGCTCGGGCTGCTCAACGAGGCGCTCGACACCGCGCAGGAGGTCGGGATGCCTGCGCTCGTCGAGGAGGTGCTCGCGGTGAAGCTCGACCTCCAGGGGGTGGCGTCCGGCTCGTCACCCGACGCGTCGATCGACGCCGTCGCGGCATCGGTCGGCCGGGAACGACCAGACGTCGGGCGGCTCGCCGCGGCCGACGGTCGAGTCACACTGCTCTTCTCCGACATCGAGGGCTACTCGTCGATGACCGACCGTCTGGGCGACGTGCGGAGCCAGCACGTGCTCCACGCCCACAACGAGCTGCTCCGCGCCGCGCTGCGGGAGTGGAACGGCACCGAGGTGAAGAGCCAGGGCGACGGCTTCATGCTCGCCTTCTCCGACACCGACGCCGCGGTCCAGTGCGCCGTCGCGATCCAAAGGGCGATCGACGGGCACGACTTCGGCGAGGACGCCGGCGGCGTCCGGGTCCGCATCGGGCTCCACGCGGGTCCCGTGATCCGTGAAGGCGACGACTTCTTCGGCCGGACGGTGATCACCGCCGCCCGCGTCGCCGACGCCGCGTCCGGCGGTGAGATCCTCGCGACCGAGGAGGTGCAGGCGCAGTCGTCGGCGGGCACCTACGGTGCGCCGCGGGAGGTCAGCCTCAAGGGACTGACCGGCACCCGCCAGGTACTCCCGGTCGACTGGCGCCCCTGATCGAGCCGGATCGGCCTCCTGACCCGTTCTGGTGACGGAACGAGCCCTTATGACGGCGCGATGCGTCACGAGAACCGCTCGAGGGGCACCGAACGTCACGAGAAGCGGTCAGGACCGAGAGCGGATCGCCCGGAACTCCTCGATCGCCTCGTGGTGGTCGACGATCGGGAGCGGGTAGCCCACGCGGGCACGGGTCTCGGGGTCGGGGTCGTGGATGGCCTTGCCCGCGACGCCCGCGAGCTCGGGGACGTATCGCCGCACGTAGTCGCCGTTCGGGTCGAACCGCAGTCCCTGGCGCGTGGGGTTGAACACGCGGTGCGGGTTGGCATCGGTTCCCGTGCCCGCGGTCCACTGCCAGTTGAGCTGGTTGTTCGCGACGTCGCCGTCGACGAGCAAGTCCAGGAAGTGCGCGGCGCCGAGGCGCCAGTCGATCATCAGGTCCTTGGTCAGGAACGACGCGGTGACCATGCGGGCGCGGTTGTGCATGAACCCTTCACGAAGCAGCTGACGCATCCCCGCGTCGACCACGGGGTAGCCGGTCCGCCCTGCCTTCCACGCGGCGAGCCCATCGGGATCGTCGTGCCAGGTGTCGCCGCGGTCCTTGAAGTCATCCCGGGCAGCACCGGGTCGGGCGGCGAGGATCTGGTGGTAGAAGTCCCGCCAACAGAGCTGACGAACGAACGCGTCGGCACCCTCCCGCCCCTGCAGCCTCGTTGCCACCTCGAGGGGCGAGAGGCATCCGAAGTGCAGGTATGGGCTGATCCGCGACGTGGCGTCACCCGGGAGGTCGTCGTGGCGGTCGCCGTACCGTGCGAGGTCGTGGCGGACCCAGGCGTCGAGGCGAGCCCGCGCCGGTCCCTCACCGCCGGGCGCGACCTCGGGAGAAGGGACGCCGGTGACGAGGTCGGCCCGGGCGGGGATCTCGATCCCGGACACGTGGGGTGGGACTCCCACGGCGCGTGGTGCCGGCACTGCTGGCCGCCATGGAGCCGCGAGCCACGCCCGGTGGTACGGCGTGAAGACCTGGTAGCAGTCGCCATTGGTCGGGGAGATCGCGCCGGGTGGCACCACGGTCACGCCGGGATGGCGATGCACCTCGATCGCGTCCGCCCGAGCGTCTGTCGCCAGTGTGTCGGTCCGTCCACGCGCGTAGGCGCTCACGTCGTCGGCGACGTGGATCGTCGCGGCGTCGACGGCCCGGGCCACACGTAGCACCTCGTCGACCCACCGACCGCGCCGCACCACGAGGCGGCCTCCGCGCTCCCGCAGCGATACGTCGAGGTCCGACAGCGCCTCGACGAGGAAACCGACTCGGTTGGGTCGTGCGAACCGACTGGACAGGATGTCGTCGTCGAGGACGAAGAGCGGCACCACGGGGCTCGACGCGGCGGCGCGGAGCGCAGGGTTGTCCCGCACGCGCAGGTCGCGGGTGAAGACAACCACCGCCGTGCGACCGTCAGGCATCCCCATCGTCTAGCGGTCGAGCAGCGTCCATGTCCGATCGGCGATCTGCGCGAGGGCCACGAGCTGGGCCCGCTCGCTCCGACGGAACGGGTTGCCGTCGCGTCCGACGAGGAGCACTGCGTCGTGGCGCGCCAGCCCGGCGACCAGGAGGTCGTCGGGACCACTCGTGCCGTCGACCACCTGAGGGGAGGCAGTCGTGCCTGTCGCGAGCGCGGCGAGGAACTCGGTCTCGGGCCGGGCGTGGTCGCCCGCGGCGCTCAGCTCAGTGTCGCCGTGCAGGAGGACGGCCCAGTCGGCCAGGAACTCGGTGCGGACGTGCGCGACGAGGGTGTCATGGAGACCCGAGACGGTCGTCGACTCGCAGAGCCGGACCGCCGACTCGAGCGCATCGATGCGGGGGTCGGGGAACGCGCCGACGAGTCGGACGTGCTCGACGGACGCACCGTCGACCTGCTCGATCTCTCGTGTCATCAGATCCAGCACGGCAGGGTCGGAGAGGATCACCGAGAACTCGTCGACGGCGATCCCACCCGCATGCTCGAGCACGTCGACCGAGACGATGTCGCCGCCCACGGCTCCGATGCGCGCCGCGACGAGGGCGAGGGCACCCGGCCGGTCGGGCAGCCAGACGCGCACCAACGCGTGCGCGGTCGCCGGTCCGGGGGCGCTGACCATGGCCGCAGGGTACGGGGTGGACGTTTCGGCCGCGTGTCCGGCGCGTGAATCCAGGCCGCGACGGGCGGCGTCGTATCCTGGCCGGGTGCCAGGCGGTGGAACCGAACGCGTCGGCATCCTCGGCGGCACCTTCGACCCGGTCCACGTCGGGCATCTCGTCGTCGCATCCGACGCCCGTGCCGTCCTCGGGCTCGACCGTGTGCTCTTCGTGGTCGCCGGCGATCCGTGGCAGAAGCGGGGTGAGGTCGTCGCCGGGCCGAAGGACCGCCTTGCGCTCGTGGTCGCCGCCGTGGCCGGTATCGACGGCCTGGCCGCAAGCGCCGTGGAGGTGAACCGCGACGGCCCGTCGGTCACCGCGGACACCCTGGAGGCGTTGGCGGCGCCCGGGCGCGAGCTCTTCCTGCTCCTCGGTGCCGACGCGGTCGCCAACATGTCGACGTGGCGTCGGCTCGAGGACACGAAGCATCTCGCGACGGTCGTCGTCGTCGAGCGGGAGGGCGAGCACGCCGAACCGCCGGGCGAGGGGTGGAAGGTCCAGCACCTCGCGGTGCCGCGCCTCGACGTGTCCTCGACCGAGCTACGTGCTCGCCTCGCGTCGGGTCGGCCGATCCACGGGCTGGTGCCGGCTCCTGTCGTGCAGGAGATCGCAGCACGAGGCCTCTATGCTGAGGCTCGATGACGAACCGGGTCCCGCGCGCTTGACGACGAGCGGCGCGGACGCGGTCAGCGATGCAGCGCAGCGCGCGCTCGTTGCGGCGTCGGCATCGGCGGCGAAGCAGGGGCACGACATCGTCGTGCTCGACGTCGGCCCGATCATCGCGATCATCGAGACGTTCGTCCTCGTCAGCGCGACCAACACCCGTCAGGTGCGGACCATCGTCGACGAGGTCGAAGCGGCGTTGAAGGCGCACGACGGATCGCAGCCCCTCGGCATCGAGGGTCGCGACGACGCCACGTGGGTCTTGCTCGACTACGGCGATGTGGTCGTGCACGTGTTCCTCGCCGAGACGAGGGAGTTCTACGACCTCGACCGGCTGTGGGCCGACGCCCGGCGGGTGCCGTTCGAGGAACGGGACGCGCTGGCCGCCGAGGGTTAGCTCGGCTCGTCCTGCGCGTCGAGGTAGGGGCGCATCGGGATGCCGCGCTCCGTCAGCCCTGCCTTCAGCTCGCGGACGCCGACGTTCCGCTCGAGCCTCGGGGAGTACAGGATCGAGCTGATGATCGCGGCGTGGGCGCCGCCGTCGGTGAGTCCCGCCGCGATGTGGTCGACTGTGCCGGCGCCGCCCGAGGCGACGATCGGGACGTTGACCGCGTCGGCCACAGCTCGGGTGATCGTGAGGTCGTACCCGGACGCGGTGCCGTCGCAGTCGATGCTGTTCACCACGATCTCGCCCGCGCCGAGGTCCTCGCCGCGTCGGACCCAGTCGATCGCGTCGAGGCCGGTGGCTTCACGTGCGCCGTCGATGAAGACCTCGTAGCCGCTCGGGATGCCGGGGCGGACGCCGACGTGCTTCACCTGCGTGCTCAGCACCACGCACTGGCGCCCGAACGCCTCGGCGCCCTGGCGGATGATGTCGGGCTCGCGCACCGCCATCGAGTCGATGCTGATCTTCTCGGCCCCGGCCTTCAGCACCGCGAACATGTCGTCGACCGACCGGATGCCGCCGCCGACGGTGAACGGCACAAAGACGTGCCGGGCGACGTCGCGCACTGTCTCGAGGTCGATTGGTCGACGCCGCGCGCTGGCGGTGATGTCATAGAAGATGATCTCGTCGATCTGATCGTCGTAGAGCGAGCGTGCGAGCTCCGCGGCGGGGGCGACGTCGATGTTGTCCTGGAACTTCTGGGCCTTGGTGACGCGGCCGCCCACGACGTCGAAGCACGCGACAAGGCGCTTCGTGAGCATCAGACCCCGTCCTTCCCGTCCCAGGCCGCGAACGCCGCGAGGAGCGCGAGCCCCAGCGCACCGCTCTTCTCGGCGTGGAACTGGGTCGCGACGATGTTCTCGTGGGCCACGACCGAGCAGAAGTCGACGCCGTAGCCGGTCTCGCCCAGCACGTCGGCACGGTCCGCCGGTGCCGCGTGGAACGAGTTGACGAAGTAGCAGTGACCGCCGTCGGGGAACCCTGCAGTCACGGGGTGGTCTCGGCGCAGGTGGACGCTGTTCCAGCCGATCTGCGGGACGCGTTCGGTGGTGGGGAAGGGGAGGACGGCGCCCGGGATCCAGCCGAGGCAGTCGACATCGCCTTCGGCGCTGTGCTCGAACAGCACCTGCAGCCCGATGCAGATGCCGAGGAACGGCACCGCGTTCTCGCGGACAGCAGCGGTGAGCGGTCCCATGAACCCTGCCTCGTCGAGCGAGTCGAGGGTGGCACGCGCGGCACCCACGCCCGGCAGGATGAGGTGGTCGCATCCGTCGATGCCCGCTGGGTCGGCGACGAGGCGGTGCTCGACCCCGAGCCGATCCAGCGCGTAGCCGACACTCGGCGCGTTCCCCGCGCGGTAGTCGACGACCCCGATCATGACGGTCCGATCACACGTCGAGTCTAGGAACGGTGCGAGATCGACCCGGGATCGATTCACCTGCGTCGACCGACGCCTACTCCCGACGGAGGACCCAGAGGTGGTGCCGGCACAGGCCGTGTGCCCTCTGACGTTCTTCGCACCCGGGGATCGTGCACCGGCGGCGCCGACGCGCGCGGGTCTCCCAGTGGACGACGAGGTCGTCACGCCACGCCTCGAACTGTGCGCGCTTGTGGGACGGCGGGAGGTGGGCATCCATGAAGGGGACGACCCGCTCGATGTGGTCCCGAATGCTCGTGACGACGAACTGGACCTCGTCGTCGTAGTGCGCGGCCCGCCGCGGGAAGGTGTGGATGCGCCCGCACCCGAGGAACTCCTGGAGCGTGTGACACATCCCCGCGTCGGTCGCGCCGAGCCCGACTGCGAGTCGGAATCTTCCGCCCGTTCGGATGAACGAGCCTTCGGCAGCCACGAAGCCGGCCAGGAACGCGGCCGACGCGTCAGTAGCCGGTCGCACGGTAGTAATGGCGCCGACAGAGTCCACGGCCGCGAACCGGTCGATCGCAGCCCTCTACCGAGCATGAGCTGGGACCCAGGCTGTAGCGGGACGGGTGCTCTCGCACCCAGTCATCGAGCTCCTCACGCCACTGCTCGAACTGTCGGCGCTTCGCGCATGGCAGCAGGAACGACTCGGCGAACGGGATCGTCGCCTGTCGATGCGCCAGGATCGAGGAGATCCTGAGCTGCGCTGTCGGCTGCCATCCGGGCTTGCGCGCCGGACTCGTGCAGATCGACCCGACCCCCAGGAAGGCGTGGAGTCGTTGCAGCAGCGGTAGGTCGCGCGAGGCAACGGTCACGCTGAACACGAACCGCTTGCGCCGGGTCCCGTCCGAGTAGGGCGGCTTCCGTTGCGTGACGCTGAACGACCCTTCACCGGCGACGAAGCCGCCGAGGACGAACCCTTCGGGAGAGATGGTGGAGCCGACGCGGATCGAACGCGCTACCTCGTCCATGCCATGGACGCGCTCTACCAATTGAGCTACGGCCCCTTGGGGGAACTTCAAGATACCCGCGAGCGCGTCGGATTCGGCCCTCGTCTCGAAGTCGTCGCACACGGAACACATGTTCGTGATCGTCGCGCCCGGGTATGACACTCGTTGACCCGCACTTCCGAGAACGCTCCCGGGACTCGACGCGGGCATCGCTACGCTCGATCGGGATGAACGACGACCGCGACGCGCCGATCGCCCGCTACGACGCCGCGCTCGCCGGTGAGATCGAGCGTCGTTGGCAGGACGAGTGGGAGTCCGCGCGCACCTTCTGGGCGCCGAACCCAGCCGGACCTCTGGCCGACGACGGCGACCCCCGGGCCGACGCCGAGAAGCTCTACGTGCTCGACATGTTCCCGTACCCGAGTGGTGCGGGCCTGCACGTGGGCCATCCCCTCGGCTACATCGGGACCGACGTCTTCGCCCGGTTCCATCGGATGAACGGCCGCAATGTCCTGCACGCGCTGGGCTACGACGCGTTCGGCTTGCCCGCCGAGCAGTATGCGCTCGAGACCGGCCAGCATCCACGCGCCGCGGCCGAGGCGAACATCGCCACCATGCGCCGACAGCTCCGCGCGCTGGGCCTCGGCCACGATCCGCGCCGGAGCGTCTCGACGACCGACGTCTCGTACTACCGCTGGACGCAGTGGATCTTCTTGAAGATCTTCGGATCGTGGTACGACGCCGAGGCCGACCGCGCCCGACCGATCGAGGAGCTCGTCGCCGAGCTCGAGCGCGGCGACCGACCGGGACCCGACGGCGCCGCGTGGGCCGACGTCGGCGATCTCGCCCGCCGTGCGTTCGTCGACGCGCATCGCCTCGCCTACCTCGACGAAGCGCCGGTGAACTGGTGCCCCGGGCTCGGGACCGTGCTCGCCAACGAGGAGGTGACGGCCGAGGGCCGCAGCGACCGCGGCAACTTCCCGGTGTTCAAGCGGCCCCTGAAGCAGTGGAAGCTGCGCATCACGGCGTACACCGACCGGCTCCTCGCCGACCTCGACCTCATCGACTGGCCCGAGCCGATCAAGACCATGCAGCGCAACTGGATCGGGCGCAGCACCGGCGCCTCGATCCGCTTCCCTGTCGTCGTGCACGACGGGCTCGAGATCGAGGTCTTCACGACCCGTCCGGACACGCTCTTCGGTGCGACGTACATGGTGCTCGCGCCCGAGCACGGGCTCGTGGAACGGATCGTGCCGGCGGAGTGGCCGATCGACGCACCCACGTCGTGGCGGGGATCGTTCGGCGCCGACGTGCTCCCTGCCGATGCGGTTCGTGCGTACCGGGAGTTCTCGTCGGCGAAGACCGACTTCGAGCGCCAGTCCGAGGGTCGCGAGAAGACGGGTGTCTTCACCGGCGCGTTCGCCACCAACCCCGCCACCGGGGAGCCGATCCCGGTGTTCATCGCTGACTACGTGCTGATGGGCTACGGGACCGGCGCCATCATGGCCGTCCCCGGCCAGGACGAGCGCGACTGGGAGTTCGCCGAGGAGTTCGACCTCCCGATCGTGCGCACCGTGCAGCCGCCACCGGGCCCGAACGGCGAGGAGTGGGACGGCGACGCGTACGTCGGCGAGGGGCCGGCGATCAACAGCGGGTTCCTCGACGGCCTCGGGGTGGACGAGGCCAAGGCCCGGATCGGTGAGTGGCTGGTCGAAGCCGGTGCCGGCGAGCCGACCGTCACGTCGAAGCTGCGGGACTGGCTGTTCAGCCGCCAGCGGTACTGGGGTGAGCCGTTCCCGATCGTCTATGACGAACACGGGATGCCTCACGCGGTCCCGGAGGACCAGCTCGCGGTCGAGCTCCCCGACGTCGACGACTTCCGGCCCCGCGAGCTCGACCCGGAAGACGCCGACAGCGACCCCGAGCCGCCGCTGGCACGTGCCGAGTCGTGGCTCGAGGTCGAGCTCGATCTCGGCGACGGCCCGAAGCGCTACGTGCGCGAGACGAACACGATGCCGCAGTGGGCCGGGTCGTGCTGGTACTACCTGCGCTACCTGGATCCCACGAACGAGGACGCGATGGTCGACCCGGCCGTCGAGCGGTACTGGATGCAGCCGGGCGGCGTCGACCTCTACGTCGGGGGTGTCGAGCATGCGGTCCTGCACCTCTTGTACGCCCGCTTCTGGCACAAGGTCCTGTTCGACCTCGGTCACGTGTCGACGTCCGAGCCCTTCCACCGCCTCTACAACCAGGGCTACATCCAGGCGCCGGCGTTCCGCGACGAGCGCGGGATCGCGGTCGAGGCGAGCGAGGTCGTGGAGCGCGACGGCGCCTTCTTCCACGGCGACGCACCCGTGACACGCGAGTTCGGCAAGATGGGGAAGAGCCTCAAGAACGTCGTGACGCCCGATGACATCTCACGCGACTACGGCGCCGACACACTGCGGCTCTACGAGATGTTCATGGGACCGCTCGACGCGAGTCGGCCCTGGAGCACCGCCGATATCGTCGGAGTGCACAAGCTCCTCCAACGCGCATGGCGCAACGTCGTCGACGAGGAGACCGGTGAGGTACGCGTCGTCGACGAGCCAGCCGACACCGAGACGAGACGCGTGCTGCACCGCACGATCGCCGCGGTCCGCGACGACATGGCCGAGCTGAAGTTCAACACGGCGATCGCTCGCCTCTTCGAGCTGAACAACCACCTGACCAAGGTCGTCGGCAAGCGAGGCGCGACGCCTCGCGAGGTCGCCGAGCAGTTCGTCCTCATGCTGGCACCGCTGACCCCGCACATCGCCGAGGAGCTCTGGCGCCGTCTGGGTCATCCCGGTTCGCTCGCGTACGAGCCGTTCCCGGTGGCCGATCCGGCCGAGCTCGTCGACGACTCGGTCGAGGTCCCCGTCCAGGTCAACGGCAAGGTCCGGAGCCGGATCAGCGTCCCCGCAGATGCGGACCAGGACACGATCGAGGCGACGGCGCGTGCCGACGATCGGATCGCGTCCTTGCTGGCCGACGCGACCGTGCGCAAGGTCGTCGTCGTGCCCGGCCGCCTGGTCAACTTCGTGGTCGCCTGAGCGCACCCTCGGACCCGGCGGCCGATCCGGTCGCTCGACCGGTTCCTGCTCGGGGCGTGTCACGGTCCCGACCGACCGCGGTCCGGGTGGTGCTGTGTCGAGCACACCGGATCCCGACTTCTGGGGCGAGGGCCGTCCCGAGCGCGCCAACCCCTCGGGACGTCGCGGCCCGAGCGACCGGCACCTCCCCGCCCGGGGCTCGCTCGATCGAGGTCCCCGTGATCATCGACCGCCCTTCGGCGACGGCCTGCGCGACCGGGTCCGCGATCTCTGGGACTCCTGGCGCGGCGATCCCCGCCTCGGGATCGCTGTGCTCGTCGCGGCGGCGGTGGTCGCCGGGCTCGTCTGGTACCAGATCGGGGCCGGCGGCGGGTCCCCCGCGAGAACCTCGGCGGCGGTGCCGCCGACCACCTCCACCGCCGACGCGTCTGACGAGCCGCGCAGCTCGGGCAGCGGTGCGCCGGCGCCATCACGCGACGACGCAGGGTCGACACTCATCGTCCATGTTGCCGGGGCCGTGGAGCACCCCGGCGTCGTGGAGCTCGACGCGGGAGCGCGCGTGATCGACGCGCTCGAGTCGGCCGGGGGCGGTGTCGCCGATGCCGATCTGGACCGCCTCAACCTCGCGGCGAAGCTCGTCGACGGCCAGCGCGTCCTCGTGCAACGCGTCGGTGATCCCGCGGTGCCCGACGTCACCGCGACCGGGGAGCAGCCGGGAGCGGGGTCGGACCCCAGTCTCGGGGGCGAGACCATGCTGGTGAACGTGAACTCGGCGACGAGCGTCGAGCTCGAGGAGCTCCCCGGGATCGGTCCTGTGCTCGCCGAGGCGATCATCACCGAGCGTTCCCGTCGCGGCGGGTTCCGCAGCGTCAACGAGCTGCGCGACGTCCGCGGCATCGGGGAGAAGCGGTTCGCCGACCTCGTCGACCTCGTGACCGTCTGACCGTGCGTCGAGCCCGGCGGTGGGACCTGTCCGCCGGCCTCGTGTACTGCTTCCCACCCGCGATCGCGGCCGGCGTCCTGATCGGCGAGAGACTCGGGCCGGGGTCGGCCGGCGGGCTCCTGGTGGCCGCGGTGCTGGTCTTGCTCGCGGCCACCCGAGCCGGTTCCGGGTGGCGCGCCGTGTTGGTGCTGGTGGGCCTGGCGCTGCTCGCCTGCGGGCTCGAGCGTCGCGCGCTCGACGGCCTCGTCCACTCGGCGCTCACCCGGCCCGTCGCCGAGCGCGCCGACGCCGAGATCCGCGGGCGGTTGGTCGGCGACCCCGACGGGAGCCGCTGGACGACCCGCGTGCTGGTGCGTGTCGACGACGTACGTCTCGTCGACCGGGCCTCGGTCGTCGCGGCGACGCCACACCGGGGAAGGGCGATCCCGGTGGGACGCACGGTGCTCGTCATGGCGAGCGACCGCGCCGCGAGCCGTCTCGTCGTGCTGTCGTCCGGCGACCGCGTGACGCTCGTCGGCTGGCTGCGTCCCCTCGACGGCTTCGACCTGCGCTGGCGCTGGCGCCATGCCGTCGCCCGGTTCGACGCCCGCGATCTCCTCGCGGCGTCGTCGTCCGGCGCGCTGATCGACTCGGTCGCCAATGCGACCAGGGGAGCCGTCCTGCGGGGCGCGGACCTCCTCCCGGCGACCGAGCGGGCACTCGTCGCGGGGTTCCTCGTCGGCGACACCCGCGATCTCCCCGACGACGTGATCCAGCAGTTCCGGGACGCCGGGCTGTCCCACCTGCTCGCCGTCTCGGGTGCCAACCTCGCGTTCGTCTTCGCGCTGGTGGATCCAGTGCTGCGTCGCCTCGGCCGCTCGCCGCGGCTCGTGGCGACGGTCGCGGTGCTCGCGGTCTTCGGGGCGATGACCCGATGGGAGCCCTCGGTGCTGCGCGCCGGCGCGATGGTGTCGGTCGCGGTCCTCGCCGCGCACGCCGGTCGACCAGCTCGGGGCGTGCGGGTGCTCGCGTTGGCAGTGAGCGGACTGCTGCTCCTCGACCCGTTCCTGCTCCACTCCGTGGGCTTCGGTCTCTCCGTGGGGGCAACACTGGGAATCACCCTGCTCGCGGCGCCGTGCGCGCGACGGCTGCGGGGCCCGCTGTGGCTCCGCGACTCGCTCGGCACGACCCTTGCCGCCCAGGTGGGCGTCCTTCCCGTGCTGGTGCCGGTCTTCGGCAGCCTTCCGCTCGTCTCGGTCCCCGCCAACCTGCTCGCGGTCCCACTGGCCGCGCCGCTCACGATCTGGGGGCTCGCAGCCGGCGCCGTCGCGGGGTTGTTGGCATCGCCGGCGCCCGGGATCGCCGAGGTGCTGCAGCTGCCGACGCTCGTGCTCGCCGACGGGGTCCTCGGTATCGCGGCTGCGGCGGCGACCGCGCCGCTCGCAGTGGATGCCGAGGCGCTCGGCGTCGCGATCGCGATCGCGGGGGCGATCGCCGCGGCGGTCGGCATGGTGAGGGCCACCCGTCGCGACCGTCGTATGCTCGCCCGACGTGGAGCCGACCAGCCGAGCCAGCGCCTTCCGGCTCGGTGACGTCGTGCACGACATCACCACGCGCACCCTGGTGATGGGGATCCTGAACCGCACGCCGGACTCGTTCTATGACCGCGGGGCGACCTTCGGGCTCGACGACCTCCTCCGTCGGGCCGAGTCCCTGGCGACGGACGGTGCCGATCTGCTCGACGTCGGAGGGGTGAAGGCGGGCCCGGGTCCCGAGGTCTCCGAGGCCGAGGAGCTCGACCGGGTCGTCCCCACGATCGAGGCGCTGCGGGCACGTCTCGACGTGGCGATCTCGGTCGACACCTGGCGGGCATCGGTCCTCGACGCTGCCTGCATCGCGGGGGCCGTCGTCGGCAACGACATCTCGGGCTTCGCCGACGACGACTACCTCCCGGTCGCGGCGCGCCGCGGCGCGTCCGTGGTCGCGACGCACATCCGGCTCGCACCCCGGGTGCCCGACCCCGACCCGCACTACGACGACCTGGTCGGAGACGTCCGGGCGTTCCTGGTCGAGCGGGCTCGGCGCGCGGAGAGCCTGGGGATGGCGCGCGAGCGGATCTCGATCGACGCCGGGCTCGATCTCGGGAAGACGCCGGCCATGAGCGCCGTGCTGCTGCGCGAGAGCGCGGTGCTCGCCGACACCGGCTACACGCTCCTGCTCAGCGCCTCGAACAAGCGGTTTCTCGGGGATCTTCTCGAGCTCGAGATCGACGACCGACGCGACGCGTCGCTGAGCGCGGTGGCCTATGGCGTGCTCCACGGCTGCCGGATCGTCCGGGTCCACGACGTCGCCGGGACGGTACGGGTGTGTCGCACGGTCGAGGCGATCCTCGATGCCGAGCGTCCCGCACCCGAGCACCGCGTCGTGGGTTCGGCCTCATGAGTGCGCACCTCGTGAAGGGCGACGACCCGATCCTGCGGGTCGACGCGGTTGACGCGCTCATCGACGAGCTGCTGGGACCCGACGATCGAGCGTTCGCGGTGGAGGACCGCTCGGTACCCCCGAAGGGTGAAGGCGACGGGGGAGGGGCCGACGCGCGTGTCGCGGCGGTCGACGCCACCGTCAACGGCGCGACGACGCCACCGTTCATGACCGAGGGCCGCGTCGTCGTCCTGCGCGACATCGGTCTGCTGAGCGCAGACGAGGTGCAACCGATCATCCGCTACCTTGCGGACCCGCTCCCGACGACGTCCCTCGTGCTGGTCGCCGGCGGCGGCACGACCGCGAAGGCACTCGAGGCAGCAGTCAAGGCGAACGGAACCGTGCATGCTCCCGCCGCGACGAAGGCCGTCGACGTCCTCGCCGCCGCGCTCGATGCCGCGGGCATTCAGGTCGGCAACGACGCGGCGAAGGCAATCGTCGCGCACGTCGGCGCGGATGCAGGTCTGATCCCCGGCATCGTCGCAACGCTCGCGAGCACCTTCGGGCCCGATTCCGAGCTGCACACCGCCGATGTCGAGCCCTACCTCGGAGGCGAGGGGACCGTCCCGGTCTGGGACCTCACGAACGCGATCGAGAAGGGCAACACCGCGGACGCGCTCGTCGTGCTCCAGCGGTTGCTCACGGTCACGAGCCCGAAGCAGCCCAAGCCTGCGCACCCGCTCCAGGTGCTGGCCATCCTGCAGTCGCACTTCCGGCGACTGCTGACGCTCGACGACCCGACGATCCGCAGCCCCGAGGACGCGGCCGCGGCGCTCGGTGGACGGACCAGCCCGAACGCGGCCCGCCACCGTCTGCGTCAGTCGCGAGCGCTCGGGACCGTGGGGCTCCGGCAGGCGTTCGACCACCTGGCCCGGGCCGACCTGGACCTGAAGGGCGAACGGGCGATCCCCGAAGGGGCGGTGCTGGAGGTGCTGGTCGCCCGACTGTGCGGCTTGAGTGCGCGGGCCGGCGCCGGGAGGCGTTGACGGCCGACGTCGGACAGCCCGGGTCGGGAGCCGGGATCAGGCAGACTTCGCGGCGCGCTTCATGAGGCGCGAGGTGCGACGAGCAGCCTGGTTCTTGTGGATGCGGCCACGGGCGCCGGCCTTGTTGAGGCGCTTCTGGGCCAACCGGATCAGCTCGGCGCCGCCTTCGGTGCCCTCGTCGACCGCGTCGGCGGCGATCTTCACCCGCGTCTTGAGCTCCGAGCGCACGGCCTTGTTCCGCTGGCGGCGGGTCTCGTTCTGACGGTTTCGCTTGATCTGGCTCTTGATGTTCGCCATGGACGCGGGGGCTCCGAACGGTGACAGGTGCGGTGACTGGAGGGATCAGGCTACCAGCCGGTCGGGGCCGGCCCCCAGCCGGCCCCCGGCGCCCGGCGCCGCATGGGAGCACGCGCGTCCGGGCGCTCCAACCGAGGTCGCGGGAGCGGCTCTGCGAGACTGCGCGTGCGATGACGACCGGCCTCCAGACCTTCCGCAACCTCGCGATCGTCGCCCACATCGACCACGGGAAGTCCACGCTGGCCGATCGGCTGCTGGAGCTGTGCGGTGCCGTGGAGATGCGCGACATGCGCGCCCAGTACCTCGACTCGATGGATCTCGAACGGGAGCGGGGCATCACGATCAAGGCCCAGAATGTCCGGCTCACGTGGAAGGACCACGTGCTCCACCTCATCGACACGCCGGGACACGTCGACTTCGGCTACGAGGTCTCCCGCAGCCTGGCCGCGTGCGAAGGCGCGCTCCTCCTCGTCGACGCGAGCCAGGGGATCGAGGCCCAGACGCTCGCCAACTGCTATGCCGCGCTCGAGGCCGATCTCACGATCGTCGCCGCACTCAACAAGATCGATCTCCCGGCAGCCGAGCCGGACCGACGGGCGGCCGAGATCGAGCGCGTGCTGGGCATCCCCGGCGACGAGATCCTGCGCATCTCGGCCAAGACGGGCGCGGGCGTGCCGGAGCTGCTCGACGCGGCGGTCGATCGCATCCCTGCCCCGGCCGGCGACCCGGACGCGCCGCTCCGAGCGCTCATGTTCGACTCCTACTACGACCCGTATCGCGGCGTCGTCAGTGCCGTGCGCGTGTTCGACGGGACGCTGGTGAGCGGTGCTCGTCTCCGCTACGTCAACGCGGGGGCAACGCACGACGCCGAGGAGATCGGCGTGCGGACCCCCGCGTCGGTGCCCGTCGGTGCGCTCGGCCCCGGCGAGGTCGGCTATCTCATCGCGGGCATCAAGGATGTCGGCGACGCGCGCGTCGGGGAGACCGTGACGACGGCAGCCAACCCGGGAACGGCACTCCCGGGGTATCACACGCCGAAGCCGATGGTGTTCTGCGGCCTCTACCCGGTGGTCGGCGACGAGTACGCCGACCTACGGGACGCGCTCGAGAAGCTCCGCCTCAACGACTCCTCGTTCACCTACGAGCCCGAGACGTCTGGTGCGCTCGGCTTCGGCTTCCGCTGTGGGTTCCTCGGACTGCTGCACATGGAGATCGTCCGTGAGCGACTCGAGCGCGAGTACGACCTCTCGTTGGTCGCGACCGCGCCCAACGTCGAGTACCACGCGCACCTGCTCGACGGCTCGGACGAGGTCGTCGACAACCCGTCGTCGATGCCGCCGACGACGCAGATCGACCGGGTCGAGGAGCCCTTCGTGACCGTGACCGTGCTCACCCCGAGCGAGTACGTGGGCGCGGTCATGGAGCTGTGCCAGCAGCGTCGCGCCGAGCAGACGAAGATGGAGTTCCTCTCCGAGGACCGGGTCGAGCTCGCGTACCTGATCCCGCTCGGGGAGATCGTGATGGATTTCTTCGACCAGCTGAAGTCGAGGACTCGCGGGTACGCGAGCCTCGACTACGAGCCCGCGGGGTACCGCCCGGCCGACCTCGTCCGGGTCGATGTCCTGCTGAACGCAGTGCCGGTCGACGCGTTCTCCACGATCATGCACCGTGACAAGGCGTACGACTACGGGCGGCGAATGACGGACAAGCTCCGTGAGCTCATCCCGCGTCAGCTGTTCGACGTACCGATCCAAGCCGCGATCGGTGGTCGGATCATCGCGCGCGAGACGGTGAAGGCGAAGCGCAAGGACGTCATCGCGAAGTGCTACGGCGGTGACGTCAGCCGCAAGCGCAAGCTGCTCGACCGCCAGAAGGAGGGCAAGAAGCGCATGAAGCAGATCGGGCGTGTCGAGGTCCCGCAGGAAGCGTTCGTCGCCGCCCTCCGGCTCGACGACTGACCGACGACCGCAGGAGGAAGCCATGGCTCCACTGATCCGAACCGAGACGTTCCGACCCACGGTCGCTCCCGAGGAGATCCGGGACCGCGTGACCGCGTGGTTCGAGCACCTGGACCACAGGCTCGTCACTGATACACCCGAGCGGATCGAGGTCACGTCCGGATCGCAGCTGAAGCTGCGCCTCATCGGCGGCGCGTTCATCGCGGGCTCGAGTCTCCCGACGCGCACCATCGTCGAGCGTGGCGACGACGGTCAGATCACGGTCACCGTCAGCGACGCGATGGGATTCGGGGTCAAGACGGGGATGCGCGCGAAGTACGAGCGGTGGCTCGATCAGGTGGTGCAGGCGGTCCGGAGCGCGCTCACGCCCGCCTGATCCCTCGCTCAGGTCCGGCGGACGGGCGACGGCACGAGGCGAGACGCGTGGTCGTAGGCCGCGCGCGCCCACCCGCGTGCGCGGCGTAGCCCGTCGTGCGCCGACGTCTCGGGGAGCCATGGGTCCGCGTCGACCCACTCGCGGCCGAGGCCTCGCAGTCCCCATTGGCTTCGGGCGACGGCACCGTGGCCGCCGTCGGGGATGCGCAGCGCCATCCACGTCGTGCCCGCAGCGACGGCGAACACGACACCGTTGTCGTGCACGAGGATCGGGAACCCGCACAGGAAGCGGAAGTTGCCGTGCGGAAGGTCCTCGGCGAGCGTGCGCAGCCGCTCGCACAGGTCCGGATGACAGCGCAGATCGTCGGTCCGCACGCGGTGACGGGTGCGCAGCGTGCGGGGCTCCGAATGCGCCTGCTCCCGGATCCACGGCTCGAAGGCGACGTTCTTCTCCGGTGCGATCCTCACGGGATCCCCTCAGCCGGGTGGCGGATCGCGTGGGAGCCCCAGCACGCGTTCGGCCACGATGCCGCGCTGGACCTCGCTCGTCCCGCCGCCGATGGTCAGTGCACGTGAATACAGGTAGCCCTTCGCCCACAGCTCGGTGGTGGCACCGTAGGGCCCGCAGTCGCTCAGCATGCCGCCGGTGCCCGCGAGCTCGACCGCCATCGCCATGACGTGCTGTCCGTGCTCGTCGGACAGTGCCTTCCGTACCGACGCCTCGGGCCCGGGTTCCAGCCCGCGGACCTTGGCGGCGAGCGTCCGCAATCGGATCAGGCGCAGCACCTCGGCCTCGATGTAGAGCGCAGCGAGTCGCTGCCGCCGCATCGGGTCCGCGTCGCCGCCTGCGTCGCGCACGAGCGCGAGCACGTCCTGGGCGGTCGGTCCCTGGCCCCAGAGGGCGCCTTCGCCCGACAACGACACGCGTTCGTTGCCCAACGTCACCTTCGCGAGGCGCCAACCGTCGTGCGGGGTGCCCACGAGGTGGTCGGCCGGGATGCGCACCTGGTCGAGGAACACCTCGTTGAAGTCGGCGTTGCCGTCCATCTGGCGGATGGGTCGCACCGTGATGCCGGGTGCGTGCATGTCGACCACGAAGTAGCTGATGCCGTGCTGGGCGTCTGCTTCCGGGTCGGTCCGGGCGAGCAGGATCCCCCAGCGCGCAAGGTGCGCGAAGGTCGTCCACACCTTGTGTCCGTCGACCACCCACTCGTCGCCGTCGCGCACTGCGCGTGTGCGGAGGGATGCGAGGTCGCTCCCTGCGTCGGGCTCGCTGAACAGCTGGCACCAGATCTCGGAGCCATCGAGCACGCCGGGGAGCCAGCGCTGCACCTGCTCGTCGGTGCCCGCCACCAGGAGCGTCGGGCCGGCCCAGCCGATCCCGATGGGGTTGAACGGGCGCGGTGCGTGCGCGGCGCGCAGCGTGGCGTCGATGGCCAGCTGCTCGGTCGGGCCGGCGTCGAGACCCCACGGTCGGGGCCAGTGGGGTGCGACGAGGCCGGCTGCGGCGAGACGGCGGGCGAAGTCGGCGGGGAATGCTCCTTCCGGGGCCTGCTCGGCGAGGAACGCTCTGGCCTCGGCGGCTCGCCGCGCCGCCTCGGGACCGAGGTCGTCGTCCGGCCCGCCGCCGGCGCGGGCGCCGAACGCGGCGAGACTGGTGTCCTCGATCGCCTTGGCCATCCGTACGAGGCTATTCCGGGCCATCCGGGGCCGCCCGCGGTTCCGAACTCCCCCTGCACGAGAGGAGCATCGGCGAGTGGTGAGCGACCAGGAGTTCCGGGAGGCGAGCGACGCCCAGCTCGTCGTCGCGGTCGGGCGCTTCCATCAGGGCGCGCTGGCGGAGGCGTATCGGCGCCATGCCGGTGCCGCGTTCGGGCTCGCGCTCCGCATCACCAATGATCGCGCCCTGGGTGAGGAGGTCGTACAGGAGGTGTTCCTCCGGCTCTGGAACGATCCGGAGAAGTTCGACCCCGCCCGGGGCACGCTGCGCGCCTACCTCCTCGCGCAGACCCACGGACGATCGGTCGATCTCGTCCGGTCGGAGTCGTCGCGTCGGCTCCGAGAGGAGCGGGGCGCGCGGCGG
Organism: Acidimicrobiia bacterium; assembly: GCA_046484625.1. Classification (GTDB taxonomy): domain Bacteria; phylum Actinomycetota; class Acidimicrobiia; order IMCC26256; family PALSA-555; genus DASUAO01. The sequence goes on from JAWOIO010000113.1 coordinate 20,054, forward strand.
GAGCGCGGCATCGACTACGACCTCGAACGCGAGGTGTGGGACCTCGCCCTCGCGGAGCAGCTGCGCGACGCCCTCGGCACCTTGAGTGACGACGAACGCTCGGCGATCGAGCTCGCGTACTTCGGTGGGCACACCTACCGCGAGGTCGCGACGCTCCTCGGGCAGCCGGAGGGAACGGTCAAGAGCAGGATCCGTTCGGGGCTCGGTCGACTGCGCTCGACCCTCGTCGCGACCGGTGCCGTCGGATCGGGGGAGCCATGGCTCGAGAGCTGACCCCCGACGAGCTCGGACAGCTGCTCGGCGCGTACGCGCTCGACGCGATCGCCGACGACGACGAACGCTCGCAGGTCGAGTCGTACCTCGGGCGGGAGGCGTCGGCGCGCGATGAGGTCGCGGAGCTGCGTGAGGTTGCCGCGCTCCTCGCCGCTGCCGGTTCCCCTCCGCCTCCTGACGGGCTCTGGGAACGGATCGAAGCCGCGCTCGAGGCCGAGCCCCCGCGCCTCGTGCTGCCCCTCGACTCGGCGCGCGAACGGCGCGCGCGCCGGGGCATCGGGATCCGTGTTGCGGTCGGGATCGCCGCGGCGAGCGCGGTGGCAGCCGCCGCGGCCGCGTTCGTGGTGACCGACGAGATGGCACAGCAGGAGGACCGCCTGGCCCTCGTCGAAGCGCAGATGGGGGTCGAGGGGACCCGCCGCGCCGCGCTCGCCGCGATGGCCAGCCCGCAAGCCCGGGTGGCACACCTCGAGCCGGCCGATCCCGCGGCGCCGCCCGCGGCGAGCGCGACCGTGGTCACGATGCCGGGCGGCGACGCATTCCTGATGGCCGAGGCGCTCCCGGATCTGGCCCGGGGCCGGACCTACCAGCTGTGGGCGATGACCGGCGACCACGACCGCCCGACGCTCCTCTCGAGCGCGATCCTCGGGCGCCACGTCGACGTCGTCTCGTTCCACGCGCCCGACGGCAGTCTGGGCTTCCTCATCACCGACGAGCCGGCACCCGGGGTCACGACGTCGGGGCGCCCCACGCTGCTGGCCGGCGAATTCGCCTGATCCCGACTCCGGGAGGATCGGTGCCGGGTCGTGCGACGATGGACGGGTGAGCCTCGGCGTCTACGTCCACATCCCGTTCTGTGCGACCCGGTGCGACTACTGCGACTTCGCGACCTGGACGGATCGTGAGGCGCTGATCGACGACTACGTGGAGGCGTGTCGCGCCGACGTCGTCCGATGGCGCGACCGCGCGATCCTCGACCGCGCCTCGTCGGTGTTCTTCGGCGGTGGCACACCGTCGTTGCTCCCGGCCGACCGCCTGCTGTCGATCCTCGCCGAGATCCCACTCGCCGCCGGAGCCGAGGTGACCGTCGAGTGCAACCCCGACTCGGCCGACGTCGCGAAGCTCGCGGCGTACCGGCAGGGTGGCGTGACGCGTTGCTCGTTCGGCGTCCAGTCGATGCAGCCCCACGTCCTTGCCGCGCTCAACCGCACGCACGACCCCGAGAACGTCGCCCGTGCAGTGCGCGCGGCGCGATCAGCCGGGTTCGAGACCTTCAACCTGGACCTGATCTACGGGACGCCCGGGGAGTCCGTCGCCGAGTGGCGCGACACGCTCGACCGGGTGCTCGACCTCGAGCCGCCCCACCTGAGCGCGTACGCGCTCACGATCGAGGCGGGCACCGCACTCGGCGAACGGGTGGCATCGGGTGCGCCGGCCCCCGACGACGACGATCAGGCCGAGAAGTACGAGGTCGCCGACGAGCGCCTGCAGCGCGCCGGGCTGGACTGGTACGAGGTGTCGAACTGGGCCCGACCCGGCCACGAGTGCCGCCACAACCTCCTGCACTGGTCCTGCGGCGACTACCTCCCGATCGGGTGCGCCGCCCACGGCCACCGCGACGGACGGCGTTGGTGGAACGTGCGCACCCCGGACCGATACCTGGCGCAAGTCCGAGCGGGCGACGACCCCACCGGGGGGTCCGAGGACCTCGACGAGCACCAACGTCGCGAAGAGAGATTCGCGCTGGCGCTCCGGACCGCAGCCGGTGCGGAGCTGCCGGGGGTCCAGGACGCCGTGACCTCGGGGCCCGCCGCGGCCCGCCTCCGACACGAGTGCGCGCTGCTCACCGATGCTGGACTCCTCGACGTCGACGGGCGACGGGTCGTGCTCACCCGCCGGGGCCGCCTGCTCGCGACCGAGATCACGGCCCGACTGCTCCTCGCGGCAGGAGGACCCGGCGCGTCGCGACCCGCGCCCCCCAGCGGGGTGTCCGTGGCGTCGTCGTCACCTGCCTGGCACTCGGTACCATTGAGTGCCAGACCGTGACCGTGCACCGCCTCGGGGCGTCCGCCCCGTCGGGAGAGGATCCAGTCCGTTGACCGAGCCCCCGGACCTCGACGACCGCAAGGCCGCCATCCTCCGAGCCGTGGTCGAGGAGTACGTGGAGTCGGCCCAGCCCGTCGGCTCCCAAGCGATCGCGGAGTCGAGCGGGCTCGGGGTCTCCAGCGCCACCGTCCGCAACGAGATGACCATCCTCGAGCGCGACGGCTACCTCGTGCAGCCGCACACCTCCGCCGGCCGCGTGCCCACCGATCGCGGCTACCGGTTCTTCGTCGACCACTACACGGCGTCGGGGGCGCTCCCGGCGTCGCAGCGCCGCGTCGTCTCGGACTTCTTCGCGTCGGCCCACCGGGCGCTCGAGGACCTCCTCCACGAGACGAGCGTCCTTCTGTCGCGGGTGAGCCATCACGCCGCCGTGGTCGTCGGCCCGCAGCCCGACACGGCCCGCGTGCGGAGCGTGCAGCTCGTGGCCCTGCAGTCCCGAGTGGTCATGGCAGTCGTCGTCCTCTCGAATGGCGCGGTCGAGCAGCAGGTGCTCACGCTCGACGCCGACATCGACGATGCGCGCGTCGGCGCGGCGACCGCGGCGCTCGATACCCAGCTTCGCAACTGCCCGTGGGGCGAGCTGTCCGAGCTCCTCGCGACCGGTGATCCCGAAGTCGACGCGCTGGCGCAGATGGCCCGCGACGCGCTCACGAGCCGGCCGGACGACGAGCCGCCGGAATCCGTCTTCGTCGGCGGCACGAGTCTGCTGGCTGCAGAGCAGTCGGCGTTCGCGAAGCGCGAGCGCGCCGCTCGGCTCCTCGAGATGCTCGAGCACCAGGTCGTGGTGGTCTCGATGGTCCGCGAGCTGCTCGACCGGGGCATCACTGTGAGCATCGGCTCCGAGAACAGCATCGCCGATCTCCGCGACTGCTCGATCGTGCTCGCGCCCTACGAGGTCGAGGGTGCGCAGGCAGGGGTCGTCGGCGTGCTGGGCCCGACCCGCATGGACTACCGACACGCGCTGTCCGCAGTGTCGGTCGTCTCCGATCAGCTCGGTCGCCACCTCTCGTGAGTCGCGACTACTACGAGGTGCTCGGCGTCGACCGGAACGCGACGGACGCGGAGATCAAGCGCGCGTTCCGCGATGCCGCACGCCGGTCGCATCCCGACGGAAACCCGGATGATCCGTCCGCCGAAGAGCGCTTCAAGGAGATCAGCGTCGCGTACGAGACGCTGTCGGACCCCGAACGTCGTCGTCGCTACGACATGTTCGGAGAGACGGGTCGGCGCGGTGGTGGCCAGGGCGCCGGCGGCGACGCATTCGGCTTCGGCGACATCTTCGAGTCGTTCTTCGGTGGTGGGGGCGACCCCTTTGCCCGGAGAGGACCTGCAGGCCCGACGCGCGGGGCCGACCTCGAGGTGCTGGTCGAGCTGACCCTGCACCAGGCTGCGTTCGGCGACACCATCCCGATCGAGGTGCGGCTCCCGGTCGGCTGTGCGACGTGCGACGGCTCGGGCTGCGAGCCGGGGACGCACCCCAGCACCTGTGAGGCGTGTGGCGGGAGCGGGGAGGTCCGCCAGGTCCGTCGGTCGATCCTCGGTCAGATGATGACGTCCTCGCCCTGCGCGGTGTGCGACGGCACCGGGCGCCAGATCCTGTCGCCGTGCGCCACGTGTCGTGGCGACGGCCGGGTGCAGGACGAGCGGACCATCGAGGTCGAGGTCCCCGCGGGCGTCGACGACGGCCAGCGCCTCCGGCTCACCGGCCGCGGCGCGGCAGCACCACGCGGCGGGCCCCCCGGCGACCTGTACGTCAGCCTGCGCGTCGCGTCGCACCCCGACTTCGAGCGCCGCGGCGACGACCTGCTGGCGTCGTTGCACCTCTCTGCGGCGCAGGCCGTGCTCGGAACCGTCATCGAGGTCCCGACGCTCGAGGGCACCGAGGAGCTCGTCGTCCCTCCCGGCACGCAGCCGGGTCAGGTGTTCCGGATCAAGGGCGCCGGG
>JAWOIO010000123.1:0-4302 GCA_046484625.1 Acidimicrobiia bacterium
AGTGGTCCGAATCGAGCACCGCGCCGACGTCTACCGCTCCCGCTGACTCCGGCCACGACGATCAGGACGCCAGACTCATCCCTACCGCCATCCCTACTACTCCCTGCACTCCAGCGAACTCAGGGGTACAAGATGGACGCTGCAGCAAACGCAACGACACGTCATGGACGCAACGGGACTGCCTGGACGCCGAGCAACGTCTTCCTAAACCGTGTGCCCAGGTTCGAATCCTGGCGGGGGCGCAAAGCGCGAAGTCGCAGGTCAGAGCGCTGGTCGCAGCGGTCGCGTCGTGCGGGTGGCGGTCGATTCGCGATTCACCAAACCGATTGTCGCTCCCATGGACGCCAGCGGAGCGCGTCGTAAACCAGGTAGCTCTGACGTGCTCTCACCCATGGCGGCGCATCGGTCACGGCAACCGTGGTGAGCCTGGAAATCGGTGCCCGGCGAACCCGCTGGGGCAGGTGCTGGCTTGGCGCCCGACGCGTTGGTTCCATGGCAGGCGCGGAACGGACAAGAGGTGCGCCATTGGGTGAAGTTCGAATCCCCTTGGGCTCTGCTCGATCGCGGGACTGGCGGACCCTCCAAATGGGCGGCTAGCCACTACCTGGTGAGAGAGGCCAGCGAGATCCGGTACGCACGGGCGGGCGAGCATCACATCGCCTACCGGGAGTACGTGGGCGATCCGACGAGCGACGTCGAGGTCGTGATGGTCAACGGGTTCTTCTTCCCGATGGAGTCCCTGCCCGACGATCCGATGGCGCATCGGCTGTTGGAGGGTCTGGCCGGGCTCGGGCGCCTGGTCGTGTTCGACCGTCGGGGGATCGGGCTGTCGGATGCGATCACCGACTGGGAGACGGCGTTGCGCGAGCAGTGGGCGGACGATCTCGCGTCGGTCATTGCGGCGGCGGGTTGCGATCGACCCGCAGTGTTCAGCTGGCACGCCAATGCCGTCGCGCGGACGTGTTCGGTCCGGTACCCGGGCCTGGTCGGTCGCCTAGTTCTCTTCAACGCGGTCGGAGGAATCACGGAGGACGACATGCACTGGGCGGCCGAGGTCGCCGAGCGTATGCGGCGCATCATCGCCGGTGAGGAGCGCCCGAACGTCCTGGCGGTTCCCGGCCGGGCCGGTGATCCGGGGTTCGACGCGTGGGTCGATGCGGCTGGCCGCGCGGGCGCGAGCCCGAGCCTTGCAACCCGGCTCAACGAGAAAGGCCTCTCCGATCCCCCGTTCGACAACACGACGGTGACGACAACGACGCTGGTCATCACGCGAGTCGCGCCGAGTTCGGGCATCCCAGCCGACGTCTTCGAACGGACTGCACGCGAGATCCCCGGGGCCCAGCACCTCTCCTCGGGTCCCGGTGACCTGTACCCGTTCGGCGTCGGCGTCGACGACGTTCTTGCGGAGATTTCCCGATCTCTCACTGGCGACGTCCACCTGCCCGCACCGGAGCGCCAGGTCGCGGTCATCCTCTTCACCGACCTGGTCGGTTCCACGAGTCGGGCCGAAGCGAGCGGCGACGCGAGATGGAAGCGGCTGCTCGACCGTCACGACGAGGTGAACCGGACCGCGGTGAGCCGCCGCGGCGGTGAAGTGATCAAGACGACCGGCGACGGCGTGCTCGCGCTCCTGCCTTCCGCGACGGCGGCGATCGACGCGGCCCGGACAATCCGCGCCGAGCTGGCGGGCGACGACCTCCAGGTCAGGGTTGGGATCCATGTGGGTGAGGTCGACCGTCGCGGCGACGACGTCTCGGGCCTCGAAGTCAACGTTGCGGCACGCATCATGAGCGAAGCTACGGCCGATCAGATCCTCGTCTCCGACGCAGTGCACTCGATGGTCACGGCAGGCGGCTTCGTCACGACCGGACGCAGGACGCTCAAGGGCATCACCGGCGAAAGGGAGCTCTACGCGGTCACCTGAGTCAACGGTGTAGACGAACATCTGCTGCCGGTTCGCCGCGCACTCATACCTGCCGATCGGCGTGACATCTCTGCCCCGACCTGGCCGATGAACGCCGGGCATGCCAGCGGCGGGGCTCGGGGACTATGAGAGCATGTCGCGATGGCCGATCCCAAGTTGCGAGCGCATCTCATGGATCTCGGGGCTTCGAGTGCCCAAATGGCGGATCTCGATGATTCGAGCCTGATAGCGCTTGCCGGGGATCTTCACCTTGCCGCCGGTCTCGGACTGAGCATGGGCGAGGTTGCCGCGGAAGCGGGGTGCGGTGCGGACGACTTACGGGCGATCTACGAGTCGCTCGGGTTGCGGGTGGAGGAACTCGCAGGCTTCGGTCCGGGTGATGTCGCATTGGCCTCGCTGATCACGAACGACGAAAGCGGGATCGTCGCCGAGGTCCGTCCGGAGCTGATGCGCGTCACCGGGACGCTGGTGGCCCGACTGGCCGATGCGATGGTGGCCGCGTATGTCCAGGACGTCGAACAGCCGGTCGATGACGAGACTGATCTTGTCGCGATGGCGAATCAGAACGCACTGGCGTCGGCGTTGGCGCTGGTCTTCGCGGACCAGCTCCCGACAGTGTTCCGACACCACATGTGGGCTGCGGTGCGGCGCCAGCGGAATGCGCAGTCGGGTGTCAGGGCACCACAGATCGTGCACATGGCAGTCGGCTTCGTCGATCTCGTCGGCTTCACTCCCCTGTCGCGTTCCCTGTCACCTGCTGAGTTGATCGCGACCGTAGAGGCGTTCGAGAGCCGTGCCTTCGAGACGGCAGGCCGTCACGGCGGGCGGATCATCAAGAGCATCGGGGACGAGGTCATGATCGCAGCCAGCGACGCGAGCGTCGTCGCCGCGATCGCTCTGGAACTCATCGAGACCACAGGAGCTGCCCCGTCGGTGGCGCCGCGGGGCGGTGTCAGCGCGGGCGAGGTGCTCTTTCGCCACGGTGACTACTACGGGCCCGTCGTGAACCTCGCGTCCCGCCTCACCGCCGAAGCGATTCCCGGAGAGGTTCTCACCGACCAGGCGACAATCGGAAGCCCACTCCTGTCCGTGCAGCCTGCAGGGCGAAGAACCCTCAAGGGGTTCGAGGAACCGGTGATGGTGTGGTCAATCGACGCCGCCGAACCCGCCCCCACCCGTCAGACTCCATAAGGACGGAAGGCACCGATCTCTCAATCGACGGGCCGGTCATCGACGGCGATCGTGTCGCGGTTCATGGACGCGCAGTGACGAGCCACGCGGCCCCGCCGAGCTGGACGCCGTCGTCGGTGTCGTAGGGCCGGAGAGCGGAACGGACGGCCTCGATGGCGTCGTCGATCTGTGCGGGGGTCGCGTCGGCGAACACTGCTCGGCCGAGCCCACTGGTTCGGAGGTAATCGAGGGTGGCGTCGAGTGGTAGACCGCCGCCGAGCGCGACTGTCATCTCGGAGGCGTCGACTGCGACGTGGTGGAACCCGGCGGCGGTGAGGAGCGCGCGAACTGCGGTGGCGTCGCTGAGCGAGAACGGGCCGGGGGCGTCGGAGGGGGCCTGGATCGCCGTCGAGGATCCACGGACCGTGGCCAGTCTGTCGCCCGCCGTCGGCAGGCTTCGTTCACTAGCCCCGTCCCTAGTTCTCAGTGGGCGTCTGGCCGAGACGCAAACTCGCACGACCTCGCCCGTTGCCGGTAATGCGGCGACTCAGACTGGCTCGACCGCCGCGCCGTAGCGCTGCTGCGCGGCTTGCGCGGACGTGCCGAGGATGTCGCCGATCCGCTGCCACGACAGGCCGGCGCTTCGAGCGGCAGTGACGGCTTCGACGATCTGACGCTCGCTGCGCGCTCGGGCGATCGTCGCGCGCTCGAGGAGATACTCCTCGAGCACCCGCTCGTCGCCCGCCTCGGGCTCGTACTCCTCGAAGCGTTCGGCGAGCTCGTCGCCGTGGTCGAGGATCTCTTGAATCGATCGGGGCATAGGACTACTCCAAGAACGTGGGTCGGGCGGCCATGGCGTGGACGATGAAGTCGATGCCCTCGCCACGAGCGACACCGATCTCGAGCAGCGACGCTGACCCGTCGGGACCGATGAGCATCGTGAGGTCGTCGACCTCGAACACTCGGATCGGGTTGCGATAGGCGTGCAGCATGTTGTCGTCCCGGATCCCGTGTCTCCGGGCGCTCGCCAGGATGACCGGGTCCATCACCCAAAGTTACCTTGATATCCGCCACTGGGCGCGCGACTCACGCCTCACCCTTCCACTGCCGGCATAGCGGCAGCGCACCCCCCTTTCCATCCCTACCGATCCTCCTATGTCGGGTGCGCAAGATCCTTGCCAGCCCGGCCAGTGGCTTGCTACCATGGT
>JAWOIO010000143.1:0-18599 GCA_046484625.1 Acidimicrobiia bacterium
GCCTCTCCCGGCGCAGCCTCTCCCGGCGCAGCCTCTCCCGGCGCAGCCTCTCCCGGCGCGGCCTCTCCCGGCGCGGGAGGTGGTTCCACGTGGAACCATCGAAAGGGGGGCATTTGTCCTGTTCGCGGAGTGTTCCACGTGGAACATCCCAGTCCGGGGGGAAGGCTGGGGCTCCGCGCTCCATGGGGAGCGGGCCGGGACTACCAGAGCGGGCGTTTGGCGGGGATTCCGGGGCGGCGGGGCCAGCGAGGGGAGGTCTGACCGGGGTGGTCGAGCAGGGCCACGGAGGCGCCCGCGTGATACGCGAACCGTGGTGGCGAGAGACCGAGCGTCTCCAGGGCCGGGGCCGACCACCGGGTCGGAGCGCCACCGGGGGGCTCGCTCACGGCCAGGCGCCCACCAGCCCGGAGGAACCCCGCGGCACACTCGGCCGTCACCGCGGGGGCCCCGAAGCTGCGGGCGGTGACGAGTCCGTACCGGCCCCGGTGCTTCGGGTCCCGGGCGATGTCTTCGGCCCGGCCGGCGACCACCATGATTCGGCCCGCCAGGGCCAACGCTGCAACCGCCTCGGTCAGGAATTCGGCCCGGCGTTGCTGGGCGTCGAGGAGCGTACCCCCGGCGCCCGGGCGCTGGGCGAGGACCAGGCCGGGGAGCCCGCCACCGGACCCGAGGTCCAGGAACGGCCACGGGGGCTCGTCCGCATCGGCGAGGGCCAACTCGACGAACGCCTCGGCATGGGCGAGCTGCCCCTCGACCGAACCGGGGCCGAACATGCCGAGATCCTGCGCACGGCGCAGGATCTCGAGCAGGGTCGTCATGAGATGTCCCTTCGGCCGGCCCCGGCCAACCCTGGGGGCCGGATCACGCCAGGCCGGATCAGGCGGGCCGGGTCAAGCCGGGAGGATCACCACGCGGCGGCGCGGATCTTCGCCCTCGGAGGTCGTCGACACGCCCTCGACCTCGGCGCAGGCATCGTGCACGGCCTTCCGGTCCGCGGCAGACATCGGCTCGAGGGCCTTCTCCGTGCCGGACGCCTTGACCTCCTCGGCCAGCTTGCGAGCGAACTCCTCGAGCGCCTCCCGCCGCCTGGCCCGGTAGCCACCGACATCGACATGGAGCCGGACCCCGTGACCCTCGGTCTGGCGCTGCATCGCGGTGCGCACCAGCTCCTCGATGGCCTGGAGCGTGGCGCCCTTGGGCCCCACGAGCAGTCCGAGCCCCGTGCCCTCGACGTCGACGATCACGACGTCCTCGGCTTCCTCCCGTGTCGTCACCGTGGCGTCGTACCCGAACGCCGCCACCAGGCCCCGCGTGAACGCGGCGGCGGAATCGGCCTGCTCCTGCACTGGCACCGTGGACTCACTCACTGCTCGCTCCTTGTCGCGTCCCGAGGGCGGCCGCTCGCCGGACCCTGTCGAATCTGCCGCGGCTCGCGCCGCGCCGCCCCCGCGGCCGCCGCGACGGCGTCGCGACCTCCCGGAGCCGGATCGTCCTCCATCGCCGGCACCGCCGGGGGCGGCTCCGCTCCCGGTACCGCTCGCGGCGGCCCGCTCGCCGTCAGGCGCCCCGGCGCGCTCGGGCTCGGACCCTCTGGCGGGCCCGCGTCCGGAGCGTCCGCCCCGGCCCGCGCCTCGGCTCCCGCCTGCGCCGTTTCGCTTGCCCCCTCGGCGCCTGCGGTCCCCGCCGGGCTTCTCCCGGGAGATCGGGCGCACGCGCGCCCGGATCCGGGCCTCCTTGCGCCCCAGCAGCCCGCTACGAGGCTCCTGCACGACCTCGTACTCGAGATCGTCCTCGTGGACCCCCAAACGGTCGAGGGCCATCTCGACCGCGTCCGCGACCGTCTTGCCGTTGGTCTCGATCCACTCCATCGGTCAGCGCCGCCGCTTCTTCTTCTTGCTGCGGTTCCGCGACGGTGGTGGCTTCGGCCGGGCTCCGGGTTGGGCCGACTGGGCCCGGGGCTGCCCCTTCACCTCCGGCGGGGGAGGGAGCTGGAAGAGGCCCCGCACCCCCGAACGCGGGGCGTCGGCGACCGGCGGTGTCTCCGGTGACGGGGCCGGCGCGGCAGAGGCCTGGCGCTTGGCCGCGGACGACGGCGGCTTCGGTGCGCGCTCCGCCGGTGCCTCCGGCGTCGTGTCACGACCCTCGACCTCGAGGACCGGCTGGCGATCTCCCTTGCCGGAGGCCGGCTTCGCGGTCGTACCCACGCTCCGGAAGATGACCTCCTGCTGGCCGAGGCGCCAGAGGTTGCTCACGAAGAAGTACAGCACCAGACCGGACGGGAACTGCAGGGAGATGAGGCCGAAGAAGATCGGCAGGACCTTCATCACCATGGCCATCTGCTTGTTCGCGACCGGCGTGCGCTTCTGGGCCTGCCGTGTCTGCAGGAACCCCGTCAGGATCACCAGGGCCACCAGGATGAAGTACGGCAGCGCGTCGATGATCCCGCCGTGCGGGTCTGTCGCCCCCAGTGTGAGGTCCATCGACAGGAACTGGAGGGGGTTGACGCCGGCCTTCCCGCACGCGACCTCGTTGAGGAGCTCACCACCCTTGCTGCACAGGTCGGCGTAGAGCCCGGAGTCGACCGGGACGTACTTGTAGGAGTCCCGCAGGACCGTGAAGAGTGCGAAGAAGATGGGGAGCTGGACCAGGAGCGGCAGACACCCGGCGAGCGGGTTGATCTTGTTCTCCTGGTAGAACTTCATCATCTCTTCGTTGAGCTTCTGGCGGTCGTTCTTGTACTTCGCCTGGAGCTTCTTGATCTCGGGCTGCACGCGCTGCATGGCGATCATCGACTTCGCCTGCTTCGCGGTGAGCGGGTACAGCAGGAGCATGATCGTGAACGTGAGCAGGATGATCGCGACCCCGAGATTGGGGATCACGGAGTAGTACTGCGCCAGCAGCCATCCGATGGCGTTGTAGATCGGATCGAGCATCCAGGCCTTCTCTCAGGGGGTCAGACGGGTCGGGTCGCGCGCGACGCCGCCCCACGAGGCGAACGTGTGTTCGGTGCGGGCACCGGGTCGAGGCCGCCCTCGTGCCAGGGATGGCAGCGGCCGACGCGTCGGAGCGCGAGCCACGAGCCGCGCCGCGCCCCGTGCCGTTCCAGCGCCTCGAGGGCGTACGCGGAGCACGACGGGTAGAACCGACAGCGGGGCGGGAGCCGCAGGCTGAGCAGGCGCCAGCCCCGGATGGGAAGCATCAGCAGCCGGGCGATCGGGCCGGTGCTGCTCCGCGCCGGGTCCGCGGGGGCGGTCATCGGGCGGCCGCCGCAGTCAGGGCATCGTCGACGACCCGGTCGAGCTCGGCGAAGGGCATCGTCAGCACCTCCCTGCGCGCACCGATGAGGTACGCGCCCGGTGCGAGATCGTCGCCTCGGGCCGCGACGACGGCCCGAACGCGGCGACGGATGCGGTTGCGGACGACCGCCGAACCGACCGTGCGTCCGATGGCGTACGCGACGCGCGTCGTCCCGTCGTCGGAGGGCACGCGGCGCACCATGATCGGTCCGCGGCGAACCCGCGGTGCCCTCGAGAGGGCCACAAAGGTCGCACGATCGCGAACTCGCCAGATCAGGCGCTGAGGCGCTTGCGGCCGCGCTGGCGCCGCGTGCGCAAGGTCGCTCGGCCGCCGCGGGTCCGCATGCGGCTGCGGAATCCGTGCTTCTTCTTCCGCTTCCGGATGTTGGGCTGGAACGTGCGCTTCACGCGATGCCTCCTCGAGGCGCAGGGCGACCGGCGAGGTGGGGCCGGTCGAAGGGAGAACCCGCCGAGTGTACGGGCGCGTCGAGGCACGTCGCAACGCGGAGCATCGACCGCCTTCGCGGCGTCGCGCGTCGCGTCGCGCGGCCGTCCGCGTGGACGCGTCCCTGCGCGCGCCTCTTCTTCGCGCGGGTCCGCTTGAGACGCGCGATCTTCGGTGCTACGTTCCGCCGCGTCTCGTCGATCCGGCCTCGACGCGGCGGCCTTCCCCACTGGGGCCCCGGCCCCATCGGCCGGGCAACATGCCGAGGGGGAGGCAATCGCTGCCCCCGCCGTTCTCCACAATTGTGGACGTATCTGTGGACAACCTCGATCGGTCGGATGAGCGCGGGGCGCAGGCCTCTGCGGCGAGCTCCGTCGACGACGACATCGCCAAGCGCATCTGGGAGCAGGCAGCCCCGCGCGTCCGCTCCGAGCTCGCCGAGGCAACGTGGCACACCTGGTTCCAGGGGGTGTCCCCGATCCGGTTCGATCACGACGTCCTCGTGCTGTCCGTCCCGAACCACCTCGCAGCAGAGCGGATCCGCTCGAGCTACCACTCGCTCCTCGACGACGCCCTCGGCCGCGCGGTCGGGCGGGAGATCGCGTTCGAGATCCTCGTCGACACCTCGGCGCCGGCCGAGGCCCGGACAGAGGACCCGGTCCCCATCCCCGACCCCGCCCTCGACGAGCCCGCGACACCCGCCGCGACCACCCCCGCCCAGAGCGAGTCCATCTGGGCCTCGGGGACGCTCAACCCCCGGTACACCTTCGATCAGTTCGTCATCGGGGCCTCCAACCGGTTCGCCCACGCGGCCGCGCTCTCGGTGGCCGAGGCGCCGGCTCAGGCATACAACCCCCTCTTCATCTACGGCCCAGCCGGGCTCGGCAAGACCCACCTCCTGCATGCGATCGGCCACTACGTCCGAAGCCTCTACCCCAAGAAGAGGGTTCGCTACGTGTCGACGGAGTCCTTCATGAACGACTTCGTCGAGGCGATCCGCGACCGGACCCGCATGCCTGTCTTCAAGCGCCGCTACCGCGAGCTCGACGTGCTGCTCATCGACGACATCCAGTTCCTCGAGCGGACCCAGGAGCTCCAAGAGGAGTTCTTCCACACCTTCAACCAGATCCACGGGGAGGGCGGACAGATCGTCATCTCCTCGGATCGGTCCCCCAAGTCGATCGCGACGCTCGAGGACCGCCTGCGGAGCCGGTTCGAATGGGGACTGCTCACCGACGTCCAGCCCCCGGAGTTCGAGACCCGGCTCGCGATCCTGCGCAAGAAGGCCGAGGCCGAGCACTTGGGCGGCATCCCCGACGAGGTCATGGGGTTCATCGCCAGCAACATCCAGGAGAACATCCGTGAGCTCGAGGGGGCGCTGATCCGGGTGGCGGCCTACTCGAGCCTGAACCGGGCTCCGCTCTCCGAGGAGATCGCCCGCTCGGTGCTCGCCGACCTGCTCCCGACCACGAAGCCCCGCGAGATCAACGCGACCCTCATCCTCGAGGAGACGGCGAAGATGTTCGGCTGGACCGTCGAGGACCTCTGCGGCAAGAGCCGCCGCCGTCCTCTCGTCACGGCCCGCCAGATCAGCATGTACGTGATGCGCGAGCTCACCGACTTCAGCTACCCCCGGATCGCCGAGGCCTTCGGCGGCCGGGATCACACCACCGTGATGTACGCCGTCGACAAGATCCGGACCCAGATGGCCGAGCGCCACACCACGTTCGAGCAGGTCAACGAGCTCATCGGCCGGGTCCGTCTCGGGAGCAGTGGATAATCCTGTGGATGACTGGGGATACGGTGGGCGAACTGGGGACCCCGCAGGACCGCCCCGGGTCCGAGCCCGGTTCCCTGTGGATCACGGTGGACAACCTGGGGAGGACCGCAGCCCTCTGACCAGCACCGATGCATCGTTCTCCACGATCCCCAGCCCCTACTACCACTCCTACTTCTTTCAATTACTAGAAGGCAGCCCTGTGCAGTGCTCCCCGAGGAGGCTCGGCCGGTGAAGTTCCGTTGTCAACGAGATGCCCTGGCCGAAGCGGTCGGCACCGCGTACCGGGCCGTCGCGAGCAGGACCGGAGCGCTGCCGGTGCTCTCGGGGATCAAGGTCACGCTCAGTGCGGGCCTGGTCGAGTTCACGGGGTCGGACCTCGAGCTCACGATCCGTGTCCGGGTCCCCGCCGAGGTCGAGGGCGAGGGCTCTGCAGTGCTGGTCGCACGGCTGCTCGTCGACACCCTGGCCAAGCTCTCGTCGGACACGGTGACCGTCGAGATCGGGGAGGAACAGGCCAAGATCGAAGCCGGTCGGTTCCGGTCGGAGGTCCGTACCCTCGCGGCGAGCGACTTTCCCCGACTGCACGAGACCGAGGGCGACGCGGTGCGGGTGGCCGGCGGTCCGCTCGCGGAGGGGCTGCGCCAGGTCGTCCCGGCGGCCTCGAAGGACGACGCTCGCCCGATCCTCACCGGCGTGCTGATCACCGCGACGGGCGACGGAGTTCGGCTCGTCGCGACAGATTCCTACCGGCTCGCCGTCCGGGAGCTGCCCGGCGTGACCCTGCTCCCCGAGGGACAGAAGGTGCTCGTCGGTGCGAAGGGGCTGGGGGAGCTGCAGCGACTCCTGGGGAGCAGCGACGTCGACGTCTACCTCGGCGACCGGTACGTGACCTTCAAGCTGGAGGCGACCGAGCTCACGGCCCGTCTGATCGAAGGGGACTTCCCGAACTACCAGCAGCTCATCCCTTCCGGGTATCCGAACAAGATGACCGTCGAGCGCGAGGCCTTCACGGCCGCGGTCGAGCGTGTGAGCCTCGTCGGAGGGACCAGCCGGGACTCCGCCCCGATCCGGCTCGCGATGAGCAACGACGGCCTCGAGCTCTCCGCGACGGCCCAGGACGTCGGGCAGTCGTTCGAGCCGGTCGAGGCGAAGTTCGAGGGGACGGACGTGACGGTCGCGTTCAACTCACGGTTCCTCCTCGACGGAGTGGAGGCAGCGGCATCTCCCGAGCTCACGATCGAGTCGATCGACCCGCTGAAGCCCGCGGTGCTGCGCGGCAAGGACGCCGACTTCCTGTACCTCCTGATGCCGGTCCGCATCGCCTGAACGCCGACCGGGCGTGCGCGTCTCCAGGCTCGAGCTGGTCGACTTCCGCGGCTACGAGGCGGCACAGCTCACGCTGCCCGAGGGCGTGACCGTCGTCGTCGGCGACAACGGGCAGGGCAAGACCAGCCTGCTCGAAGCGGTGGCCTGGGCGGCGATGGGACGGTCGTTCCGCGCGGTGCCCGACGCGGCCCTCGTCCGTAGCGGCACCGCGCAGGCCATCGTGCGGGTCGAGGTGCTCGGCGACGGTGGCCGCGAACGCCGCATCGAGGCCGAGCTTCACGCCGTCGGGCGCAACCGGGTGCTGCTGGACGGGCATCCGCTCACGAAGACCCGCGACCTGCTCGGCGCGCTGCGCGTCACCGTCTTCGCCCCCGACGACCTCGGGCTGGTCAAGGGAGGGCCGTCGAACCGGCGGACCTACCTCGACGACCTCCTCGTCACGGTTGCGCCCCGGTACGCCGCGGCCCGGAGCGACTACGAGCGCGTCCTCAGGCATCGCAACGCGCTCCTCAAGGGGGGCGTTCGCGACGCCGACGCGCGCGCCACCCTCGAGGTCTTCGACGCCCAGCTGGTGTCGGCCGGAGCCGAGATCATCCGCGGTCGACTGCGTATCGGCGCACGCCTCGCGGAGGCCGTCGCCGCGGCCTACCGTGACGTCGCCGGGTCGGACGAGCCGGTCGACGCGCGGTACGTGGCCGAGTGGGATGACGATCATGGAGACGTGGATCCGGATGCCGTGCCCGCCGCCCTCACGCGCGCGCTCGCACGACTGCGATCCAAGGAGCTGGCCCGTGGGGTCACGCTCGTGGGCCCGCACCGCGACGAATGGAGCCTCGCCGTGGATGGGCTCGACGCACGGACGCGCGCGTCCCAGGGTGAGCAGCGGAGCCTGGCGCTCGCCCTCCGCCTCGCGGGGCATCGGGTCGTCGCCGAGGTGACCGGGGAAGTGCCGGTGCTGCTCCTCGACGACGTCTTCAGTGAGCTCGACGAGCGGCGGGGAGCGGCGCTCGTCGAGCGCCTCGATGCCACGCAGACGCTGATCACCACGGCCGGGGCGCTGCCGGAGGGCGTCACGGCGACCTCGCGGCTGCGCGTGCGGGCCGGCGTCCTCGAGCCGGCGTGACGCGCGCGGGAACGCTCCGATGAGACGACGCTTCCGGCCCCGGGGCGTGCCGGGTGAGGAACCCGAGCCGGTCGCGGTCGGGGAGGCACTCGCGGCGCTGGGGAGCGAGCTCGGCCTCGCCGATCCCGGCGTCGTGGGCACCCTCGCCGATCGCTGGGATGAGCTCGTGGGGCCAGCGCTGACCGGCAGCGCGCGGCTCCGGGCGCTCCGCGGCGACGTCATCACGGTCGCGGTGGACTCGGGGGCCTGGGCAACCCAGATCCGGTACCTCGAGCGCGAGCTCCTCGACCGGATCGCGGAGCTCGTCGGCGTCGGGGTCGTGCGGGAGGTGCGCGTCGTCGTCGAGCCCCGTCCGCCCGAGGACTGACGCGCCGCGCGCGACGCGCGTGTCGAAGGACGGTCACAGGCCTCTGGTAGACTGCGTCGTGTTGTTTCAGGGTTCTGACCTGCAATTTCCTCCCTGGCGGCGCGGCGAAGGTCCCCCCCGAGTCCGGGTCGGTCCCGCACCGGCCGGCCTCGAACGAGCGGAAGGCGAGGTGCGCGCGCGGTGACGTCCACGTACAAGGCCAAGGACATCACCGTCCTCAAGGGCCTCGAGCCCGTCCGCGAGCGCCCCGGCATGTACATCGGCTCCACCGGGCTCTCCGGCCTGCACCACCTGGTGTACGAGGTGGTCGACAACGCGGTCGATGAGGCGATGGCGGGAGAGGCGACCCGCATCGACATCACCCTGCTGGCCGACGGCGGCTGCTGCGTCAGCGACAACGGTCGCGGGATCCCCGTCGATCCGCACGCCGAGGACCCGAAGAAGTCCGCGGCCGAGATCGTCATGACCACCCTGCACGCGGGTGGGAAGTTCGGCGGCGAGGGCTACAAGATCTCCGGCGGGCTCCACGGCGTCGGCGTCTCCGTCGTGAACGCGCTCTCCTCGAAGCTCGAGCTCGAGATCCACCGCGACGGCGGCAAGTGGGTCCAGACGTACAAGAACGGCGGCAAGCCGACGGCGCGCCTCAAGAAGACCGGCGCATCAAAGAAGCGCGGCACGACCGTGACCTTCTGGCCCGACGCGTCGATCTTCGAGGAGACCGACTTCCGCGCCCAGACGCTCGCGGAGCGCCTCCGCGAGATGGCGTTCCTCAACAAGGGCCTCGAGATCCGATTCCGCGACGAGCGCCCCACGCCCGCGCTCGAGCAGACGTTCAAGTACGCCGGCGGCATCGTCGACTTCGTGAAGCACCTGAACGCCGCGAAAGAGCCGATCTTCAAGCGCGTCGCCGCGTACTCCGACACCGGTCCCGACTACGAGATCGACATCGCGATGCAATGGAACGCCGGGTACTACGAAGGCATCCACTCGTTCGCGAACAACATCGCCACGACCGAGGGCGGCATGCACGAGGAGGGCTTCAAGAAGGCGCTCACCAACGTGCTCAACAAGTACGCCAAGTTCAAGGGCCTGCTCAAGGACAAGGATCCGAACCTGCTCGGCGAGGACATCCGCGAAGGGCTCACCGCGATCGTGTCGGTGAAGCTGCGCAATCCGCAGTTCGAAGGGCAGACGAAGGCGAAGCTCGGGAACACGGAGATGCGCTCACTCGTCGAGAAAGCCACCAACGACAAGCTCGCCGATTGGTTGGAAGAGCATCCGTCGGAGGGCAAGGCGATCCTCCAGAAGTCGACCCAGGCCGCGCGCGCGCGCCTCGCAGCGCGTCAGGCGAGAGACCTCACCCGGCGCAAGTCCCTGCTCGAGAGCGCCGCGATGCCGGGCAAGCTCGCCGACTGCGCGTCGAAGGACCCGGCAGAGTCCGAGCTGTTCATCGTCGAGGGCGACAGCGCGGGGGGCTCCGCCAAGCAGGCGCGCGATCCCCGTATCCAGGCGATCCTGCCCATCCGCGGCAAGATCCTCAACGTCGAGCGCGCCCGCATGGACAAGATGCTCAAGAACGAGGAGATCCAGAACCTCGTGCAGGCCATCGGCGGCGGAGTCGCCGAGGAGTTCGACGGCGAGAAGGTCCGGTACCACAAGATCATCATCATGTGTGACGCCGACGTCGACGGCAGCCACATCCGCACCCTGTTGCTCACGTTCTTCTACCGCCAGCTCCACGAGCTCGTGCTGCACGGCTGCATCTACCTCGCGCAGCCCCCGTTGTTCCGCGCCGACCTCGGCAAGGAGCGTCACTACCTCAAGGACGAAGGCGCGCTCCGCGACTTCGAACGGACGCACGAGGGGCGCAAGTTCGAGGTGAGTCGGTTCAAGGGTCTGGGCGAGATGGACTGGCAGGAGCTCGCCGAGACGACGATGAGCCCCGAGACGCGCAGTCTTCTGCGGGTGAACTTCGCCGACGCCGCGATGGCTGACGAGGTGTTCTCGACGCTCATGGGGGAGAGCGTCGAGACGCGCAAGCGCTTCATCCAGGAGAACGCGAAGGACGTCAGGTTCATCGATGCCTGAGGACATCTCGCAGCAGACCCTCGATGGCGGCAACATCGAAGGGATCGAGCTCCGCGAGGAGATGGAGCGATCCTTCCTCGACTATGCGATGTCGGTCATCACCGCGCGCGCGTTGCCGGACGCGCGTGACGGACTGAAGCCGGTGCACCGGCGGATCCTGTACGCGATGTACGACGCCGGCACCCGTCCCGACCGCAAGCACCGGAAGTCCGCGCAGACGGTCGGCGACGTGATGGCGCGGTACCACCCACACGGCGACAGCGCGATCTACGACTCGATGGCGCGCATGGCCCAGGACTTCTCCCTCCGGTACCCGCTCGTCGACGGCCACGGGAACTTCGGCTCACCCGACCCGAACGACCGGCCGGCTGCCGCGCGGTACACAGAGGCCAAGCTCGCGCCGATCGCGATGGAGCTCCTCGGCGAGCTCGACGAGGACACGGTCGATTTCGCCGCGACGTACGACGGCGAGAACCAAGAGCCCACGGTGCTCCCGGCCCGGTTCCCGAACCTGCTCGTGAACGGCGGCGGCGGCATCGCCGTCGGCATGGCGACGAACATCCCGCCGCACAACCTCGGCGAGATCATCGACGCAGCGGTCTTCATGATCGACAACCCCGACGCGAAGCCAGCCCAGCTGATGAAGTTCGTCAAGGGACCCGACTTCCCGACCGGGGCGTTGATCCTCGGCAAGGACGGGATCAAGGACATGTACGCGAAAGGACGCGGCTCGATCAAGATGCGCGCCGTCGCCGAGATCGACGAGGGACGTCGCGGTGAGCAGCGCATCGTCGTCACCGAGGTCCCGTACCAGACGTCGGTCGAGGTCATCGGGCAGAAGATCGCCGAGCTCGTCAACGACCGGAAGATCGAGGGCATCCGCGACGTCCGGAACGAGTCCTCGGGCGTGACGAACCGGCTGGTGGTCGAGCTCCGCCGCGACGCGAACGCGAACGTCGTGCTCAACCAGCTCTACAAGCACACGCCCATGCAGACATCGTTCGCCGCGCACATCCTGGCGCTGGTCGACGGCGTGCCGCGGCTGCTCTCCCTCGACCGCGCGGTGCTGGTCTACGTCAATCACCAGTTCGAGGTCGTCACCCGCCGGACCGAGTTCCGGCTCCGGAAGGCGAGGGAACGCGCGCACATCGTCGAAGGCCTGGTGAAGGCGCTCGGGATGATCGACGCCATCATCGAGCTGATCCGGGGCGCGAAGGACGTCGACACCGCGCGTGCCGGTCTGATGAAGAAGCCGTTCTCCTTCTCCGAGATCCAAGCCGGGTTCATCCTCGACATGCAGCTCCGACGACTGACCCAGCTCGAGGGACAGAAGCTCAAGGAGGAGCTCGACGAGCTCGCGGCGATGATCAAGGAGCTCGAGTCGATCCTGAAGGGCAAGGCCAAGCTCCGGAAGGTCATCAAGGACGAGCTGCTCGAGATCAAGGAGAAGTACGGCGACGCGCGTCGGACCCGCCTCACCGTCGACACGGGCGAGATCGACATCCTCGACATGATCGAAGACGAGGAAGTCGTCGTCGTGTTGACGAACAAGGGCTACATCAAGACCGTCGCCGCCGACGCTTTCCGAAGGCAGAGTCGCGGCGGACGGGGCGTCAAGGGCAGCAAGGCGCGCGGCGACGACTACGTCGACAAGCTGCTCACGACGACCGCGCACTCGTATCTGCTGCTCTTCTCGAACCGTGGGAAGGTGTACCGCCTCCGCGCACACGAGATCCCCTTGAAGGATCGAACCGCACGCGGGACCGCGCTCGTGAACCTCATCTCGCTCTCGAACGACGAGCGAATCCAGGCGATCATCGACACGCGGACGTACGAGGACGGGGCCTATCTCTTCTTCGCCACCAAGAACGGCACGGTCAAGAAGACCAAGATGGGCGAGTACGACTCGTCGGTCCGCAACGGGCTCATCGCGATCAACCTCGTGAAGAGCGACGAGCTCGTCCGGGTGGTCCAGTCCACGGGCAAGAACGACATCGTGCTGACGACGAAGAACGGCCAGACGATCCGGTTCTCCGAGGCGGGAGTGCGTCCCACCGGACGGGCCTCGGCCGGCGTCCGGGGGATGCGACTCAAGCCCGGGGACGCGGTCGTCTCGTGCGACGCGTACCGACGTGGTGCCGTGATGCTCTTCGTGAGCTCGAGCGGGCACGGGAAGCGCACGAAGCTCGCCCTGTTCCACCGTCAGGGCCGCGGCGGGATGGGTGTGCGCGGGATGAAGATCACCGCGAAACGGGGAGCGGTCGTCGGCGCGTTCTGTGTGAGCGACGAGGACGAGATCCTCGTGTTCAGCTCGGCCGGCAACATCATCCGGATGCAGGCGAGCGAGATCTCGACCCAGGGTCGTGATGCGACCGGAGTCCGGGTTGCTCGGCTCGGCGACGGCGAGACGATCGTTGCCGTGGCGCCGGTGCTCGAACCCGAGCACGTCGACACCTGAGGTCCCCGAGGCGTTCTGACCGGGCACCACGCTACGACAGGGCCGCGGGCGGCGCGGTGCCTCGATCCGGCCCCGGAACGCGTACCATTCACCGATGCCCAGCGACGACGCGCCGCGACGGGTCGCGTACACCGCGGCGCCCCCGGACACCCAGTCGTCGGACGCGGCGCGCCCCGACGACGTTCCCGGCCGGCGGGACCCCGCAGGTTCCGACCCCCGCCGAGTGCGGCCACCGCGGGCCGCGCGTCGACGGGTGGTCAGCAGCGGCGCCGACGCGTCCGAGGCCCCGGTCGTGGACGCATCTTCCGACGAGACCGAGCTCGCCGACGCACCGGCCACCCGCCGACGGGCACGGAGCAAGACGCCGCCACCGGGGCTCGCGCCTCGTGCCGGTGTTCGGAGGACGCGGCAGACGCTCGCGCGCGTCGATCTCTGGTCGGTCACGAAGCTCTCGCTCTGCTTCTACGTCTCCGCGATGTTCGTCACGTTGGTGGCGTTGGTCGCGCTCTGGGTCATCGCCGATGCTGCGGGGGTGATCGGGAGCGTGGAGGACTTCCTCGGCGACCTGTTGTCGGCCAAGGACTTCACGTTCCTCTCGGCCGGGGTGCTGCAGGGTGCGATCCTGGTCTCGCTGGTGATCGTCGCGCTCCAGGTCGTGATCACGGTGATCGCGGCATCCTTCTACAACATCTTCGCCGAGCTCTTCGGCGGGCTCGAGCTCGTGATCAAGGAAGAAGACGCCGGGCGCTGATCGCCTCACCTCGGTCCCCGTACCCGCGGGTACGCTCACGCGTCCTCCCGGGGCTATAGCTCAGTCGGTTAGAGCGCATCCCTGATAAGGATGAGGTCGGTGGTTCGATTCCACCTAGCCCCACGTACACTCCCCGCGTGAGCAACGTTCGGCGCGGCCTCGTTCTCGGCTTGCTCGCGGTGCTCGTGGGCGTGTTCGTGCGGCTCCGCGGCAAGGGCGAGGTCCAGCCCACGACGGGGACGTGGCGCGAGCTCGAGGGTCCCGACTTCCGTTGAGCCACGTCGCACTCGTCGGCTCCGGCGCGGTCGCCGTGAGAGCCGCCCGCCAGCTCGTCGACACCCCCGGACTCGCGGGGCTGCGCATCGCGGCCCGCGACGCGGCTGCCGCCGGCCGACTGGCGCGAGCGGTGGGAGCGGAGACGGTGCCGCTCGAGCGGGCGCTCGACGGTGATCCGGCCGCGCTCGCGATCGCGATCCCCGGCGCGGCCGGGGTGGCGCTCGTACGTCGGGCGATCGAAGGCGGGATCCCCGCTGCCTCGTGCGCAGACGACGACGTGGCGCTGCGGGGACTGCTGGCGCTGGGACCGGCCGCATTCGATCGGGACGTGCGTGTCGTCATCGGATGCGCCCTCGTGCCCGGCATCGCCGACGTCCTGGCCCGGCACGCGGCGGACGCGCTGGACGACCCGGACGAGGTCCACGTCGCCCGGGTGGGCGTCGCCGGGCCGTCGTGCCACGCCTCGCTCCGGCAGGCGATGCGCTCGGGTCCCCGTGAGTGGCGCAACGGGGACTGGCACGTCCCGGAACGACGTGGCCCGCAGCTCGTCTGGCTGCCCGAGCCGGTCGCCGTGCGAGAGTGCACGTCGATCGCTGCTGGTGTGGAGCTGCTGCAGTCGACGGTCACCGAGGCGCGCGACATCACCGTTCGGGCGGAGGCACCACCGCGGCGCGTCCCGAGCAGGAGGTTCGGCAAGCGCACGGCCGCGTCCGAGTTCGGTGGCGCCCGGGTCGAGGTGTGGGGCTGGCAGGGCGGGGTCCGGACCTCGATCGTCTACGGCGTGATCGAGCGGCCGGCGATCGCCGCGGGCACGGCGCTGGCTGTGAGCGCAGCCCGCCTCAGCGGACTGATCCCGTCGATCGGACTGCGCACGGAGCACGGCGGTGCGCGCGCCATGAGCGCCACGTTCGATGCGGGCTCCGTGCTCGCCGAGCTCGCGCGACGCGGCGTCAAGGCCGCCGCGTTCGAAGGCGCGCGCGAGTAGCTCGGCCGACAGTCTGGCTCCCGAGCACCGGGAACCCGACGAGACCGGCCCATCGGCGCCGATCCCGGCACCATCGAGGTCGACGCCCGGACGCCCCCATCCGCTCGCTACGCTCGGGCCGGGGGACGTAGCTCAGCTGGCTAGAGCACCTGCTTTGCAAGCAGGGGGTCGTGGGTTCGAGTCCCATCGTCTCCACGGACGCGACGAGGGAGCGAAATGGTGCGGCAGCGAGTCAGGCGGTCGATCCGAGCCGGCGCGTCCGTCCTGCTCGTCGTCGTCTCGGCCGCGACCCTCGGGCCCGGGGTCGCGCTCCCGGCCGGCGCGCAGACCGACCCGACGCCGCCCACCGCTCCTTCGACCACGACGACGACCTCCGCCCCGACGACGACCACCGCCCCGACCACCGCCCCGACGACGACCACCGCCCCGACGACCACGACGACGGCTGCGCCCCCGGCATCGTCGCCGACGGCTCCACCCGGGTGGTCCGATCCGGGCGGGGGCGCGTGGGTGGCGTTCACCCTCGATGCGACCACGCTCCCTGCGGCCAACCGCACGGGGACGAAGTGGGGGCCGGTCACGATTCGTCGCCACTCGAGCGCCGGGCTCGATCTCGCCGCGGCGTTCCCGGGCGGATGGGACAGCCGCCCGTCGTCGTCGAACCCGAACGTGCTGGAGTACGGATGGCCGGAGAACTGGAGCCTCGGCGGGATCAGTCTGCAGCGAGTCGCATGGTGCGACCGCGCCGCCACCACCTGCGACTACTACGCGACCGGCGGAACGGGCGAGCCCATCTTCTTCGCGGCCGGCGCGGTGCCTCCGGGCCAGCTCGCGAGCTACGACCAGGGTGCCCTGACGCTCGGCACGCAGGTCCCGGTGCTCGACATCGTGTTCTCCTGGGACCCGAGCACGTCGGTGACGCCCCCGACGGGTGGAAGTCCCGGGCGCCTCACGCTCGATGCCAGCCAGAGCACCGACGACCTTGCCGGTGCCCTGCAGTACGAGTGGACCGTGACCAACCAGGACTCGGGTCAGCAGTTCCACGCCAGCGGGGCGATCGCGACGTTCGACCTCGACGCCAACGGGAGCTACTGCGTCGCGGTGACCGTGACGAACGAGAACGACCCCGACAATCCGAAGACCTACGGAGTGGACACGCCCGACTGCAAGCCGATCAACAACGTCGCGCCGACGCCCGGCACGACGCCCGGCACGACGCCCGGCACAGGGCCCGGGACGTCGCCCGGGGCGGGGAACGGCGGGGGCGGCGTTGGCGGTGGCATCAACGTCGTCTTCGCGCCACCACGCCGCTCGTCGTCGGCGCTCACGGGCACGGCCGGCGGCGACAGCGTCGTGTGGCTCTGGCGCCCCGAGTACTTCCAACCCGGCACCGAGTCGACGCAGGCCCTTCCGCAGACGGGCCGCAGCCCGCTGAAGGGTCGCACCGACATCGTCATCGCGACCGACCCGGCGCCGGACTCGAATGCGGCGCCGATGCTCGCCGGGCTCGGGATCTTCGGGGTCGTCGGAGTCGGGTGGCTGTTCAGCCGGCGGCGTCGGATCCGGGCCGAGCTCTGACGAGACCGGGGCGCCGGGTCGTCGATTCAGGTCGACGCATCCCGGTGCTTGCGCCGGAGGAGGAACGTCGCCGTCGCACGCGACACGAGCCGTTCCTCGGCATCCTGCACGGTCGCCTCGACGTAGGCGACCTGCTTCGCGACGCGGACGATCGCACCGCGCACCGCCAGCACGTCGCCCTCGGCCGCGGGGCGGATCGTCTGGTACGAGATGTCGAGCGTCGCGGCGCGGTCGCCCGAGTCGAGGGCGCTGTTCGTCGCGAAGTTCATGGCGGCGTCGTGTACCACGCCGAAGACCCCGCCGTGGACACCGCCGAGCGGATTGCACGCCGACGCGGTCGGGGTCCAGGTCGCCTGAGCCCAACCGTCGCCGTAGGTGTCGAAGTGCACGCCGAGCTGTCCGAGGAGCGGCATCCCACCGTCGCCGAGGCTGCGGTCCATGTTTCGGGCCATGTCGGCGCAGCGTACTGTTGCCGGGCCGGCCCCCGACTCCCGAGGAGCACCTCATGCAGACCGCGGTCATCGTCGACGCCGTCCGGACCCCCCTCGGACGCCGCAACGGCACGCTGAAGGACTGGCACCCGGTCGACCTGGCCGCCCACACGCTCGAGGCACTGGTGAGCCGGACCGGCATCGATCCCGCTCTCGTCGAGGACGTGATCATGGGCTGCGTCATGCAGGTCGGCGACCAGGCGGGCAACGTCGGACGCAACGCGGCACTCGCGGCGGGATTCCCGGAGTCCGTCGTGGGGACGTCGATCGACCGCCAGTGCGGGTCGTCCCAGCAAGCCGCACACTTCGCCGCCCAGGGCGTGATGGCCGGCGCCTACGACGTCGTCATCGCGTCCGGGGTCGAGACCATGACCCGCGTGCCGATGGGCTCGTCGTTCCTCCCGGGCTCGATGCCGTTCGGCCCGAAGGTGTTCGACCGCTACGACCTGGTGCCCCAGGGGCTCTCGGCCGAGATGATCGCCGAGCAGTGGGGGATCGATCGTGAGGCCAACGACGCGCTCTCGGTGGAGTCGCACCGCCGGGCGGCACGCGCCACCGACGAGGGTCGCTTCGAGGCGGAGATCGTCCCCGTGCCGGTCACGACCGACGACGGCGAGTCGCTCTTCGCCCGCGACGAGGGCATCCGCCCCGACAGCAGCGTCGCGAAGCTCGCCCAGCTCAAGCCGGCCTTCAAGCCCGACGGAGGTGTCATCACGGCCGGGAACTCGAGCCAGATCACCGACGGCGCCGCATCCGCGCTCATCATGAGCGAGGAGAAGGCCGTCGCACTGGGTCTCCGACCCCGGGCCCGGTTCCACGCGTTCGCGCTGGCGGGCGTCGACCCTGTCATGATGCTCACGGGACCGATCCCCGCGACCACGAAGGTCCTCGACCGGGCCGGGATGACGCTCGACGACATCGACCTCGTCGAGATCAACGAGGCCTTCGCCCCCGTCGTGCTCGCCTGGGAGCAGGAGCACCACCCCGACATGAGCAAGGTGAACGTCAACGGAGGTGCGATCGCGTTGGGCCACCCACTCGGGTGCTCGGGGACCCGCCTCCTCGCGACGCTCCTCAACGAGCTGGAGCGCACCGACGGTCGCTACGGGCTCCAGGTCATGTGCGAGGGCGGCGGGATGGCGAACGCGACGATCATCGAGCGGCTCTCCTGAGCGACGCTGCGCCTCTCGTGCTCGCGTCGGCGCTGGGTTGGTCGCTGCGCGCCCTGGTGGCGCTCGTCGCGGCGGTGCTCATCTACGTGATCGGCGCCGCGATGATCAAGACGTTCCACGTCGACCCCGACGACGAGCCCGACCCCGACGATGTGGTGCCGGTCGACCTGCGGTACCGGTGCATCGTGTGCGGCGCCGAGGTGACCATGACGTCGGCCCAGGCCGGGGAGGAGCCCGACGCACCCCGGCACTGCCGGGAGGACATGGCGCTCCCTCCAGACCCTGGTTGACGCCGAAACCGGAGCGCGCCACCGCGGCCATGGCGGCGTTGCCGAGCACGTAGATCTCGAGCGCCCACCACGGGACCATGGCCGCCAGCAGCGCCGGGCGCCGGTAGACCATCAGCACCGGCAGGGCCGCGAGGAGAACGAGCACCGTTCCCACCACCCCCGCGACGACGGCA
>JAWOIO010000147.1:0-2682 GCA_046484625.1 Acidimicrobiia bacterium
AGGCCCTCGACCTGTGGACCGCCGTGCTCACCGGCCTCACCGACCAGCAGATCTCGAACGACCCCGGCGGCGACCGCTGGGAGCGCCTCCTCGACCGGGCCGTCGACATGGTCCTGGGCGAGGTCGCCCCGCACACCCTGGAACCGAGCACCGAAAGGACAACCTGACCATGAGCCTCGTCATCACCGACATCGACGCGAAGCCGCCGTTCACCCACGAGGAAGCCATGCAGCTGCAGGCCGTCGAGCTCGAGCGCACGCTCGACTTCCTCCGGTCACTCGATGCCGACGACTGGACCGCCCAGACCGTCTGTCCGGACTGGGACGTGCACCGCATGTACCTCCATGTCCTCGGCGCCTGCGAGGCCGCCGCCTCGATGCGCGAGAACGTCCACCAGATGCGCGCCGCGAAGCGCCTCCAGAAGTCCGACGGCGGCCCGCTCGAGGCCGGGCTCTCGGCCGTGCAGGTGCGTGAGCGCCTCGACGTCACCCCCGCCGCGCTGGTCGAGCGCCTCGCCGCAGTTGCCCCGGCGACCGTGCGCAAGCGCACCAGGATGCCGGCGCTCATGCGGCGCATGCCGATGAAGATCGACGGCCCGGTCATCGAGACCTGGAAGCTGGGATACCTCGTCGACACCATCTACCTGCGGGACCTCTGGATGCACCGGGTCGACGCCGCCGAGGCCACCGGACGCGAGCTCGTGCTCAGCGCCGACCACGACGGGCGGATCGTCGCCGACGTCGTCGCCGAGTGGGCCCGCCGTCACGGCCAGCCCTTCACCCTCACGCTCACCGGCCCCGCCGGCGCTGCCTTCAGCGCGATCGGCTCGGGCGGCGTCGCCCCGACCGCCCTCGAGCTCGACGCCGTCGAGTTCTGTCGCGCCCTCGCCGGGCGCGCCGAGGCCACCGGCCTGCTCGAGACGATCGTCCCGTTCTGACACCCGCTAGGCGGGCTCGAGCTCGGCGACGTCGGCGAGCAGCTCCGCGGAGTGCAGGCGGGCCTCGACCGTCGGGGCCGAGTGGGCGACGATCAGCTCGTCGGCCCGGCAGCTCCCGGCGAACTCGGTGAGGAACGCGTCGACGGTCGGTGGCGTGCCGACCGCGGTGTTGCGCATCATCTGCACGAGCTGCTGTCCGCCGGGTGACGCGAGGATCGCGTCGGCTTCGTCGTCGGAGAGCTTGCGGCCCCGAGCGAGGAAGAACCCGACCCGTGCCCGGCGCACGGTCAGGAGATGGGCCTGCGCCTCGGCCTCGGAGTCGGCGGCGATGACGTTCACGCCGGCGATGAAGTACGGCTCGTCGAGCTGCGCGGACGGCCGGAACTCGCGGCGGTACATCGCCGCGGCCGGCTCGAGCGCGTCGGGCGCGAAGTGGGACGCGAACGCGTACGGCAGGCCGAGCAGCGCGGCGAGCTGCGCGCCGAACAGCGACGAGCCGAGGATGTAGAGGGCGACGTCGGTGCCCTTCCCCGGGATGGCGTCGACCCCAGGGATCAGGGACTCACCGCGGAGGTAGCCCTGGAGCTCCAGCACGTCGTGGGGGAACCGCTCGGCCGACCGGGCGTCGCGCCGCAGCGCCTGCATCGTCTGCTGGTCGCTGCCCGGGGCCCGGCCGAGCCCGAGGTCGATCCGGCCCGGGTGCAGCGTGGCGAGCGTGCCGAACTGCTCCGCGATGGTGAGCGGCGCGTGGTTCGGCAGCATGATCCCGCCGGCACCGACCCGGATGTGCTCGGTGTGCGCGGCGATGTGGGCGATGAGGACACTCGTCGCCGACGACCCGATCGACGACATGTTGTGGTGCTCCGCGTACCAGACCCGCCGGTAGCCGCATGCCTCGGCTCGCTGCGCGAGCGCCACGCTGCCTTCTAGCGCGTCGCGCATCGTCGCACCACGGTCGATCGTCGCGAGGTCGAGGACGGACAGCGGTATGCGTGGTGGGGTAGTCATCGCAGCGCCGCATCATGACCCATGACGATCGCGTGCCTCCCAGCCAACCCGGCCACCGGCGTGCAGATCAGCCGGTGAACTTCGGCGCCACGGGCACGGCCTGGCCCCGGTCGCGCAACGCCTCGAAGCGCTCGTCGAGCTCGGCCGTCGCCGCTTCGGTCGTCGTGAGCTCGGTCCAGTTGTACGGCAGGGGTCTGCCGAAGCGCGCGAGCAGGGCCGCGGCCGCCGCCACCATGTCTGACTGGATGGGCGTGAGGGGGCGCGCCACGGACGCGTCGAACGACGGCACCGGGGTGGGCGGCAGCGTGACCATGTCGGTCCGGGGCGCGGGGAGCGTGAGCGCGCCGCTCACGTCGTTGGCGGCGATCTCGCGGGCGAGGAGCGTCGCGGGCTGCCCGTGGGTGGTGAACGGATCCAGCGCGACATCGGTGATGACGCCGAGCTCCGGCAGCGCGGCCTTGAGCGCGCGCACGGTGCGTTGCGCGAGACCCTCCGGGTTCCAGGCCTCGCGCCCGTCCTCGGTCTTGGCCTCCGCCGCCGTGACCGGAAACAGCGCGATCGCCGGTAGCCCCAGCGCCGCCCAGCCCTCGGCCTCGCGGATCAGCAGGTCGATCGACAGGCGCTCCACGCCCGGCATGGACGGCACCGGCTCGCGCCGCCCTTCACCCTCGAGCACGAACACCGGGCAAATGAGATCGTCCACCGAGAGCTGCGACTCGCGCACCAGCCGGCGGGTG
>JAWOIO010000181.1:0-38744 GCA_046484625.1 Acidimicrobiia bacterium
CGATTCCGTCACCAGAACAGGTGGGGCGGCCGATTCCGTCACCAGAACAGGTGGAGGGGCCGATTCCGTCACCAGAACAGGTGGGGCGGCCGATTCCGTCACCAGAACAGGTGGGACGGCCGATTCGGTCACGAGAACGGGGGCTAGAGGCCGCCGACCGACGGGGTGAAACGCGCCAGGTACGACGTGAGGTGCGTGTACAGGCCGGTCGTGAGCAGGACACCCAGGATCACCAGGGCGACGCCGGCGACGCGCTCGACGGTCGGGCCGACCCGTCGGAGCCAGTCGGCGATGGCGGGGAACGACGCGAGGCCGAGCGCGGCGAGCAGGAACGGCACGCCGATCCCGAACGCGTAGGCAGCCAGCAGCAGGGCGCCGCGGCCGGCCCCGCCGCTCTGCGCGGCCACCGTGAGCGCGGCCGCGAGCAGGGGCCCGACGCACGGGCTCCACGCCGCACCGAACGCCACGCCCACGATGAACGGACGCGCCCGCCCGCCCCGCTCGGTCACCACGGGCATCAGCCGCCGCTCGCGCGAGAGCGGACCACGGATCACACCGAGCAGCGCCAGTCCCATGATCACGACGACGACTCCGCCGATGCGGCGGATCCAGTCCTGCACGTCCGACAGCGAGTGCCCGACGAGCCCGGCCGACGCGCCGAGCCCGGCGAACACCACCGCGAACCCGAGCACGAAGACCAGCGTCGCGGGCACCGCCCGAGCCGGGTCCTTCGCGTCGGCGGCCTCGCCCGCGATGATCCCCAGGTACGCGGGAACCAGGGGGACGATGCAGGGCGCGAGGAACGACGCGACGCCCGCTCCGAAGAGCGCGACGAGGTCGGCCACCACGATCGATCAGGCGCCGAACGTGAACGCGTACGCCTGGAGCCCGGGAGCGCGCGCGGTGAGCCGCAGGGTGTGATCGCCGATCTCGGGTGCGAGCACGAGCCGGTACAGGTCCGACACCGTGACCCGCACGAACGTCGCGCCGGAGTCGTCGACCATCGTCTGCGGAGTGCGGAACTCGGGCGGGAGCGGATTCCCGTCGAGCTCGACGGTGACGTCGATCGGGCCGCCGTCTGGCGCCGCCATCACGAGGTTCACCTCCCGGGCCTCGTAGCGCAGGATGATCGCGGCGTCGGCGGCCCGGCTCTCGACCGCCTCCGGACCCGCATCCCACGTCCCGACGACCCTCGCCTCGCCCGGCGCGAGGTCCTCGGGCTCGGGTGACGTGCTCGTCCCGGCGGGGAGCCCGAGGTTTCCTCGCAGCGACCCGAGGTAGGTCTCGCGCGTGATCGGGTCGGACAACGTGGTCTGGTCGGACTCGGTCCCTCCCGGTACCTCGGCGAACGGCGCGGATGCCTTCAGCCCGAGCAGCGTGCGGATGACCGCTTCGCTCTCCTCGTACCCGCCCTCCCCGAAGTGCAAGTAGCGGACCCGCCCCCGCCGGTCCGCGATGTACTTCGCGGGCCAGTACTGGTTCCCGAACGCGTTCCAGATGTCCATGTCGTCGTCGAGTGCGACGGGGTACTCGATCGAGTTCCGCTCGACGGCGTCCTCGACGTTGGAGTGGACCTTCTCGAACTCGAACTCCGGCGAGTGGACACCGACGATCACGAGACCGTCGTCGGCGTAGCGGTCGTGCCAGGCGCGCAGGTACGGGAACGTACGGATGCAGTTCACGCACGAGTACGTCCAGATGTCGTAGACCACGACCTTGTCGCGGAGGTCGGCAGTGGTGAGGGGCTCGCTGTTGATCCACCCCTTGGCGAGCGACAGCGACGGCGGTGGCGGCCCGACCGGGAGGTTGTCGGTGTCGACCGGGGCGCTCACACTGCTCGGGTCCGAGCCGCTGGCGACGACCACTCCTGCGGCGGCCGCGACGACCAGCGCGAGCGCGAGGACCGCGTACTTCATCCGCCCCGAGCGCGCGCCGGAGCCGCTTCGGTCCACGTCGGTCATCGGAGGCTCTTCGGAACCGGTTCCCGGTCTGGATGGCCCTGCGGGGAAGGGAGGAGCGACCCGCGGACCGGCATCCCGGGAGGGTACGCATTCGCCTACTGTCGGCGGCGATCGCACGCATCTTCGATCGCACCCATCCTTGGAGGCCGGCGAGTGCAACGGATCGTGGTCGCAACCGACGGCTCGCCGACGGCGCAACGGGCCGTCACCTGGGCCGCCGACCTCGCCCGGCGCTTCACCGCCGAGCTGCTCCTGGTCGAGGTGCTCACCCCGGCGCCAGGCGACGACGGGAACGAAGAGCCCGACCCGGAGGCCCTGGCCGCCGCCCAGGTCGAGCTCACGCGAATCGCCCGGGAGGCGGTCGGACCCGGCGGGAAGGGCCGCGTGGTCGTCGACGACCGCCCCGCCGAGGCCATCGTCGCCGTCGCGCACGAATCTGGCGCCGACGTCATCGTGGTCGGCAACGCGGGCATGAGCGGCAACAAGAAGTTCCTGCTGAGCAACATCCCCAACCGCATCACGCACGCGGCCCGCTGCACGGTCATCACCGTGAACACTGCCGAGCTCGACGGCCGCACGACGGTCGTCGCCGAGCCCGAGGTTCCCGACGACGACGAGCTCCTGCTCACCGGACGCGCCGCGAAGATCGCACGGGTCATCGGCAAGCAGGGGTTGGCCGAGCTGTTCGGCCGGCGCAAGTCGGGATCTCGCGACGACGCCGTCCGCGAGAGCGCCAAGCGCCTGCGGGTGGCGTTCGAGGAGCTCGGACCCACGTTCTGCAAGCTCGGCCAGGTGCTCTCCACCCGGCCCGACCTCGTGCCACCCGAGTACATCGACGAGCTCGCCGCGTTGCGGGACCAGGTGCCCACCCTCACCGAGGCCGAGGTCGTCAAGGTGATGGAGGAGGAGCTGCGCGTCCCGTGGGACGACGTCTTCGAGAGCATCGACCACGAACCGCTCGCCACCGGCTCGATCGCCCAGGTACACAAGGCCACGCTCGCCACCGGCGAGCGGGTCGTCGTCAAGGTGCAGCGGCCGGGTGCCCACGAGGAGATCACCCGCGACCTCGGACTCCTCGGCATGTTCGCCCGCAAGAGCGCGACGCGCCCCGGGCTCCGCCAGGTCGTGGACCCTGCCGCCGTGATCAAGCACCTGTCGGAGTCGCTCCAGGCCGAGCTCGACTTCCGCCAGGAGGCCGCGAACATGGAACGGATGCGCGCGGTGCTCGACGTGTACCCGCGCCTCGACGTCCCCGCCGTCTACACGGACTTCTCCACCAGCCGCCTGCTCGTCATGGAAGAAGTCGGGGGCGGCCCGATCTCCGACGCCCCCGAAGGGCCCGCACGCACCGAGGCGGCCCGCCAGCTCATCGAGTCGTACTACCGGCAGATCCTCACCGAGGGCTTCTTCCACGCCGACCCGCACCCGGGGAACCTCAAGTGGCACGACGACAAGGTGTGGTTCCTCGACTTCGGCATGGTCGGCGAGGTGGGGCCGGAGCTGCGCGAGGGGCTGGTCCTCCTGCTGCTCGCGTTCTGGCAGGAGGACCAGGCGTTCCTGTCCGAGACCGTCCTGATGCTCGGCGGTGAGGAGGGCAGCCCCGACATCGACCTCGCCGGGTTCCAGCTCGCGATCGGCGACCTCGTCAGCCGGTACCGGCACCTCCCGCTGCGCGAGCTCGAGCTCGGCCCGATGCTCCAGGACATCACGACCATCGCGGTGCGCTTCGACGTCCCGCTCCCCCCGACCCTCATCCTCACCGGGAAGGCCCTCGCGCAGATCCAGCACGCCACCGCGGAGCTCGACCCCGACGTCGACCCGTTCGCAGTCGCGGGGAGCTACCTGGCGCGCGCGACCTTCGACAAGCTGCGCGGCGTGATCCATCCGGAGCAGGTCCTGTACGAGGGCCAGAAGCTGCGCACGCGGGCTGCGCGACTGTTCGAGTCGTTCGAGCGCCTCGTCGGGGCACGCCCCGGATCGAACCTGCAGGTCGAGTTCAAGGGGTTGGAGGGACTCGAGACCAACGTGCGTCGCGCGAGCCGGCGTCTCTCGCTGTCGCTCGCCGGGGCGGGGGCGTTCGTCGCGACGGCGATCACCGCCGACTCGACGAACGTGTCGGGATGGGTCGCACCGACGTTCGGGGCCGTGGCGATCGTGCTGACGGTCACCCTCATCGGCGACATCTTCCGGGGATACCGGCGCTAGGCGCCAGACGGCGCATCCTCACCCGGTCGGGCCGCCGCGTTCGACCGACGGGTCGCACGCAGGACGATCTTCTCGATCATGAACGCGGCGGTGCCGAGGACCATCCCGAGCAGCGCACGGTCGAGTCCGTGGACCAGGCGGCGGAACGGATTGCGGTGGCGCTTCCGCTCGGGATAGTGGACGTGGTACTGGGCGGCCATGCGCGGAGCGTAGCGGTCAGTCCCTCGCCGCGAGGTGTGAGGGTTCGATCAGGGCTTCCTGAGAAGAACGTGCTCGTCGATCTCGGCGAGATGCCGGTCGCGCGCCGCGTCGTCGAGGAACGACGCGACGAAGGAGTTCCGAGCCAGCCGGGCGACGTCGTCGGTGCCGAGACCCAGCGCCTCGACCACCGCGACGTAGTTGTCGGCCACGTAGCCGCCGAAGTACGCAGGGTCGTCGGAGTTGACAGTGACGAGCAGCCCCCGCCGGAGCATCGTCGCCAGGTTGTGGTCGGCGATCGTGTCGAAGACCCGCAGCCTCACGTTCGACAGCGGGCACACCGTGAGGGGGACCTGCTCGGCGACCAGCCGTTCGACGAGCAGGTCGTCCTCCGTGCAGCGCACCCCGTGGTCGATCCGGGCCACCCCGAGGACGTCGAGCGCCTGGCGGATGTAGTCGGGGGGTCCCTCCTCGCCCGCGTGCGCCACCGCGAGGAGGCCTTCGGCGTGCGCCCGCTCGAACACCGTGTGGAACTTCTCCGGCGGGTTGTCGACCTCGGCCGAGTCGAGGCCCACACCCGAGATCACGTCGCGGTGCTCGAGCGCGCGCTCGAGCGTCGCCATGGCGGCATCGGCGCTCTGGTCGCGGAGGAAGCAGCAGATCAGGCGCCAGGTGATCCCGAGGTCACGCTCCCCGCTCTCGAGCGCCCGGCCGATCCCCCGGACGACGGTCGCGAACGCGATCCCCCGGTCCGTATGGGTCTGGGGGTCGAAGAAGATCTCGGCGTGGCGGACGTGATCGGCGGCGGCGCGCTCGAGGTACGCGCGGGTGAGGTCGTAGAAGTCCTGCTCGGTCTGCAGGACGTCGCAGCCGGCGTAGTAGAGATCGAGGAACGACTGGAGGTCGTCGAAGACATAGGCGCGCCGGACTGCCTCCACGTCGGCGAAGGGCAGTGCCACGCCGTTGCGGGCCGCGAGCTCGAACATCAGCTCCGGCTCGAGGGTCCCCTCGATGTGGAGGTGCAGCTCCGCCTTCGGGATCGTGCGCGCGAGCGTGGCAGGGTCGGTCCCGGCAGCCGTCACGTCGGATCGACCGAGCGCCGGGCGCTCACGAGCTCGTCGAGGCCGAGATCGGCTCGGAGCTGCTCGGAGGGCGCGTCGCTCATCTCGTCGAGCGGCGTGCCCGTGGCATCGGCGATGCGGGTCATCATGTGGAAGTTCGCACACACGGCCGCCGCGTCGATCATCGCTTCTGCGCCCAGCGCTTCGACGACCCGCTCACGCGCCCGTTCGAGCGCCTCCGGCCCGCCGGTCTGGATCGCCTCGACGAATCCGGTCAGGAGCGCACCGTGCGCGACGCCGCCGTCACCGGCATCGGACCCGCCGATCGCCGCGACGTCGACCTCCGTCTCGTGCACCATGCTGCTCAGACCGAGCAGCAACCCGTGGGACGTCGTTCAGTAGAAGCACTCGTTCAACGCCGACGTGCGCGCCGCGATGAGCTCGGTCTGCATGCGGTCGAGCGGGCCGCGGCTCCAGGCGAGATCGCCCATGAGCGCGTCGCCCGGGAGGTACTGCGCCTCGGCGAGGCGCCGCACGGCGGCGGTCTCCGCCGGGACGAGGCTCAACGCCTTCGTGACGTTCGGTCCGCCGTCGTCGACGATCGGGACCCAGTGGCGGTGCAGCGCGGCACCGTCCGGACGTGCTCGCGTCGGTGCGCCAGGCGTGGCCTCGGGAAGCGGGAGGGGATCGACGCCGATCCCCCGCGCGAGCGAGTCGAGGCTCGCCACTTCGGCGACGATGCCGACGAGCTCGACGTACTGCTCGACGCTCACGCCCGCCGAGCCGACGATCGACTCGTACCAGCTCGCGACGAGCGATCCCGGGTGTCGGGTGATGCGCCACACCGCATCGACCGCGGCCGCGGGCACCGGGCGCGTCGCGACCCGTTCCGGCTCGACGGCGGACGGCGCGTGCCACGCCGGGGCGTCCGGGGCGTCGCGGGCTCGTCGGGCCTCGGCCACCAGGGTCAGGCGCTGCTCCGCGGTCCACCACGTGCCGGGCCCGGCCCAGTGCGCGACGGTCGCCGCGTGTGCGGACGCGAGGTCATCGCGCACCGGCCACGAGGCATCGTCGTACGGGGGCATCGGCCCATGCTCGCGCACCGGAGCGGCACTGATGGCCCGTCGCTACGATCGCTGCATGCCCGCAGCGGTGAAGCGCTTCTCGGCGACCACTGACCCGGCGTCGATCGCCGACGCCGTCGTCGATGCGATCAGGGAGGACGGCGCCGCGATCGTCGAGGGGCTGCTCCCCCTCGACGTGGTCGACCGCGTCAACGACGAGGTCGAGGCCGCGGTCTCGGCCGCCGATCCCGACGAGGCCTACTTCAACGAGGTCATGTCCGCCTTCCACGGGCCGTGCACGAAGCAGGTCGCCGGCGTCCCCGGGATCTCGCCCGCGTTCGCCACCGACGTGATGTGCAACCCATTGCTGCTCGCATTGTGTGACCGCATCCTCTTGCCCTCGTGCGCCAGCTACCAGCTCAACCTCGGTCACCTCCTCCAGCGGGGCCCCGGCGCGGAGGAGCAGTGGCTGCACCGCGACGAGGCGGTCTGGAGCGACCTGCCCCAGCCCCACCCCGAGGTCCAGGTGGCATCGGTCATCGCGTTCGTCGACTTCACCAAGGAGAACGGCGCGACCCGCCTCGTGCCCGGGAGCCACCGCTGGCCCGAGCGCAACCTCACGCCGGCCGAGCAGATGGCCGCCCGTCAGCCCCAGCCCGAAGAGATCGCCTACGCCGAGATGCCGGCCGGCTCGGCGGTCGTGTACTCCGGCGGGACGATCCATGCCGGCGGTGGGAACTCCACCGACATCCCCCGCCGGGGCGCGCACCTCTCGTACTGCTTGGGCTGGCTGCGGACCGAGGAGGCGAACCTGCTGTCGGTGCCACCCGAGGTCGCGCGCACGCTGCCGCGCCGCGCCCAGGAGCTGCTCGGCTACGGCATGCACGACAGCATCCCCCGCGGTGGCGGCTACCTCGGCATGGTCCGCATGCAGGACCCCGTCGACCTCCTCGCGCGCGGCGACCTCTAGCGAGCGAAATCGTCTCCCAGTCGTCGTCGATGCGTTCCCTGACGACTGGCATGACCGCTTCGATATGATGCGTGGACCATCCGGAACCGAATCCGAATTCGAGGCTTGTGATGTCCGACGACGTCGATGTGAACCTGGGTCCGATCGACTACCTGCTCGTCGAGTTCCCCGGCAGCCGGTTCAACGGGGAGGTGCTACCCGCCCTGATCGATCTCGTCGATCGGGGCACGATCCGGGTGCTGGACCTCCTCTTCGTCGTGAAGGGCGACGACGGGACGTTCGAGGGGTTCAACCTCGACGAGATGTCGGACCACATCCCCGAGCTGACCGTCTTCCAAGGCGCCTCGTCGGGCTTGCTCGCGCACGAGGACGCAGAGCTCGCCGCGCAGACCATGGCCCCGGGAAGCTCTGCGGCGTTGCTCGTCTACGAGAACCGGTGGGCGGCGCCGTTCGCGGCCGCCGTGCGGGGTTCCGGTGGGGAGGTCGTCGCCAACGGCCGGATCCCGCTCGAAGATCTGATGGACGCCCTCGACGCGGCAGAAGCCGCGTCCTGACCCAGGAACGGAGCACGAGATGCCACTTCGACGTGGAAGGCCCGTGATGCGCACCATGGCGCGCACGGCAGTAGTCGCCGGTACCGCAACTGCGGTCTCGGGCCGGGTGGCGCGCCGCCAACAGGGCAAGTTCGCCGACCAGGAGGCAGCCGCGGCCGCGGCCCAGGCCCCCGTTGGAGAGCCGGTGCCCGACAAGGTCGAGCAGCTCAAGGAGCTGGCCGAGCTCAAGGACCAGGGGATCCTCACCGACGAGGAGTTCGCGGCGGAGAAGGCCAAGGTCCTCGCTTCCTGAGCCGACAACGTTCGCGCTCGGCGACCCCAGGCCAACGCACCGCATGACTACGCCGCGACCCGGCGATGACCGGCTCAGCGATCGGTATCCGCTCGCCCTGGGGCTCATCGTCCTCACGATCCTGGCCTACGCCCTGGCGGGTGACGGTGGACTCAGCCGGATCCTCGTGGTCGCGCTCCAGGGCGTGACGATGCTGGTGATCCTCAGCGCCTCGCGCGTGTCCGTGCGGACGTTCAGGATCGCGACCGTGCTCGTTGTCGCCTCCCTTGTGGCCACGAGCGTCTCGGTGGCAGTTGACGGCCGCACCGCTGGGGCCGGAGTCGTCGGAGCATTGCTCGCGCTCGTCGCGCCGATCGCCATCGTGCGTCGGATGCGATCGCATCTCCGCATCGATCTCGCGACCGTCAGCGCGACGCTCTGCATCTATCTGCTCGGCGGCCTCTTCTTCGCGAACGTGTTCCGGGTGATCGACATCGTGGACGGCCAGTTCTTCGCGCAGCACGGCGCGCATGACAGCACCGACTTCGTGTACTTCAGCTACACCACGCTGACCACCCTGGGCTACGGCGATCTGACCGCACGGCTCGACCTCGGGCGGATGCTCGCGATCACCGAGGCGCTGATGGGACAGCTGTACCTCGTGAGCGTGGTGGCGCTGGTCATCGGCAACCTCGGTCGGACGCGGCGCGGCGCGGACGACGAAGACGCGCGCGAGTGAGGTCCGACGAGCCCGGGAGACCACCGCCGGTCTGCTAGGTTCCGTCCACGCGGCGAGAGATGACCCGTCGCATTCTCCCCCTGACAGATCCCCAAGGAGTCACTCGTGCTTGCAGCGGAGTTCGGAACTGGCCAGGTGCTCTGGTCCATCGTGTGGTTCACCCTGTTCTTCATCTGGATCTGGCTGTTGCTCGCGGTCTTCGCTGACCTCTTCCGGAGCAACGATCTCGGCGGCTTTGCCAAGTTCCTATGGTTCTTCTTCGTGATCGCCGCCCCCTACATCGGGGTGTTCGTCTACCTCATCGCACGGGGACAGAAGATGACCGAGCACGGGCTCGCCGCCGCTCAGGCCCAGGACGCCGCGCAGCGCGCGTACATCCGCGAGGCGGCGGGAACGTCAGGGAGCCCCACCGACGAGCTGGCCCGCCTCGCCGACCTCAAGGCCCAGGGCGTCATCGACGACGCCGAGTTCACGCGCCTGAAGGCCAAGATCGTCGGCTGAGCAGCACCGGGCGACAACGACGCCCTCTCTGGGACCAACCGACGCGCCGCGGCGTGAGACCGCGCCCAAGTCGGGTCCGACGACCTAGGGTCGGGGTATGCACCCACTCGTCGAGCGCGTCATGGGCAAGACCCTCGTGCTGCACCAGTTCCTCTACGAGAAGACCGACGGGCGGATCGGCGCGAGCCTCGGCGGTCGCCCGATGCTGCTGCTGCGCACCGTCGGCCGGAAGACGGGCGAGCCCCGCACCTCCGCGCTGCTCTACGTCCCCGACGGCGACGACCGCACCGTGATCGCGTCGAAGGGCGGTGCGCCGAACCACCCGGGCTGGTACCACAACCTCGTCGCGCAGCCCGACGTCGAGATCCAGGTCGGACGCGAGCGGATCCCCGTGCGGGCCCGGGTCGCCGAGGGAGACGAGCGCACTCGCCTCTGGGCCAAGGCCGACGAGGTGAACAAGGGCCAGTACGCCGCGTACCAGTCGAGGACCGAGCGGACGATCCCGGTCGTCGTCCTGAGTCCCCGCTGACGAGGCGCCGGAGCTACCGGCCGGCCGGAGCGAGCGCCCCGACCTCGTACGCATCGGCATCGGGGCGCGATGTCCACTCCCGGTACTCCGACATGGTGTGCGGCCACTGGGTCAGTCTGACGCATGAGCCCGGTGCACCGACACCGCGTAGGAGCCGTCGCCGGGGAGCGGATCCCGGTCCCAGGCGGCGAAGCGCTCGGCGAGCACCAGCCCGGCCGCGTTGCAGTGCACGTCGTACTCGTCCAGCTCGTAGCCCCGTCCGAGCTGGAAGCCGCTGACCAGTGCGCCGCCGGCCGCGACGTGGCGGGCGCAGCCGTCCACCACCGCGGCGTGCGTCCCCGGTGGCGTGAACAGCAGGACATTGCCCGCCATGACGACGACGTCGAAGCTCCGGCCCAGGTCGATCTCGACGAGGTCGGCGACGTGCCACTCGAGATCAGGGCTGCGGCGGCGGGCTGCATCGATCATCGACGCGTCCACGTCGACGCCGACCACGTCGACACCGCGCGTTGCCAACTCGCGCGCCACGCGCCCGGTCCCGCACCCGGCGTCGAGGACCGAGCTCGGCGTCATGGCCATGAGGAAGTCCACCTCGCCGTGCACCTCGACACCCTTCGCGGCGAGCGCGTCGAACCGCTCCTGGTACTCCTCGCCGTCCCAGGTGCTCATGACGGTTCCAGGGGCTTGGCGAAGCTGAGCTCGTGCCCGTCGGGGTCGCGCACGTGGAAGTAGCGCTCACCCCACGGCGCGTCGCTCGGGGGCATCTCCGGCTCGAACCCTGCCGCGACCACCCGTTCGAACATGGCGTCGACGTCGTCGACGAAGAGGATCACCCGCCCCCAGATCGCCGGGATCGGGGCGTGGTCGTGGTCGAGCTGGAGGTTGAGGAAGCCGTCGCCGACCGAGAGGGTCACGAACGGCGAGGCGGCGTCGCCGACGATCCGGACGAACCCGAGTCCGTCGTAGAACGCCAGCGACGCCGCCATGTCGGCCGTCGCGAGGGTCACCGCGTTGATCGAGCGGATGCTGCCGGTCACCCGGAAAGCATGGCCGCTCGAGCGGCTACTCCGCCTCCACCTCGAATTCGGTGAACATGCCCTTCGTGAAGTGGGGCGCCCCCTTCTTCTTGCCCCCGACCGGGATGAAGCACGACGCGACGTACCGGCCCGACTCGAGGTCCGCCACGGTGGTCTGCGTCGCGCCCGGATCGGCGAACGCGGCGCCAGCGAAGGTGACCTTCTTCTGCACCTTCTTCTCCGGGAGTGAGAGGAGCTTCTTGGCCGAGAGCTCCACATCGTCGTTGACCCGGAAGATCACGATCTCGTGCTGCTCCCTCGGCGCGTCGTTGGTGAGCGAGAAGGCGGTGATGCCCGCCGGAACGGTGTCCGGCAGCCCGTCGAACTCGTAGTCGATCGCGGAGACCTCGACGACGTTGAAGCCACAGTTCGCGAGCACGTAGGCCTCGACCGCGGCGAGCGCCTCGTTGAAGGTCGGATCCTCGAACGCCTCTTCACCGAGCTCGCCGAGGAGCTGCGCCACGGTGGCGCTGTCGGACGCGATGTCTGGGGGCGCGGTCGTCGAGAGCGCCTCGAGCGCTGCACTGATCGCCGATTCGTCCTCCGAGGAGAACGCGGCCTCGACGTCGACGCGCGCCTGGCACCACGCAGTGAGATCGCCGGTCTGCGCGCCTGCGCTGACCGCCATGCCTCCGGCGACGAGCGCCGCAACCATCAGTCCGGCGAGGACCCGGGTCGCTCCCATCGTCGTACTCCTTTCGATCGTTCGAATCGGACCGGCAGATGAT
The DNA here is from genome assembly GCA_046484625.1 of Acidimicrobiia bacterium. GTDB lineage: Bacteria > Actinomycetota > Acidimicrobiia > IMCC26256 > PALSA-555 > DASUAO01. Next base: position 11,858 of record JAWOIO010000181.1, read on the forward strand.
AGCCATCGGCCATCGGCCATCGGACGTCGCTGGTCGAGATCGGAGAGAGGCGCTCGTGGGGGATCAGGCGAGGTTGTTCTCGGCGGCGTCGAAGCTGAGGACGAGCCGACCCGTCGTGAGCGCTCCGAGCGTCCCGCCGTCGGTCACGAAGTTCTCGCCCGAGACGTACGACGCCGCACGGCTGTTGAGGAAGATGAGCGGATAGGCCTGCTCCTCGGGCGTCGAGCGACGGCCGGCGCCCTGCGCGAACAGGTCGATCATGGCGGCGCCGGCGAAGTCCTCGAACGCCGGCATCATCGGCGTGTCGGTCGGGCCGGGGCTGATGCAGTTCACCCGGATGCCCTGCGGGGCGTACTCCATGCCGGCCTGGAGGGTCCAGACGCAGATCGCCTCCTTCGACGGGACGTACCCGGTCGCGATCGCCTCGGGGTTCGCTTCACACCACGCCTTGGCCTCGTTGAACCCCTTGGTCTCGATCAGCGGCTTCCACTTCTCGAGGTTCATCAGGTAGCCGCTGCCCGCGGTCGAGGAGATGCTGGCGACCGCGCCGCCTTCGGTCATCAGCGGTGCACAGCACTCGGCGAGATGGCGCATCGCCGCGAAGTTCACGAGCATGGTGTCGAGGTCGGAGAACGGGGGCCCGGGGAGCCCGGCGCAGTTGAAGAGCGCGTGGACCGTGCCGCCGATGTCGGAGATCGCCGACGCGGTCGCGTCGGGATCCTTGAGGTCGACCGACCGGTAGCTGGCCACGTCGACCGGCGGCTCCTTCAGGTCGATCACGTGGATCTCGGCGCCCAGGTTCGCCAGCTCGGTGACCGTCGCCGCGCCCATGCCGGCGCCACCACCCCCGCTGACGACGACGCGCATCCCCTCGTAGCTCCACACCGACGCCATCTGCTGCCTCCCAGCCTGTCGAACCTGCCGCCGATCTCGTCGAGCCGCAGGTTAGCGAGCGGTCACGCTCGACCCCGGCGGCACCGGCGTGAACGTGATGGGGAGGCTGGTCCAGCCCGTCACGTTGCCGCTGTGGAAGCGCACGGCCCGATCCCGATCCACGACGTAGTCGGGGATGCGGCGGTGGATCTCCTCCATCGCGACCTTGCCCTCCATCCGGGCCAGCGCCGCCCCGAGGCAGAAGTGGGCGCCGTAGCCGAACGCGAGGTGGCGCTCCGGGCGTCGGAAGATGTCGAACTCCTCCGCGGTGGGACCGAACTCGCGCTCGTCGTGGTTGGCGGCGCCGATGACGAGCAGCACCGAGTCGCCCTCCCGGAGCGTCTCGCCGTGGCGCTCGACGTCGTGCGTCACGGTCCGGTGCATGTACTGGGTCGAGTTGTGGAACCGGAGCACCTCCTCGATCGCGCCCGGGACGAGCACCGGGTCGTCGATGATCGCCCGGCGCTGGTCGGGATGACGTTCGAGGAGCTCGAGGCCGTTCGCGACCATCTTCGTAGTCGTCTCGTGTCCGGCGATCACGAACAGGATGCAGAAGCCGAGGAGCTCCTCGTGCGTGAGCGAGCGCCCGTCGACCTCGAGCGGCAGGAGGTCGGAGATCAGACCCGGGTCCTTCGCCGGGTCGCGTCGGCGCAGGTCGGCATCGAAGTACGCCGCGAGGTGCATCATCCCCTCCTGGGCCGACCGCGGGATCCCCATCACGCCGTCCTCACGGACCAGCAGGGTGTCGGCGTAGGCGCGGAGCTCGGGCCGGTCGGACTCGGGGACGCCGAGCACGGAGCAGATGACGTCCATCGGGAACGGACCGGTGACGTCGGCGACGATGTCGGCCTCGCCGCGCTCGACGATCGCGTCGAGGTAGCCGGACACGATGCTGCGGATCTGGTCCTCCATGTCGCTGACCCGTCGGCCGGTGAAGACACGGCTCACGAGCTTGCGGAACACGGTGTGCTCGGGCGGGTCGATCTCGATCATCTGGCGGAAGACCTTGTTGACCATGCCCCGGTTCTCGAGGGCGACGCCGTTGGCCGAGGAGAGCGTCGCGTAGTCCCGGAACCCCTCGTGGACGTCCTCGTAGCGGGTCAGCGCCCAGAACTCGAGGTCGGGGTTCCAGTACGCAGGCGCCTCGTCGCGCAGGCGCCGGTACCGCGTGTACGGGTCGTCGTGGAGGTCGAACGCGTACGGGTTGTAGACGAGGTCGGCCACGCCACGAAACGTACCGGACCCGGCCCGAGTACCGTGCCCCGCCATGGCAGAGGACGAGAACCGCGGGTCCGGGAAGTCCGAGCGCCGGGAGCTCGGCGAGGCAACCGTCCAGGCGGTCTACGGCGAGCTTCCGCTCCTCCCCGAGGGACACGTCTACGGCGACGCGCTCGTGGAGCAGCTGTTCGCCGAGGTGTGGTCCCGGCCCGCGCTCGACATCCCGAGCCGGCGCCTGCTCGTGATGGGGGTGCTCGCGGCCCAGGGCCGCTTCGAGCAGCTCGGGTTCCAGTTCCAACGGGTCCTCGCCGCCCGTGAGCTGACCGCGGCGCAGCTCGACGAGGTCGTGCTCCAGCTCACCCACTACGTCGGCTGGGGCATGAGCCAACCGATCGTCACCGAGGCCGAGAAGGCCAAGGCCGCGCACCCCGCCACCGGCCCCGCCGAGAGACAGGAGTCCTGATGCGCGTCGGGTTCGTCGGACTCGGGAAGATGGGCGCCGGGATGGCCGGGCACCTCGCGGCCTCGGACCGCGACGTCGCCGTCTTCGACGCGAGGCCCGAGGCGATCGCGCCGCTCGTGGCGCAGGGCGCGCGCGCCGCCACGAGCGTCGCCGACGCGGCCGACGGCGCCGACCTCGTGAGCGTCGTCGTGCTCGACGATGCGCAGGTGCTCGACGTCGTCACCGGTCCGGACGGCGCTCTCGCCGCGATGCCCGCGGGGTCGGTGCTGGCCATCCACTCGACGGTCACGCTCGACTGCATCCGCGCGGTCGCCGATGCCGCGGTGGACGCCGGCGTGCGCGTCCTGGATGCCGGGATCTCCGGCGGAGTCCCCGGCGCGAACGCCGGGACCCTCATGGTGATCGTCGGCGGCGATGTCGACGCGATCGACGCGGCGCGCCCCGGCCTCGAGCCCTGGTCGAGCGAGATCGTCCACGTCGGCCCGCTCGGCGCCGGGATGGTGGCGAAGATCGCCCGAAACTACGTGCAGTACGTGGCGTTCGGGCTGATCCACGAGGCCCAGACCCTTGCGTCGGCTCGGGACGTCGATCTCGGACAGCTCGCGCACATCATCCGTTCGACGAAGGCGCTCGAGCTCACCAACATCGTGCTCGATCGCGCCGATGCGACCCTGCGCGACCCCGGGGAGCTGGGTGAGGGTCGCGACATGATCGTGGAGATGATCGAGCTGGGGTTCAAGGACCTCGACGTCGCGGAGTCGATCGCGGCCGAGCTGGGTGTCGACCTACCTGGTCTCGCATCGGCGCGCGCGGGCTTCGGGCCGTCGATCGGCGTGGACCTCCGCAGGTGACGACGGGAGCAGGCGGAATGCGCCTCTGGGACGACGAGCTCGAAGCACTCCGCCCGACCCTGCGCGACGAATGCGCCCAGATGCTGCGCACGTGGCCGCGCGCCGACGAGGACCGCGACAAGCCCCCCGCCGAACGGATCGCGGCACAGCGCGCCGCGCGCAACACGATGGTCGTCGTCGACGAGTCGGCCGTCGAGCGCGAGATCCCCGGACCCGCCGGCCCGATCCGACTTCGTACGTTCGTGCCCGAACGGGTCGACGGCGTGCTCCTCCACTTCCACGGCGGCGGCTGGATCGTCGGGACGCCGGAGATGATGGACCCGTTCCACGCGGCGCTCAGCGCGGCCGCGAACGTCGCCATCGTCAGCGTGGACTATCGGCTCGCGCCGGAGCACCCGTTCCCGGCAGGACCCGACGACTGCGAGGCGGCCGCGGTGTGGCTGGTCGAGCACGCCGAGGCCGAGTACGGCTCGTCGCGACTGCTCATCGGCGGCGAGTCAGCCGGTGCGCACCTCGCCGCGCTGACCCTGCTGCGGATGCGCGACCGGCACGACGCCGTCGACCGCTTCGTCGGCGCCAACCTCGTCATGGGCGTGTACGACGTCGGCGGCACCCCGAGCCAGCGCGGAGTCGGCGCGGGCCCCGACGTCCTCGACCCCGAAGGCATCCGGTTCTTCACGGAGATGTTCACCCCCGGACTCACGCCCGACCAGCGGCGGGACCCCGAGATCTCCCCGCTGTATGCCGACCTCCACGGCCTTCCCCCGGCGCTCTTCACTGCCGGGGCGACCGACCACCTCGTCGACGACACCCTCTTCCTCGTGTCCCGGTGGCGACTCGCCGGGAACGACACCCAGCTCGTCGTCTACCCCGAGAGCCCACATGCCTTCATCGCGATGCCGTCGGTGGCCGGGCACTTCTTCCCCCGCCTCATCGCGTTCCTGCAGGGATGCCTCGCTCACTGACGCAGCGCAAGACTCCGACCATGTACGTCGGGGTCGACGGGATCGGATCCGACCCCGACCTCGACGCCTGGGTCGCCCGCGGCATCGCGTTCGCCGGGTCACTCCCCCCGAAACAGCCGCTATCGGAGCGTTGCGGCGACCGCGGCAGCCACTGCGCTCACGGTCGTGATCGACGCGAACAGCGAGGCGACAGTCCAGCGGATCGTGCGGTTGGCCTCAGCATGGATCCGGGCGTCGACCCGGAGCGTCAGACGCTCCTCGAGCTCGCCGAGGTCGCGCTTGGTGGCGATCTCATGCCAGCCGTAGGGCGGGACGCACTCGATGAGCGCAGCCGCGGCTCTGTTTCCGAGGGCTTCCGACAAGGCCTGCGTCGCTTCCACTCGAGAGTGTTCGTCCGTCATGGTCGTCTCCCGCGTCCATGTGTGCAACTCGGATCGGAGGCGCGGGGGCCGCGGTTGTGACACGCTGCGGCGTCGTACGACCGGAGTCGGGATCGGGGATCAGGATGAAGATCGAGCAGGGGGATGTCGCCGTCGTCACGGGGGCGGCGAGCGGGATCGGCTTCGCGCTCGCGGAGCACTTCGCGAAGGCAGGGTGCAGCGTGGTCGCCGCCGACGTGGATCAGCGCGCGCTCGACGAGGCAACGACGAGTCTGGGACACCACGGCACCGACGTCATCGGCGTGCGCACCGACGTGAGCAAGGAGGGCGAGGTCCAGCACCTGGCCCAGGAGACGCTCGACCGCTTCGGTGCGGTCCACATCGTGTGCAACAACGCCGGTGTCGTCGCCCGCAGCGACCCGTGGATGGGACCGATCGCCGGGTGGGAGTGGGTGTTCGGTGTCAACCTCTGGGGCGTCGTGCACGGTGTCCGCGCGTTCCTCCCCCACCTGGTGCTCGGAGGCCGCGGCCACATCGTGAACACCGCGTCGATGGCCGGGCTCATGCCCGGCCTCGACCCGATCTACGACGCGACCAAGCACGCGGTCGTCGCGCTCACCGAGGACCTCTACCTGAACCTCCAGGCCGCCGGCTTCCCGGTCGGGGTGAGCGTCCTCTGCCCGGGGTGGGTCCGAACGAACATCATGGATGCCGATCGGAACTGGCCCGAGGAGCTCGGCACGCTCCCCGAGCCACGCGTGGGCTCCGAGGTGACGCTGGGCTACGTCGGGCGCGCGATCGCAGAGGGGATGACACCCGCCGCGGTCGCCGATCTCGTCGCGACGTGCGTCGACGAGGAACGGTTCTGGGTGCTGCCCCATGCGGACTGGATGGGGATGGCCTCGGCCCGGTGGGATCGAGTCGCCGAGGGCGTCAACCCCAGCCCGGCGGGCGAGATCCCGGGTCTGCCCCCGATGGAGCAGGTCGTCGCCGAGATGGCGGCGCTCGCCGAGCGCGACGAGGCCTGACCGGCGTCAACCCTTCAGATCGGCGAGCTTCACGACCTCGGTCGCGGGCGTCGGCACCTCTTCCTCGGGGAGGAACCAACGCCAGTACACGATGCCGAAGGGCCGACCCTCGGTGTCGATCCAGTTCCCGACGCCGGGATCCTCGGGCGCGAGGACCATCCGCCACGAACCGTCGGGCTCCAGCGTCGTGTTCGAGCGGTTCCGCGCGACGGGCCGATTGACGTAGTCGTACGTCTGGAGGAAGCGGTTCCAGAGCGACACGTTCGCGAACCGGCACTTCGGCCACCGCGACGTGATCACCAGCGCCTCGTCGGGGGCGAGCACGTACGGCGCCATCGCGTACGCGGCGTCGAAGGCCGCGAAGGCGAGGTCGCCGGGCACCTCGGGCTTGGTGAACACGTTGGGGGTCGTCGAGACCCAGTCGGGCCGCACCTCGCCCGGCTTCGGCGCCTCGACGGTCTTGCCCCGCACGTAGTTCACGACGCGCCGGATGCCGGCCGCGACCCGGTCGTCGTCCCACGTGGGCGGCGGCCCCGGCGGGTCGTCGACGATCTCGATCGAGAGCGGGATCACGAGATCCGGATCGCACGCAGCCGGCTCGGGCGTCTCGTAGTAGTGGCGCGTGGTGAGGCGCGCCGCCTCGGGATCGAGCGCAAGCCAGTTGTGCTCCTGCGGCGCGCCGCCCAGCGTGATCTCGTACGATCCGTCGTCGCCGATGTCGAACTCGGTGTCGTTGATCACCCCCGCCGTGCGAGTCGAGTACTTCCCCTCCTCCGCGCCGGCCTCGACGGTGATCGACGTGTAGATCGCACCGGCCACGTTGCCCCGGATGCGGTACGTGCGGCGCGAGTCGATCGGTGCCTCGAAGTACAACGCATCCGCGTTGTCGCCGGTCATCTTCCGGGTGGGGGTGACGATGCGGCGGAAGTCCGGGTGCAGCGGGTCGGACTCGAAGTGACACGCGATCGCGCCCTCGAGGATGTGCACCAGTGCGCGGTGGCCGTCGCTGATGCTCCCGGGGTCGGCCATCCCCCATTCCTCTGACAGCCAGCGCTCGTCGGCCTCGCGCAACGTGTCGAGCAGCTCGCGGAACGCGGTGCGCGTCTCGGTCTCGATCTCAGGCATGGACCTGCTCCTCCGACCACTCGTGGAACGCCGATTGTGGCACCACCGCGAGCGGTCGTGCCCCGCTGCACGCGCCGGTCAGGTCGACCCGGCGGGATCGACCTCTCCAGCTCGTTCTGCTGCGATCGCTCGCGCCATCGACGCGGTCGACTCGTGGCCGGTGAGCGCGATCGTGAACGGTTCGCGGTCCAGCGCGAACAGCGTGACGCGAGTGATCGCCCGGACCGTCGCCGTGCGCGGGATGTCGTGCAGCAGCGCGACCTCCCCGAAGCCCTCTCCACGACCGAGTCGCGCGACGCGCTGCCCGTCGCGCACGATCTCGACCTCCCCATCCGAGATGGCGTAGTAGCGGTCGCCCTCCTCGCCGGTCTCGACGATCACCGTCCCGGCCTCGTGCTCGGCCACGACCAATGCTCGAGCCAGTGCTTCCAGAGAGGTCGCCGGGAGGGGGCTGAAGATCCGGAGGCGCCTGAGCAGCGCGAGCTCGACGACCGGCACGTTCGCAGCCGCATCGACTTCCCAGACCGATCGGGCCCGGACCAACGCGAGCCCTGCGACGACGACACCGGTCCCGATGAGTGCGGCCTCCGGACCACCGAGCTCCACGAGGACCGGTACGAGCACCGCTCCGATCGCGAGACCCACCATCGAGAGTCCCTCGGCGATCCCGAAGACCCGGGACACCACTGCGGGGGGCGCAACCCGCAACAGGAGCGTCCGGGCGCTGAGGTCGAGCACCGATCGCCCGGCTCCGGCCACGACGAACAAGGCGAAGGCCGCCGCGGTGCTCGGCGCCAGCCCGAGGACCACCAGGGCAGCACCCCACCCGAGCGCACCACCGAGCAGGACCGGGGCGAGGCGTCGTCCGCCGAGCACTCCCATCGCGACGGCGATGCCGACCAGTCCGCCGGCACCGAACGCCGCTTCGAGGTACCCGGCACCACCGTTCCCCAGGTCGAGGATCCCCAACGCGAGCACGACCGCGAGGAGGTCGATCGCCCCCCATCCGATGTGCTCCAGACCGAAGAACCCGACGACGAGGCGTGCCTCCCCGTTGCGGCGGAGCGCCCGGAACCCACCGGTGACCTCCTCCCACCCACTCGCGGCGAAGTCGTCGGCGGCACCGCGTCTCGGGTCGGGATCGGTCGCTCGCAACGGCGCGATCAGCAGTGCGCTGAGCGCGCTGAGCGCTGCGGCCACAGCGAACAGCTCGCCCACTCCCGTGGTCGCGAGGACCACGCCCGCGAGGGCCGGCGCCACGAGCACCGAGGCGTTCTCGATCCATCCGGATGTCACCATGGCGGCGCCGAGATCCAACGGCGAGCGCGACAACGCGGGGGTCAGGGCGGCCTGTGCCGGCCGCGAGATTGTGAAGAGCGTCGCCGCGACGGCCGCGAGCGCATACGCGACGCTCGCCGGGCCGTCGAGCAGGAGCACGGTCGCGACAGCACTCGTCGCCGCCGCCTGCGCGGCGTACGCGAACGTCTGCACCTTGGTCGGCGCGACCCGGTCGGCCAGCGTCCCGAGGAACGGCGCAGCGAGTGCCGCCGGGACGAGCTGGACGAGGGAGATGATGCCCGCCTCGGTCGCACCGCCCCGATTGAACGCGTACACGAGCATCGCGACCCAGGTGGCCTGCTCGGCGACGTTGAAGCCCGCGTAGGCCGTCTGCGCGCGCCGGAGGTCCGGCGTGCGAAGCACTGCCCGCACGGCCTGCCAGGTCCGCGCCATGTCTCCCCCCGGGAGGCGTCAGCCGAAGCGGACGACGCCGTAGGTGCTGCAGAGGCCGTACGCGTTGATGACGACGAACGCGATCACCAGCGTGAGGATGATGCGTCGCCGCCAGCCGCGCAGGACCTGGCGGCCGCGCATCGGCGCGGGCATGTACCAGGTCGGGAGCAGCTGGGGTGCCTCGGCGTCGTCGACGATGTCCCAGATGCTGACGGCGTCGTCGGCGAGCACGAGGTCGGGATCGGCCGTCCGGGCGAGACGATCGAGCTCGTCGTCGGTGATCTGGGTCATCTTCGAGGATCGTACCGGGTCCCATGGGACTGCGACGGTGGCCCGAGCCGTTTCGGTAGGTTCCCCGGATGGACGGAGCCGCCCGCGCTGCGCTCGCCGAGACCGCGCGGCGCGTGCTCGACGAGAACCGGCGCGGCACGTGGACCTGCCCGTCGTCGGAGCTGTACCCGCACCAGTGGCTGTGGGACTCGTGCTTCATCGCGATCGGGCTCGCTCGCGTGGATCCCGCACGTGCGGCCGACGAGCTGCGCGCGCTGCTCCGCGGGCAGTGGTCGAACGGGATGATCCCGCACATGATCTTCGCCGACGGCCACCGCGACCTCGGCAGCCGGCACCTGTGGCAGTCGCGTCATTTCCCCGCCGCGCCGAGGGGCGTCGCTACGTCGTGCATCACACAGCCCCCGCTTCCGTCCATCGCGGTCGAGCACGTGGGACGGTTCCTGACCGGCGCGGAGCGACAGTCCTTCCTCACCGAGATGTACCCGGCGTTGGTGAAGTACCACGCATGGCTCTACCGGGAGCGGGATCCCGACCGGACGGGACTCGTCACGCTGATCCACCCGTGGGAGTGCGGTCTCGACACGACGCCCACCTGGATGCGCACACTCGCTCGGTGGCGGGGGCCGCGGTGGCTCCGCGTCGTGCTCCGCCTGCGGCTCGCGCGCGTCGTCCGCTTCCTGCGCCGCGACACGAAGTACATCCCGGCCGCCGAACGGTCGAGCGACGACGACGGGCTCAGGATGCTCGCACTCGTGCACCAAGCCAAGCGCGCCGCCTTCGACCTCGGGCGGCTCACCGGCAGGCGTTCGGTGCTCATCCAGGACCTCGCGTTCAACTCCCTGCTCGCCGTCGCGAACCGGGCGCTCGAGTCCATCGCCGAGATGCTCGACGAGACGATCGACACCGACCTCCAGGAGCGGCTGCCGAGCACCGCCGCCGCGATCGAGGGGCTCTGGGACGACGCGCGGGGTCGCTACGGTTCGCGCGACATCGGCACCGGGAAGGTGATCACGCTGCCGACCGTCGCGACCTTCCTGCCGCTGTGGGTCGGGATCGCACCCGAGCGGCGGGTCCGTCTGCTGTCACTGCTCGCCGGGAAGTCGGGCTTCTGGCCGGAGTTCCCGGTCCCGAGCGTCCCCACCGACGCGCGGCGCTTCGACGCCTCCCGGTACTGGAAGGGGCCGACCTGGGTGAACACGAACTGGTCGGTCGTGCAGGGGCTGCGCGCGTGCGGCGCCACCGACGTGGCCGACGAGCTGCGCGACCGGACCCTCGCCATGGTCCACGACGCCGGGTGCTTCGAGTACTTCTCACCGCTGACCGGCAAGGGGATCGGCGCCGCCGACTTCTCGTGGACCGCGGCACTCGTCCTCGATCTCCTCGCGGACTGACCTGCACCGAACCGGGCGGGTCCGACCGGTACCGTCGTACCGGTGAGCTCGGGTCGCCGGATGGGCGCGTTGCGAGACCGCGCGCTCATCGCGCTCGGCGTGGTCGTCGCGATCGTGGTGGCGACGTTCGCGCTCGTCATGGTCGTCGTCGGGATCAAGCTGGGTGCCGCGGAACAGGTCGACCTGCTCCTCGCCGATGCCCCGGCGGGCGGAGGTGGCAACTACCTGCTGATCGGCTCAGACACGCGTTCGTTCGTCTCCGACGCTGCCGACGCGGAGGCGTTCGGCGACGAGGGCGACGCAGGTGGGCAGCGCTCCGACACGATCATGGTGCTGCACTTCGATCCGGACTCGCCCCGCTCGCTCCTCGTGTCCTTCCCGCGCGACCTCTGGGTCGACATCCCCGGGACCGGCGAATCGAAGCTGAATGCCGCGTTCAACGACGGGCCCCAGTCGGTGGTCGACACGCTCGACGCCAACTTCGGTGTCCCCATCCACCACTACGTCGAGGTGAACTTCGCCACCTTCCGGGATCTCGTCGACGCGGTCGGCACCGTGCCGGTGTACTTCCCGGCGCCCGCACGCGACGCGCTGGCTGCGCTCGACGTTCCCGTCGCGGGCTGCGTCGAGCTCGACGGCGCCGCCGCCCTGTCGTTCGTCCGGTCACGGCACCTGGAGCTGCTGGATCCGGCCACGGGCCGATGGGACAACGCCGATGCGATCCCGGACCTGGGGCGCATCGGTCGCCAACAGGCGTTCCTCCGTGTCCTCGGCCAGCAGGCGATGGACCGCGCGTTCACCAACCCGTTTGCCGCGAACGACATCATCGACCAGGCCGTCGGCAAGCTCACGCTGGACAGCGGGTTCGGACGCATCGACGCGTTTCGCCTCGCTGCGGCCTTCGCCGGCGACGGCGACGGCAACGGCGCGCTCGAGAGCCAGGCCGTGCCGACGGAGCCCGCCTCGCGGAGCGGGCAGTCGGTCCTCATCGCCACCGACGAGGCGGAGGCACTGTTCGAGCGACTGCGCGACTTCGAGACGGTCGCGCCATCGTTGGATGTGGACACCGCCACGCCCGCGACGACCCGGGTGCGCGTGCTCAACGCCACGAACGTCAGCGGCCTGGCCGGGGAGGCACTCGCCGATCTCGTCGACCACGGGTTCGTCGACGGCGGGGTCGGCAACACGACCGACTCACTCGAGATCACCGAGGTCCGGTACCGGGGCGGCGCCGACGGCGAGGCCGCGCTCGTCGCGTCGTTCGTGATCGGGCCGGTCGAGCTCATCGAGGATGACTCGATCAGCGGTGCCGACGTGCAGTTGCGCCTCGGCACGACCTTCGAGCAGATCACGCCGCCGCCGACCGGCGCCGCCCCGACGGCGAGTGCGCCCGAGGTCGGGATCCCCCAGCCCGCGTCCCTCGCTCCGATCCCGGGCGAGTGCTGAGCGAGCGGGACGATCAGGACGAGGAACGGCCCGACGACGTCACGCTCAGGGATCGCTCGGAGCGACCATCGGCCAGGGGCGGGCGCGCTCGACCGCGAGCGCGACGTCGAACAGCAGCTCGTCGGCGTGGTGTCGGGTGAGCACCTGCATGCCCACGGGGAGCCCGTCGACCGTGCCGGCGGGGATCGAGATGGCCGGGTTGCCGACGACGTTGGAGACGATGGTGAGCCCGCCCATGTTCACGAGCTCGGGGAAGCGGCGCGCGGCGAACCCGATGAGCGACGTCGGGATCTTCGGGCCCACGACACTCGTGAGCCGGGTGCCGAAGAGGAACGCCCGGAACGCGCCGAACGCGACCGGGCTCGACTTCGCCCAGTCGATGAAGCTCTCCTCGCGCGAACTCTGCTCGGCATCGGCCGCGAAGGCCGGGCCGGGGTTGGTCGAGGCCACCACGAAGTCGACCGCCTCGAACGCCGCGGCTATCGCCTCGTTCATCTCGACGCGGAGGCGCTCGGCTTCGGCCGCGGTGCGCAGGTTGTAGAGCGACTGGGCCATGAAGAGGCCGAGCGCGACGTCGGGCGTCATCTCGGACGCGCACGCCGGCCACCGATCGCCCAGGTCGGCGAGCGACGTCGCCATGTTGCCCATCATCCACTGCGCCGCCATGTTCGGCGTCCGGAGCTCCAGGTCCACCTCGACCATCCCGGTCGCCGCGAGCAGCGCATCGAGCTCCTCACGCAGCTGTTCCTCGACGCCGGGATCGAGCGGGACGCCACCCAGCTCCGGGACGAACGCGACCTTCTTGCCGGCGAGATCGTGGGTGCCCAGTCCAGCCTCGAACCCGGGATGCTTCGGCAGGCTCGTGGGGTCGGCGACGTCGTAGCCGGAGCACACGTCGTAGAGGCGTGCCGCGTCGCGCACCGAGCGCGCGACGTTGCCGAGCACGACGGTGTTGGGACGCATGTAGGCATGGGGGCTGCGCGGGATCCGACCGAACGTCCCCTTCATCCCCACGAGGCCGGTGTAGGCGGCGGGGATCCGGATCGAGCCACCCCCGTCACCGCCGGTCGCGAGGCTGACCAACCCCCCGGCGACCGCGGCGGCCGACCCGCCCGAGGATCCTCCGCACGTCCGCCCGCGCCGCCACGGGTTGTGCGTCACCCCGTTCAGCCGGCTCACGCTGACGTTCAGCCCGCCGAACTCGCTCGCGGTCGTCATCCCGATCGGGACCGCGCCGCCTCCCTCGAGAAGCCGATCGACGAACATGCTCGTGTGCCGTGCCACGCGGTCCTTGAACACGAGCGACGCCTCGGTGTCGGGCCATCCCTCGACCCGGTCGAGCTCCTTGATGCCCGTGGGGATCCCGCCGAACGGCTTCGACACGTCCGCCGCGCGGGCTGCGTCGCGCGCTCGATCGGGATCGAGGAAGGAGAAGGCGTTGAGATCGCTCGCCTCGATGGCGGCGAGCGACGCGTCGAGCTCCTCGACCGGCGACCGCTCCTTGGCCCGGAACGCGTCGACGAGCGAACAGGCATCCCCCTGCCACGGCGCGTCCGTCACGTCGTGATGATGCCAGACGGGGTCACAACGACCGGGTCACAGAGAGAGGATGATGCCCTCGTCGGGACGAGCGCGGCCCTCGAGCACATCGAGGTAGGCAGCACCCACGGCCGCCTCGCCGTGGCCCTCGGTGATCGTCATCCAGCCGCGGGCGCTCTCGATGAACTCGGCCATCGCGGCGCCCACGCGATCTTCGAGACCTCCGGGACCCCAGTCCTTGCGTCGCTGCTCGACGCGATCGGGCGCGAAGAACATCACGGGCTCGGGCCCGGGGACGGTCACATCGAACGCGACCTCCTCCCAGTGCGTCGCCCCCACGCGGCAGCTGTGGGCCAGGCGATCGGCGTAGTGCTCGTGGACCTCGGCCAGCACGACGGCGTCGCCTGCCATGTCGACGAAGACGGTCGGGACGTCGCTCGGCTCGCCGGCGAGCGCGCCGTACGCCACGACCGCGTCGTAGTAGCCGACGCGCTCCACGAACTCGGCGTTCGCCGGCGACGTGAGCCCGACAACCCGGCAGTCGCGCCGGTCGGACAGGACCTGCGCGAGCCCCAGCGCGGTCTTGCTCGACGCGCTCCCGATCACGACCTGGGTCGCCCCGAAGAACGACTGCTCGTCGAGCCAGTCGTCGATCAGGAACGACGTCGTGAAGAGCGGACGGAAGAGCGCCGCGAACGCATCGTCGTCCGGCGTGGTCTCGCGGCCGACCGGCGTGTAGTGGTTGTACACGGGCGGCAGACCCGCGCGGTGCGGTGCCGCGTCGACGAACCCGCTCGGACCGATCCGGTCCGGCGTCACGACGAGGTGGCTCGCCATCGGGAAGTACCCGTAGAACCGTTCGCCGACGGGCAGCGTGGCGACGGTCGACGCGTCGACGGTCGCGAAGCCCCAGACGGGGATCCGGCCCCACCCGGGCTCGGTCGGGAAGAACTGCCAGTACCCCATCAGGTCGCCGAAGACGGCGTAGGTGATGTTGTTGGCGGTGAGAGCGAAACGCTCGACGACGAGCCTTGCCTCACCGGACCCCGGCTCGGGGGCGGGCTCGTCCACGAACCGTGTGGTCCGGAGGTCGTCCCGCTTCACCAGCAGGTCCATCGCACTCCCCTTCGTCGTCGGGGCAGGGTACCGAAGGGTGCGCCTGCGCGACACTCGTAGCCCCGAGCGTGGAGTCGGAGATGGCCCAGGAGCAGTCCCAGAAGAGTGGTGAGCCGCCGATCGGGCAATGCTCGGTCTGCGACGAGCCGGTCACGGCCACGGATCCCGGCTCGCTCGTCTTCTCGGCCGCCACGGGCACGATGACCCACGTGCACACCCGCTGCAAGGGCGCCGCTGCCCACCCAGGCGACGGCGGAGCCTGATGGCAACCGTCCGACGAGAGACCCGCATCGCCCGATCGGCCGACGACGTCTGGGCGCTGGTCGGCGAGCCCTCCCGGCTGCACGAGTGGTTCCCGGGGATGGTCGCCTCGACCGTCGACGGCTCGACGCGCACGATCACGACGGCGACCGGCATCGAGATGCCGGAGGAGATCCTCACGATCGACCCGATCCTGCGCCGGTTCCAGTACCGCCTCACCTCGCCGATCGTGCAACAGCACCTCGGGGTCATCGACGTCTTCGACCTCGGCGACGACACCAGCCTCGTGTCGTACTCGACCGACGCCGAGCCCGACGCGATGGCGCTGATCATCGGCGGTGCCACCGGAGGTGCACTCGCCGAGCTGCGTCGCATCCTCGAGACCGGACCGGACGTGTCGGCGGAGGTCGCCTGATGGGTCGCAAGATCCTGTTCGTCACGACCGACCAGCAGCGCTACGACACCCTCGGGTGCAACGGCGGGACCCTCGCGCGCACGCCCGTGGTCGACGGACTCGCCGCGCAGGGGATCCGCTACGAGCGAGCCGTGCCGCAGTCGGTGGTCTGCATGCCGTCGCGCTCCACCATGCTCACCGGCCAGCACCCCGCCACGCACGGGGTGTGGATGAACGGCGTCCCGCTCCCGGTCGACGCACCGTCGGTGGCGGCCGTGCTCCAGCGGGCCGGATACCGGACCGCGCTGATCGGCAAGGCGCACTTCGAGCCGTACCTCGACCCGTTCGGCCGGTTCACCGAGAACATGCTCGCCATCGAGGGCGTCGAGACCACCGACCAGCCGTGGTCCGACGGGACGACCGGCCCGCACCGCGGGTTCGAGCACCTCGAGTTCGCCACCCACGGCGCGGCCGGCATGCACCACTACGCGCGATGGCTCCGGGAGCACCACCCCGAAGCCGTCGGGATGTACTACGCGACGCTCGACGCGTCGGTGAACGTGAACGCCGCGGGTGGTGGCGACACCGACGCCCCCCAGGCCCATCACAACCAGATCCCACGCGAGTGGTACCACACCGACTGGGTGGCCGATCGCACGATCACCTGGCTCGACTCGGTCGGCGCGGACGACGACTGGTTCGCGTGGATGAGCTTTCCCGACCCCCACCACCCCTGGGATCCGCCCGCCTCGGAGATGTCCCGCATCGACTGGCGCGAGGTGCCGCTCCCGGCCGGGTACCCCACCGATCGCGCCGAACGCGAGCGGAACCTCGACGACAAGCCGCGTCACTGGCGGCTCTGGTACGACGGCGACCTCGTCTCGAACTACGAGGCACCGCGCGACTGGGTCCCCGCGACGCTGACCGACGACCAGGTGCGCGAGATCAACGCGCGCAACGCGGTCGAGTGCGAGCTGATCGACGAGGCGCTCGGCCGCGTGCTCGACGCGATCGAGCGACGCGGGTGGACCGACGACGTCGACATCATCTTCACGACCGACCACGGCGAGCTCCAGGGCGACCACGGCTTGCTGTTCAAGGGCCCGTACCACGTCGACGCCCTGATGCGGCTCCCCCTGGTCTGGCGCCCGGCACCATCGGCGGCGATCACGCCGGCGGTCGTGCACCGGCCCGTCGGCCTGGTCGACCTCGCACCCACCTTCTGTGGGATCGCCGGCCTCGACGCAAGCGACTGGATGCAGGGCAACCGGCTCCCGGTCGACGACGCCGATGCCGACACCCGCGGCTTCGAGCGGGTGCTCACCCAGTGGGACAGCGAGCTGTTCGGTGTCGCCGTCCATGCGCGAACCGTCACGCGCGACGGATGGGTGTGCACCGCCTACGGGCCCGGTTCGGTGCACGACGGGTCCGAGGGCGAGCTGTACGACCTCGCCGACGACCCGCTCCAGCAGCACAACCGCTGGGACGACCCCGCGGCGGCATCGATGCGGGCCGACCTGCTCGCCGACCTGTGGGACCACCAACCTCCCACACGTTCGCCCCGGCTCGAGCTCGAGGCCCCGGTGTGAACGAGGGGTACTGGCCGAGCCGCTGGCCCGGTGAGGACGGCGGGCCGGCGCGACGCCAGCGACCCGCGACCGGGACCGGGCTCGCGATCGCGCCGGGCGAGCGGCTCGACGTCGTGTCGCGCGATGCGATGGCGTCGACGATGGTGGTGCTGCGCGATCCCGGCGAGGCCTACCTGCTCTGCCACACCGCGGGTGACGACGCGGTCTCGTGGGTCGAGCGGTTCCACCCCGAGACCCTCGAGGTGCTCGAGCGGTCCGAGGACCTCCCCGGCGGCCGCACGTGGCCCGGCGGCATCGCGGCACACGCGAACGGGTCGCTCCACGTCGTGTTCGGCCGGCACGCCCACCGGCTCGCGGCCGACTGCACGCGCCTTGCGACGACCGAGCTCCCGCGTGCGGCCCCGTACAACAGCTTCGTGGTGCTGCCGGACGGTCACCTCGCGACGAAGGACTTCGGCGGACTGCTCCCCGGGGAGACGACCGAGACGCGCGGCGACATCCCTCCCGCCGAGCTCCTCGTGCTCGAGCCCGACCGCCTCGAGATCGTGGCGCGACTCGAGCTCCCCGAACCGTCGGTGGCGCGCATCTCCGCCGACGACGCCGACATCTACGTCGTCGGCGTCGATCACCTGCTGCGCATCCGCTGGGACGGAACCCGCCTCGCGCTCGACGCCGACTTCCAGCCCCGCTACCGCACCCTCGACGGCCAGACCTACGGCTGGGACGCCGTGCTCGATGCCGGTGCGGCATGGTTCCTCGACAACGGGGCCGGCAGCGAGGGCTACGCCGGGACGTTCCGGGGCCGGGGCATCTCGCCCGCACCGCTGCACCTGGTGCGCGTCGATCTGGCGAGCGGTGCGGTCGGCCTCACCGAGATCTGCGGGCGCCCGTTCGGCGTGGTCGCGAACCCGCCCGCGATCGACGCCGGGCGGCAGATCGCGGTCGGCTACGACAGCGCGAATCGGGTGCTCGCGGCCTTCGACTTCGACGACGCCGGTGCGACCTCCCCCCGGTGGCGCCGGGAGCAGGACCACGCCTGCCATCCCATCCTCTTCCCCGACACGGGCGAGCTCGTCACGAACGACCACGATGCCGAGCGGATGATGGACCAGGTCGTGGTCCTCGACGTCGAGACGGGCGAGGAGCGGGCCCGGGCCGACACGGGCAGCCCGGTCCAGTCGGTGCTGTTCCCGGCCCCCGGGTTCGGCCGGGACCTCTATTGCTGCTCGTTCACGACGCTCAGCCGGGTGACGGTCGCCCCGGCACCCGACCACCGCATCGCGACAGACTGACGCCATGGCAGACGACTTGCGGTTCGCGATCATCGGCGCCGGGATGGCGGGCATCCTCAGCGCCATCCAGCTGCGCGAGGCCGGCTTCGACGACTTCACGGTCTACGAGAAGGGCGATCGAGTCGGCGGGACCTGGCGGGAGAACACCTACCCCGGCCTGGCCTGCGACGTCCCCTCCCACCTGTACAGCTACTCGTTCGCGCTGAACCCCGACTGGACGCACCTGTACTCCCCCGGCGCCGAGATCGAGGAGTACTTCGAGCGGGTTGCCCGCGAGTTCGACGTCGTCCCCAGCATCCGCTTCGGCGAAGAGGTCACGTCGTGCACGTTCGTCGACGGGCGCTGGCACCTCGAGACGTCGACCGGGCGTCAGGACGTCGTCGACTTCGTGATCGCGGCCACCGGCGTCCTCCACCACCCGAACATCCCCGAGATCGAGGGACGCGACTCGTTCGCCGGCCCGATGTTCCACAGCGCGCGATGGGACCACGACGTGTCGCTCGACGGCCGGCGCGTCGGCGTGATCGGGACCGGCTCCACCGCGGTGCAGATCACCACGGCAGTCATCGATCAGGTGTCGCACTACTCGCTGTTCCAGCGGACGGCGCAATGGATCATGCCCCAGGAGAACCCGCCCTACCCCGACGAGGTGAAGGAGGAGTTCCGCTCCCACCCCGACCAGCTGCGCGAGCTCCACGATGCGATCTCGACGCTGTTCGCGGAGGGCTTCGCCAACGCGGTCGTCGATGCGGAGTCACCGCACATGAAGATGCTCGAGGACGCGTGCCTCACGAACCTCGAGACCAATGTCCGCGACCCCGAGCTCCGGGAGCTGCTCCGGCCCGACTACCGCGCCGCGTGCAAGCGACTCGTCGTGTCGCCCGACTTCTACGAGGCCATCCAGCACCCGAACGCCGAGCTCGTCACCTCCGGCATCGAGCGGATCGAGCCGGGCGGCGTCCGCACGAAGGACGGACGACTCCACGAGCTCGACGTGCTGGTGCTCGCGACCGGGTTCAAGGCCGACGCGTTCCTCCGACCGATGGACGTCGTCGGCCGCAACGGCGTGAAGCTCTCCGACGTGTGGGCCGATCGGCCGGGGGCGTACCTCTCGATCTCGATCCCCGAGTTCCCGAACCTCTTCATGCTCAACGGACCAAACGGTCCCGTCGGCAACTTCTCGCTCATCGAGGTGGCCGAGCTGCAGTTCGCCTACATCCTCCAACTGGTGGAGCAGGTGCGGTCCGGCGCGTGCCGTGAGATCAGCGCGACCAGCGAGACGATGGAGGCGTTCGAGGCCGAGCGCGTCGAGGCCGCGAAGAAGACGGTGTGGGTGACGGGGTGTCGCTCGTGGTACCTCGACGACCGCGGGATCCCGGCCACGTGGCCGTGGACCTTCGACCGGTTCCGCGAGGAGATGGCCGCCCCGAAGCTCGACTCGTACGACCGGGTCGGCTGAGCCGCATCTGAGCCCTCCCTGAGCGGGCCTTCCCGAGCCGACCCCTGGTCCCGCCGGACGGCCGGTACCCTGGGTCGTCCCCCCTCGAAAGGCTGCTCGTGCGTCGTTGTGCTGTCCTCGTGCTCGTGATCGCCATGGCCGGTCTCACCGCGCTCGTCGCGCCGGCGTCGGCCGCGAGCGGCTCGCTCGACACGGTCACCGTCTCCGGTGCCGAGGGCGAGAAGCCCACGCTCGAGTTCACCAAGGGACTGTCGGTCAAGAAGACCGCGAGCCGCGAGGTGACCGAGGGAACCGGAGAGACCGTTGCCAAGGGGGCCCGGATCGTCTTCGACTTCGTCGCGGTGAACACCCGCACCAAGAAGGAGCTCCAGTCCTCCTACGGCGACACGCCGGCGAGCGTGCAGCTCAACAAGACCCAGGTTCCCAAAGGGCTCGTGAAGGGGCTCGCCGGGACGTCCGTGGGGAGCCGGGTGCTGGTCGCGTTCGCCCCCAAGGACGGCCTCACGGAAGGACTCGAGGGCACGAAGAAGAGCGACACCCTCCTGTTCGCGATCGACGTTCGGGGCATCTACACGCCGCTCGAGCGCGCCGAGGGTGAGGCCGTGAGCCCCGCAGCCGGACTGCCGACCGTCGATCTCGACGCCGACGGCAAGCCCACGATCACGATCCCCGACCGCGACCCGTCCTCCACGCTCGTCGTGCAGCCGCTCGTCAAGGGTACGGGCGCCGTCGTCACCGCCGGCCAGACCGTCACGGTCCACTACACGGGCGTCGTCTACGCGAGCAACGAGCAGTTCGACTCCTCGTGGGACGGCGGGACGCCGATCGACTTCGCCATCGGTGCCGGCCAGGTGATCGCCGGGTGGGACGAGGGCCTCGTCGGCCAGACCGTCGGGTCCCAGCTCCTGCTCGTCATCCCGCCCGACAAGGGCTACGGAGAGGCCGGGCAGCCCGACGCGGGGATCTCGGGCACCGACACGCTCGTGTTCGTCGTCGACATCCTCGGGGCGTTCTAGGGCGACTCCCCGGCTTCGCCGCGCTCCCTGGCGACCGGGAGCGTGCTCGCCCGCGCCGAAGCGTCACGATGCGCCCCGTCGCCGCAGGCCGGAATGGTTGGGCCACGCGGTCGGTTGACGGCGAGACCACCGTCAGGAGCCGACATGCCCGCCATCACCGTCGACGACCCGAGCCTGCTCACACCGGTCGGGCCCGTCGCGGGGTCCGAGCGCCCGGTCACCTCGGTCACCCGCGCGATCCGCGCGACCGAAGGGGCCGGCTTCCCTGTGTGGCGCGGCTTCGCCGGCCTGAGGTTCACCGACATCGACCCGTTCCTGCTCCTCGACGAGATGGGCCCGATCACGTGGGGCCCCGGATCCGCGAAGGGCGCGCCGTGGCACCCGCACCGGGGGTTCGAGACGGTCACCTACGTCCTCGACGGCGAGATCGAGCACACCGACACCGCGGGCGGTGGCGGCACGATCGGCGAGGGCGACACCCAGTGGATGACCGCGGGGAGCGGCCTGCTGCACGACGAGCTGCCGAGCATGCGCGTGTTCGAGTCCGGCGGGTACTCGCACGGGATCCAGCTGTGGGTGAACCTCCCCGCGGCACAGAAGATGACACCACCGCGCTACCAGGGCATCGCCGCGCGCGACCTCACGCTGCTCGCCACCGACGACGGCCGCGGCCTGATCCGCCTCATCGCCGGAAGCATGGGCGAGCACCGCGGCCCGGGCGACACCCACACTCCGATCACGCTGGCCCACGCCTCGCTCGCACCCGGCGCCGAGCTGCGCGTGCCGTGGGACCCGACGTACTCGGCGATGGCCTACGTGCTCTCCGGATCGGGCACGGCCGGATCAGGGTCGGGCGAGACGGTGGGCGCGCACCAGCTCGCGAAGCTCGGCGACGGCGACTTCCTCGTCGTGCGGGCGGCCGAGGACGCGTCGGAGCCCCTCGAGGTGCTGATGCTCGGCGGGCAGCCGATCCGCGAGCCGGTCGCGCACTACGGGCCGTTCGTCATGAACACCGAGGACGAGATCCGTCAGGCGATCCGCGACTTCCAGGACGGGAAGATGGGCCAGGTCCCCGCGCACCTCGAGGCCGACGTGCGACGCCGCTGAGCTCCAGGACCGGAGCGAGTGATGTCATGATGGCATCGAGTGGTATCATGTCGCGATGCGACGCACGCAGATCTCGATGACGGACGAGCAGGCCGAGGCGCTGCGTCGCCTCTCGGCACTCCGTGAGCGCTCCCAGGCGGCGCTGCTCCGCGACGCCCTCGACACGTTGCTCGACGCCGACGCGCGGGCAGCTCGGGCCGAACGCGCTCGCAGCGTGGTCGGATCGTTCCGCTCCGGCGTGAAGACGACGAGCGAGCATCACGACGAGGCGCTCGACGACGCCTTCTCGTCGTGAGCGAGGCGGTCTTCGTCGACACCTCCGCGCTGTACGCCGCGCTCGATGCCGACGACGAGCACCACGCCGCAGCCGCCGCGACGTGGGGGCGGCTCCTCGACGGGACCACCGCCGGCAGCATCGAGGGCGTGACCCACGGGTCGGTGGTCATCGAGGCGAGCGCGCTCGTGCAGCGGCGCCTGGGGATGCGCGCGGTCCGGGCGCTGCACGACGGCCTCCTTCCCGTGCTGAGCCTCCACTGGGTCGACCAGCAGCTCCACTCCCGGGCGGTCAGCGCGCTGCTGGCCGGCGACCGGAGGGATGTGAGCCTCGTCGACTGGACGTCCTTCGAGCTGATGCGTGCGCTCGGTGTGGGCCGGGCGTTCGCCTTCGACGACGACTTCATCACCCAGGGGTTCACCCGGTTCGCGTGAGCCCGTCGGTGGCTACTCTTCCGCCGATGTCCGACAAGTCCGAGGGGCCGACGGCTCCCGCCGAGGTCGCACCTCCGGCGCCCGCGTGACCCCCGGCCCGCCCCGATAGCCTCCAGACGATGCCCCCGCGCCTGGACGTCGACGTGCTCCTCGCGACCGCGCACGAGCGCGCGGGTGGGCTGACCGACCTCGGGGACGACGCGTCGGGTGCGGGCCAGTTCACCGACGGACTGCACCGGTTCGTCGACTCGCTGAACGCCGAGGCCGCGCTCAACGACATCGGGCACCTCATCGCGACCGAGCGCGTGCTCCTGCACATCGTCAACCGGTTGCACTACGTCGCCGACCGCGCCCGCTTCGAAGGCATCGCCGACGTCGAGATCGTGAAGCCGGTGTTCATCATCGGCCTCCCCCGCACGGGCACGACGATCCTCCACGACATCCTCAACCAGGACCCTGCCAACCGCGCCCCGCTCACCTGGGAGCTGATGTTCCCGTCGCCACCGCCCGACGCCGCCACCGCGGCCGACGACCCCCGCATCGAGATGTGCCAGGCGACGATCCCGGTGGGCGACGAACGGTCGATGCTGTTCAAGGCGATGCACCCGATGGGAGCCCGGCTCTCCCAGGAGTGCGTCGTGATGATGGGTGAGTCGATGTGCACCGCGCTCTTCCACAACCAGTTCAACGTCCCCAGCTACGAGGACTGGGTCGACACCGAGGCCGACTGGGCGCCGGTGTACGAGTTCCACCGCCGTCAGCTCCAGCACCTCGGATGGCGCAACATGCGCGACCGGTGGGTGCTCAAGACCGGTGCCCACATGTGGGGGCTCGACCAGCTGCTCGCGACCTACCCCGACGCGCGCATCGTGTTCACCCACCGCGATCCGGTCAAGTCGATGACGTCGTACGCGAGCCTCACGTCGCTGGTGCGCTCGGCCGGCAGCGAGTCGGTCGACCCACACGAGGTCGCCCGCGACTGGACGGCGCGGCTTCGGATGGTGCTGGAGCGGGCGATCGACGTGCGCGCGGCCAGGGACTACCCGGACGCGGTGTTCTACGACATGCGCTTCACCGACTTCGTGGCCGATCAGTTCGCCGAGATCGAGCGGATCTACGACGCGCTCGGGCTCCCCATGAGCGACGACGGCGCCGCGGCGATGCGCGCGTACATCGCGGACCATCCGAAGGGGAAGGACGGCATCCACCGCTACGCGCCGGAGGAGTTCGGCGTGGACCCGGCCACGGTGCGGCGGGAGTTCTCCCGCTACATCGACCACTTCGACCTGGCGCCCGAAGGCGACCTCGGAGCGGGCGGCGCGGGGGTCGACGACGCATGAGCCCGACGATGCGCGCGTGGCGCACCCACGAGTACGGGCCGCGGCCGACCGAGGTGCTCCAGCTCGACGAGGTCGAGATCCCCGAGCCCGGTGAGGGCGAGGTGCGCGTGCGCGCGCTCGGCATCCCGCTCAACCTCAACGACCTCGAGCGCGTCAACGGGCTCAACATGATGGTCCGTCCCGACCTGCCGTACTCCCCCGGCATGGAGGTCATGGGCATCGTCGACGCCTGCGGTCCCGGTGCCGAGGAGCTCGAGGGGAAGCGGGTCGTCGCGATCACCCGCATGGCGAACGGCGGGTTCGCGGAGTACTCGATCTGCCCGTCGATCTCCGCCTTCGAGATGCCCGAGTCGGTGCCGCTCCCCGACGCCGCCGCACTGTTCTTCCCGTTCCACCTCGCCTGGCTGGGGCTGTTCGACCGGGCCGAGCTCCACGACGACGAGACCGTCCTCATCCACGCCGCCGCCGGCGGGGCCGGATCCGCCGCCCTCCAGCTCGCGGTCGACGCCGGCGCGCGCGTGATCGCCACCGCGGGCTCCGACGAGAAGGTCGAGCTGTGCCGGGAGCTCGGCGCCCACACCGTCGTCAACTACCGCACCGCCGAGTTCGCGCCGGTCGTGATGGAGGCGACGGAGAACCGGGGCGTCGATGTCGTGTTCGACAACGTCGGCGAAGCGGTGATGGCCGACTCGATGAACTGCCTCGCGTACAACGGGCGCTACGTGATGATGGGCTTCGCGTCCGACAAGTCGTTCGCCGACGAGAAGCTGATCGTCCCCCGTCGGATCGCGGCCGGGAACTTCAAGCTCTGCGGGGTCCTGCTCTCCTACGCCGACGCCGAGCGCGCCACGATGATGAAGCAGGCGCTGGGTTGGAACCTTCCCTCGAACGACCTCGGCGCGCAGATCATGCGCGAGGTCGTGGACATGGTGCAGGCCGGCCGGGTGCGCGCGGTCGTCGGGAAGACGGTCGGCTTCGAGGACCTCCCCACCGCGCTCGAGGCGATGGCGAACCGGGAGACCATCGGGCGCACCGTCGCCGTGCTCGGCGAGGTCTGAGATCGGCGGGACCTGAGGTGTCGTCGAGGAACCTGCGCCGCATCTTCTCGATGATCGCGGTCGCGGCCGTGATCGTCTTCGGGGTCATCGAGCTCGTCCAGAGCTCCGACGACGGCGCCTCGAGCCGTACGGGCACCACGACCACCACCCGCGCGAGTCGCTACGCGACGACCACGGTGGCTCCGTCGGACTCGTCGGACGCCACGCCGTCGGCATCGCCAACGCGAGCGAGCGACCTGCCCACCATCTCGATCGGCGACCTTCCCGACGAGGCACTCGACACGCTGCGCCTGATCGAGGACGGCGGCCCGTACCCGTACCGACAGGACGACGGGATCTTCGGGAACCGGGAGGGGATCCTGCCGGCCCGCACGAACGGGTACTACCGGGAGTACACGGTCGAGACCCCCGGCTCGCCCGATCGCGGGGCGCGCCGCATCGTGGCCGGTGCCGACGGCGACCACTACTACACGGCCGACCACTACGACTCGTTCCGGGAGATCGTCGACCAATGAGGACTCGGCGGTGACGCTCGACGACGTGCTCCACGGGGAGGTCGTCCCCGGCGTCCACGTGCTCGACGACCCGATCGACCCGTCCGACGCAGCCGAGCGAGTGCGCGCCCGCGGGTGGACGATGTTCCACGTCGACGGCAGCGTGGTCGTCGACAAGCGCTCGTTCCTCGCCGCCATGGCGGAGGGGTGCGGGTTCCCGAAGTGGTTCGGGCACAACTGGGACGCATTGGCCGACGCGCTCCGCGACCTCTCGTGGGCACCGGCTCCCGGGTACGTGGTGCTCGTCGACCACTCCGCTCGCTACCGCGCGCATACCGACTGGCCGCTCGTGACCGAGATCTTCGACGACGTCGTGAGCCGATGGGCCGAAGACATCACGCCCTTCTTCTTCCTGGTGCGCTGAGCTCGTCCTGGTGCGCTGAGCTCGTCGTGGTTCGCTGAGCTCGCACGTGCCGCTGCATCCGCGCACCGGTAGCCTCGTCCTCCGATGACCGCTCCCGGCGACGCCCGCGACGACGACCTCGACGAGGTGCATCTCGACGAGGTGCATCTCGGCGAGGTGCCCGAAGGGCTCGGCTCCGACCTCCACGCCAAGAACCTCGAGTCGCTGAGCCGGGACCCGGCGTTCTCCGACGGCGTGCTCTCGCTCGCCGACACCGACGGTGCCCGCCACGAGATCGCGCTCGACGAGGTCGACGCCCTCGAGGACGACACGGGCTCCAACCGGACGAAGATCATCCTGCGCAGCGGCGTGGTCGTCGTGGTCACCGGCGCGGTCATCGCCGGTGCGATCGCCGCGGTGCGGTACCGGCGCCGGAAGCGGTAGGAAACCGACAGACCGACAGACCGACAGACCGACGGACCGACAGACCGAGGGACAACCGGACGAGGAGCACCCGTGATCGAGACGACCATCGAACGCTGGCACCAGTTCCTCCGGGGGAACCTCCCCGGTGGGCTCGACGAGCTCCTCCACGACGACGTCGTGTTCCTCTCCCCGATCGTGTTCTCGCCCCAACGGGGCAAGGAGCTCACGAAGATGTACCTCCAGGCCGCAGGCGCGACGCTCGGCGGCGACGGCGACCCGGAGAAGCTGGGGACGCCCGACACCCAGGGCGGGAGCGACGGCGTCGGGCCGAAGTTCCGCTACGTCGCCGAGGTGATGGGCGGGCACCGGGCGGTGCTCGAGTTCGAGTCCGAGGTCGACGGCAAGTACCTCAACGGCGTCGACATCAT
Source organism: Acidimicrobiia bacterium (assembly GCA_046484625.1). GTDB lineage: Bacteria > Actinomycetota > Acidimicrobiia > IMCC26256 > PALSA-555 > DASUAO01. Next base: position 38,310 of record JAWOIO010000181.1, read on the forward strand.
CACCTGCGACGACGACGGCAAGATCGTCGAGTTCAAGGTGATGATCCGCCCGCTCCAGGCGATCAACGCGGTGCACGCCGCGATGAAGGCGATGATCGAGCAGATGCAGAGCGCGCCGCCCAACGCCTAGTTCGAGGTGATCCGTTCCGGGGTCACGAAGACCGCGACCCGGCCGTCCTCGCGCATCACCCGGTCGTAGGTGTCCCAGTCGTCGTGGGTCCCGCCGGCCGCGGTGAAGACCTCCCGCAGCAGCAGCCGGAACGACTCGGCGTCGACGTCGTCGGGACCGACGATGCGGGTGGGCCCTTCGACCGACACCCACTCCCACCCGGCACGGAACACGATCGTCGCGTGCGGTCGCTCGGCCAGGTTCTGCAGCTTGGCGCCACCGCCCCGTGCGACGAGCGCGACCGCGTCGCCACCGTCGGGATCGGC
>JAWOIO010000190.1:0-3395 GCA_046484625.1 Acidimicrobiia bacterium
AGGCCTGGCTGAAGCGCCCCTGAATGCTCCGCAGCGAGCGCGACAGCGGCACCGGTCCGCTGCGCACCGCGAGGTGATAGTGGTTGCTCAGGAGCGCCCACGCGAGGACCACCAGCCCGTCCCGCTCCTTCACCTCTCCAACCAGCCGCAGGAATCGCCGCGCCTCCCGCTCGTCCTCGAACAACCGCTCCCCGCGCGCAGTGCGGTTGTACACGTGGTACACCCCACCTTCAACGAATAGCCGCGGCATCCGTGGCATCTGCAGCTCCTGAAGCTCAGCCTACCACAATGACAGATGGACGGACCTGGCACGGATGAAACCCGGAACTTCGGGTTCCTCGCGGCGCACGACCCGACGCTCGCCCATTACGGCGGGCTCGCTGAGACCTACCTCGACATCGAGCCCAAGGACACCATCGTCAAGATTCGCCAGCTCGCCGAGTAAAGGTGCCAGGCACGCCGTTCCGCCTTCGCTGTTCGATACTGCCGGCTTCCCGCTTCCGCCTTTCGCGAGCTGCTGATCGAGTGTCTCCAAGTCGCCCACATCAGTGCCGGGTTCGTCCTTCTGTCATTGTGGATACTCGGCGGGCCGCTCGTGGTTGGGCGTGGCGGTCTCGTGATTCTCGCGGATCCCGCGACCGGTTGTGCATCGGCTCCCCCCACGTGTGTATGATCCCGTTCGAAGGCTCGGCGAGCTCGCAATAGCCGCAGCCGGCGACGTGGAGGTGAGACATGGCCCGCCATTCCGCTGCTCTCGACACCTTCGTCCGCGAGGCCCTCGTCGCCGGTGCAACGCGCCCGGACATCACGGTCGCACTGGAGCGGGCCGGCTGGCCTGCGGACCAGATCGAGAGAGCGCTCGGAGCGTACGCCGAGATCGAGTTCCCGATCCCGGTACCCCGTCCGGAGGCGGACATCTCCCCTCGCGACGCGTTCATCTACCTGACGCTGTTCACCGCTCTCGGCCTTGCTGCCTACAACTTGGGCGCCGTGCTCTTCGAGCTCATCGAGGTCGCTTTCCCAGACCCGGCCATTGACCGCTACGGTCGCGAACTGACGTGGAACATCGCCTACCTCGTGGTCGCCTTCCCGGTGTTTGTCGTGCTGTCGTTCCGCCAGGAGCGCGCACTCGCCGGTGACCCGACGAAGCGCCTGTCGAAGGTGCGGCGCTGGCTGACCTACCTCGCGATGTTCGTGGCCGCCGGCTTCGTCATCGGTGACGCGGTAACGCTCGTTCGCTACCTTCTGGAGGGCGAGCTGAGCACCCGTTTCCTGCTGAAGGTGGTGGTCGTGGCACTCATCGCGGGGTCGATCTTCGGCTACTACCTCCGCGATCTCGCGAGAGACGAGTCATGAGTGGATCGAGGCTCCTCGTCGTTGCCGCGAGCGTCGTGGTGGTCGGTGCCGTCGTGGCGGGCATCTTCGTGGCCGGTACGCCGGCCGCCAGGCGAGCGCAGCGACTCGACGACCAGCGGGTCTCAGACCTGCGCGGTCTGGTGTCGGCGGTCGAGCGGTACCAACGGGAGTACGGCAGGCTGCCCGACGATCTCGAAAGCCTCGGAAACCACCCCGGCACGGCGACCGTTCTGACGGACCCCGAGAGCGGCTCGCGATACGACTACCGGGTGCTCGACGCTTCGGAGCACCTCGCGACCTACGAGCTGTGTGCCACCTTCGCGACCGCGAGCACCGACCGCCGTACGCGCTCCCGCCCCTTTCGTCGCGGCGACGATTTCTGGCGGCACCCGAGCGGTCGCCATTGCTTCACCTTCGAGATCGATCGGCACGACTGACACACGGTGGCCCCCGTCGGAGTAGCCACGATACTGATCGAGGCTAAGGTTCGGAACGGTGCCACCCTTTGCATTGCGACATTCCGCGAACCGAGTGCGTAACAGCGGTGCCAGGCTTGAAGTTTCTTAGGATCTCGTCCAGGGGTCTGTCCGGTGCGGGTGCGCAGCTTCGCCGAGCCACACGGACCGGCCGAGAAGATCTCAAGAATCTTCAAGGCAACGCTACCTCCTACGTCCATCCAGAACGGAGAAACCGCGCGGGTTCGCGAGGAGCGCCCGGGCCTTCTCGATCGGAAACGCACCGTCGAGCACGAGGCACGGAGCCTCGGCAAGCCAGCGCGAGATCTCGCTCGTGCTGCGGTCGCCGGCGTCGAGCGCGTGCCGCGCCAGGAGCACGTTGTCGTTCAGGGTTCCGAGCAGGGACCTGTCGGCCGTTCTCCCGAATGCGAGCGGCTGCATCGAGTGCAGCTCGCGGTCGATCTGATGCTGCGGCACGTCGATGACGCGCAGCAGCTCCTCGAGCTGCGCGAGGAAGCGTCCGGGGAGGCTACGCAGGTCCCGCGCGGACATCATCAGCGGGAGCCGGGCGTGCTCGCTGAGCAACATCAGGTAATGACCCTGGGGCGTGAAGAAGATGTTCGCATACCAGTCGCCGAGCGCATTGAGCACTGGCTCGGGCTCTCCAGGTCTCGTGATGCCGAGCCTCTTCAAGAGCTTCTGCGTGCACCGTAACGTCGCCACGTCGTACTCCTCCGGGCGGGCGGATGCCGGGCCCAACAGCGTGTCATCTTCCGATCTTCTCGCTCAGTCCGGGCTGCACCGAAGGGTGCCACCCGTTGCATTGTCCTTCCACATTTGGTCGCGTGGCTCAGCCGTCGTCATGATCTTCTCCGCGGTCTCGGCAGCTGCCAAAAACGGTGCCAGGCTTGAAGTTTCTTAGGATTTCGTCCAAGGGATGGCTTCTGCCCCAGTGCGGACCATTGTCGAGCTCACCCGCGTTCCTCTGGCCTCGGCATCAGACGGCAGCCGCGGTCAGCCGGCAGGGTCGCGCCCGACGATCAAGCGGCGACTTCGAACGCAATCCTCAAGTTGTCGAGCGCGGTCGACAGTTGCGGCCCTGTCGAGTACAATCGACACCATGGTCGACCTCGACGTCCTCGAGATCGCGCGGGCATGGAGTTTCTGGGACGGCTCAGTCCCGGAGTCGGTGCGCCGTGACGTCGACCTGCCCGCCGAGCTGAGACCCTCCCTCTGTCTGGTCGTCCAAGGGGTCCGCCGGTGTGGCAAATCGACCCTGCTGCAACAGCTCATTGCCCGCTACCGGCTCGACCCGGCGCGCTGTGCCTTCGTGAACTTCGAGGATCCCCGCCTCGTGCGGGCGATGTCCTACGAAACGCTCGACCGGCTCGTCGAGCAGTTCAGGACCAGACACCCGGCGCCAGGGCGTCTGTACTTCTTCCTCGACGAGATCCAGGGAGGAAGGGGATGAACAATTGCTTGGCGACGGCACGCGCCAATTCGATGACCGTTTTGCGCTTTTCGTGCGTAGCGGTGATGTCGAGGAAGACCAGTTCATCAGCGCCAGCCGCGTCGTACACTTTG
>JAWOIO010000007.1:0-3562 GCA_046484625.1 Acidimicrobiia bacterium
GCAGGTCGTCGAACGCGGCCGCGACGAAACCGCCGTGGACGTGACCGGCCGGTCCCTCGTAGGCGGGGGAGTAGGTCGCCCAGCCCTCGGCCCGGTCGTCGAGCATCCGCCACTGGAGCGGGGCCGCCAACGGGTTCGACCGCCCGGCGATGCCGCTGCGCTCGAGCAGCGCACCGTCGTCGCCTCCGACGCTTCCGAGGCCGCCCTTGGCGTGCAGGCTCGGCATCGGCTCGAGGCGATCCGCAGTCGTCCGGATCGTGTCGGCGACGGCGCCGACCTCGGCGAGGTCGGCTTCGTGGACATCGAGGTGGGCGGTGAGCTCCATCAGGCGCTTGACCTCACGCACGAGCCGGTGTTTGCTCGCTCGCGCGTCGTCCTCGGCGGGGTCGTGGCTGTCGTACGCGGTCCGGGCGTCGGGCGGGAGGCTCACAGGGGCGAGCCTAAGCGGCGGCTCTAGCATCCGTGCCGTGGCAGTGGACCTCGGCATCGTCGGCCGGGAGTACGGGCCGTGGGAGAAGTCCTGGACCCGCGACGACGTGATGCTCTACGCGCTCGCGATCGGCTGCGGGTGGGACGACCTCCGCTTCGTCACCGAGAACTCCGAGGGCATCCACCTGGAGGTGCTGCCCACCTTCGCGGTCAAGGTGGGCATCGCCGGGCCCGGCTTCTCGTTCGACGAGTTCGGTGAGGTGCCGATGGAGAGCATCGTGCACGGCGAGCAGCGGATCGAGCTCGCCGGGCCGATCCCCGTCGAGGGGTCGGTGCTCGTGTCTGGTCGAATCGCCGACGTGCGCGACAAGGGCTCGGGCGCGCTCGTGGTGACCGAATGGGACGCGGTCGACTTGACGACCGGTGCCGCACGCTTCACCAACCGCACGTCGTTCTTCCTGCGCGGCCTCGGCGGGTTCGGCGACGAGCACCGCGACGGGTCGGTCCCGCCCCCGTCGCCGCCCCGACCGGATCGGGCGCCCGATCGTGTCGTCGCCTACGAGACGACGCCGACCCAGACGCTGCTCTACCGGCTCGCGTCCGGTGACCACAACCGGATCCACTCGGATCCGTGGTTCGCTCGCGCCGCCGGCTTCGACCGCCCGATCCTCATGGGCCTGGGCACGCTGGGGTTCGCGGGGAGAGCACTGCTCGAAGCGGTGTGTGACGGCGACCCGGCCCGCATGCGCACGATCGACGGTCGCTTCGCCGCTCCGGCTCATCCCGGCGACACCCTCGAGACCGCCGTCTGGGCCGACGCCGATGGCGGCGGCGCGTCGTTCGTGACCACGACGCAGCGTGGCGACATCGTGCTCGACCGCGGTCGTGTCGAGATCGTGCCGAGCGGGAGCTAGCCCGAGCCGAGCGTCCGCGGGGTCTCCACGTCCTCGACGCCCTGTCCCTGGACGATCGTCTGCACCGCACCGCCGCGGTCACGCGCCAGCAGGTCCGCGACTGCTGCCGCGACCTCGGCCGGGTCGAGGACGGGTCGGCCGGCCATGCTCATGGCGTCCTTCTGGCGTTCGGAGACCATCGCGGTGTCGATCCCTCCCGGGCAGATCGCGTGGATACGGACGCCGTCCCGTCCGAGCTGCGGCGCGACGCTGCGGACGAGACCCACGATCCCGTGCTTGGTCGCGGCGTACATCGGATCGCCCGCGTAGGGCAGGAGGCCGGCGACAGACGCCGTCGCGACGATCGAACCGCCACCGCGAGCGAGCATGAGGGGTGCAAGCGCGTGGATCCCGAGCACCACCCCGTCGAGGTTCACCCGCTCCATCTGGTGGAGCCGCTCGACCGACGTGTCGAGGAACGGCTCGGGAGCGGCTGCCGCGAGGATCCCCGCATTGAGATGGGCGAGGTCGATCCCGCGGTCCTCGGCCGCCCGGGTCACGAGCGCGGACCACGCCTTCGGGTCCCCGACGTCCAGGGCGGTGTGCTCCCCACCGATCTCATCGGCGACGGCACGTGCGGCCTCGTCGGCGATGTCGGCGACGATCACGTGCGCGCCCTCACCGGCGAGGTGTCGCGCGCTCGCGGCACCGACGCCACCCGCGCCCCCGGTCACGAGTGCGACCTTGCCGTCGAAGCGTCTCGTCATCGGTGCTCCTCGTCGGCCGGGTTCGTGGGTGCCGGACGCGCGGACGCCGGACGCCCGCGGGCCGGACGCTCGCGAGGAGGGCGGTTGCGGGAGAGGTGCGCACCGTTGTCGGCGAGCACGAGCTGGCCCGTGACCGCGCGACCCAGGTCGGACGCGAGGGCCACGACGAGGCGGGCGAGGTCGTCGGGCTCGGTCATGCGGAGGAGCGGGATCGTGGCCGTGAGCTCGGCGACGTACTCGTCGGAGAGCGCGGCGCGCACGACCTCGGTGAGCGTCGTGCCGGGCGCGACGGCGTTCACGCGGATGCCGCTCGGCCCGAGCTCCGTGGCGAGCGTCTGGGTGAGGTGGTTGATCGCCGACTTCGCCGCGCCGTACGCCGCGAGATCGAGCGCGGGTCGGGTCGACTCGCCGGACGTGACGTTGAGGATCACACCGGGGACGTCGTGGTGCACCATCGATCGTCCCTCGGCGCGACAGCACCGGGCAGTGAGCAGCAGGTTCTGCTCGACGATGTCGCGCAGCTCGGCGTCGCTCTGGTCGAGGAATGGCGCGGGCAAATGGCCGGCGAGCATCCCGACGTTGTTCACCGCGATCGCGAGGTGGCCGAACGCGTCCACCGTGGCATCGACCGCGCGTTCCGGGGCACCGTCGTCGCGAAGGTCGGCGACGATCCCGGTGCACTCTGGGGCGTCGGCACGTAGCTCCTCGACCGTCTGCTCCAGCCGTTCGGCGTCGCGGTCGACCAGGGCTACCGGGCACCCCGCGCGTGACAGCCAGGTCGCGGTCGCCCGACCGATGCCGGCCGCGGCGCCGGTGACCATCGCGGGCCGGCCGGCGAGGCCCAGATCCACGGGCGGGGGATCTGTGGGCGGGGGATCCGTGGGCGGGGGATCCACGGGTGGAGAGCCCGGGGCAGGAGTCACGGCTCGAGGACCACCTTGATCGCACCGCCCGGGCGGTCGGCGGCGACGCGGAAGGCCTCGACGGCGTCCGCGAGTGGGAAGCGGTGCGAGATCAGCGTCGCGGCGATCTCGGGATCTCCGGCGAGGAGGTGTGCCGCGTCGTCGAGGTCGTGGCCGTGATCGTGGTCGCCGTAGGTGAACGACCAGCGGAAGGCGAGCTCCTTCATCGATGCGGGGATCCCAGGGATCGGGACCGGCGCCCAGTGCGTGCTGAGGAACACGATCAGCCCGCCGGGGCGGCAGAGGTCGGCCGCCTGCGCGAGGGCCTGCTCCGTACCAGCGCACCGAACTCGGCCGTGCCGAGACGCCCGTAGAGATCACGGGCCTGCACGGAGTCCCGCAACAGGTCGGCGAGCCCGGCGAGCACCACGTCCAGGCCCGCGCCGCTCAACTCGCCGGGCTGGACCAGGTGCCGGCGGTGATCCGCGACGTCAGTGACGAGTCGGCGATCGCGATGGCCCTGATTGAAAACATCCAGCGGGAAGATCTCAATCCCATCGAGGAGGCGGTA
>JAWOIO010000039.1:0-5621 GCA_046484625.1 Acidimicrobiia bacterium
ACGGCACCGGGGTGGGCGGCAGCGTGACCATGTCGGTCCGGGGCGCGGGGAGCGTGAGCGCGCCGCTCACGTCGTTGGCGGCGATCTCGCGGGCGAGGAGCGTCGCGGGCTGACCGCTGCCGTCCTGTACGCCCAGAGCGTTGATCACCGTCTTGATGACCGACGTGTGGTCGAACTGGGTGTTGATCACCTTCCCCGCCTCGATGCGCGGCGAGACGAGGAGCGCGGGGACGCGCACGCCGAGACGGGCGAAGGCGAAGTCGCTGCCGCCCGGCTCAGAGATGGGGATGACCGTTCCGTCCGGAGAGACGGTCGGACCCGGCGGCACGTGGTCGTAGCAACCGCCGTGCTCGTCGAAGGTGATCATCAGCAGGGTGCTGTCCCAGTTCGGACTCTGGCGGATCGCCGAGTACACGTCGGCGACGAGCTGATCGGCCCGCAGCAGGTTCGAAGGACCGTCGATCAGGTTGTACGGGGGATTGGGGTGCCCATCGTTCTCCGGTCCGTACTTCTGGCTGCTCACGTAGTTGGGCTCGATGAACGAGTAGCTCGGCAGCCCTGCCGGGCCGGTCGACTGCACGTCGGTGAAGAACTGGCTCATGCGGAAGAACCGGTTCGTCGCGGGATCGTTGGTCAGGTAGGGCGTGAGCGCGCTCTGCGTGATGAACGAGTTGCAGAACGCGAGCGAGCCCGGGTAGTAGATCCTCCAGCTCTTCCCGGCGGCTTCCAGCAGGTTGAAGACCGTGGTCGTGTGGTTCTGGAAGACCCCGACGTCCCACGGATTCGGGCCGATCTTCCACGCGTTGTTGACGTAGCCCGACGACGTCCCCGCATGCACGAAGGAGCGGTTGCAGAACGTCTGGGTCGGGATGGAGGCGAACCAGTGGTCGCAGACGCCATAGCCGTGCGCGAGCGTGCTCATGGCGGGGAGCGTGGCGGGGCGGAACCCGTTCATGATGATCCGCGGGTCCGTTCCCGGGGGGTTCGCGGCGTTGTAGGCGGCGATGGTGCGGGCGTAGTTGTTGACGAAGCCCTGCATCCCGGGGACGTCCGTCCGGTTCGGGTCGAGGATGTTCTGAGTGTCGAACAGCTGCTCGAAGATGTCGGCGAAGAGCTCGCCCGGGTCCGGGTCCGGGTACCACAGGACGGTCTCCGTGCCGGGACTCGCCGTGCCCCCACCCAGGCTCGCGGGGACGGGGTTCGAGAGCACCTTGCCGGAGAGCCCGTCGAAGGACTGCCCCGCCGGCACGGCGTTGAACGGTGGTGCGTTGGCCGGGTCGTAGAGCCAACCCAACACGTTGTCGAACGACCGGTTCTCCAGCATCAGGACGACGACGTGCTCGACGCCGGCGAACCCGCTCGCCGTGGTCTGGGCGGCCACCGCGGCGTGCTCGCCCACTCCGAAGCCCGGAAGCCTTGTGCCCAGTGCACCGGCGCCGACGACCGCCCCGGCCGTCTGCAGGAACCGGCGACGGGTCGGGCGGTCGGTGGTCACCCGTCGGAGACTACGCGAGGCGAGGATCGTCCCAGGGGGATGGGACACGCGGTGGACGGCAGGCGCCGCCCGGCTCAGGTCAGCCGCAGATCGCGGTCATGGCCGTGACGGTGGCGAGCAGCGCGGATGCAAGTCGCCAGGTCCGTGACCGCCAGCATGGCGCGTTCAGGTGTCGGCGCCGAGGTAGGCGCGCCGGACGATCGGGTCCTCGGCCAGGCGGTCGGCCCGGCCCGCGGCCACCACCATCCCGGTCTCCAAGACGTACGCGCGATCGGCGATCCGGAGGGCGTGGATGGCCATCTGCTCGACGACGAGGACCGAGAGGCCGTCGTCGGCGAGGGTCCGGACGATCGTGAACAGCTCCTCGGCGACGAGCGGCGCGAGACCGAGTGAGGGTTCGTCGAGGAGCAGGAACTGGGGTGCAGACGCGAGTCCCCGCCCGATCGCGAGCATCTGCTGCTCGCCGCCCGAGAGGAGCCCCGCCGACATGTGGCGACGCTGGGCCAGGATCGGGAACCGCTCGTAGACCGATTCGAGAGTCCGTCGCACGGACTCGTCGGCGCGGCCGTAGCCGCCGAGGGCGAGGTTCTCCTCGACGGTCGACTCGGGGAAGAGGCGCCGGCCCTCGGGGACGTGCGCGAGGCCCATCCGGGCGATCTGGTGTGCCGCTCGGTGCTCGATGCGGTCGCCGAGGAACGTGACCTCGCCCTGCACCGACTTGAACAGCTCGGCCATCCCCGAGACCGTCTTGAGGCTCGTCGACTTCCCCGCGCCGTTGCTGCCGATCAGGGCCACGACCTCGCCCTGGTAGACGTCGATGTCGATGCCGGTCAGCGCCCGTACCGCGCCGTACTGCACCGCGAGGCCGCGGACCGCCAGCATCGCCTCGTCATCACGATCGCCGTCGCCGTCGCCGTCGCCCCCGCGATCGCCCATCGTCGACACGGCCACCGGGCGTGTCGCGACCTCATCGGGGACCACGTCCTCGCTCCCCAGGTACGCGGCGATCACGAGTGGGTCGGTCTGGACCTCGTGCGGTGTGCCGTGCGCAATGACCTCACCCGCGTCCAGGACCGTGACCACGTCCGAGACGCCCATCACGACCTCCATGCGGTGTTCGATGAGGACCACGGTGATGCCCGCGTCGTGGATCCGCCGAACCAGTGCGACGAGCTCCTGCGCCTCGGTCGGGTTCGTGCCGGCCGCAGGCTCGTCCAGGACGAGGAGATCAGGATCGGAGGCGAGCGCGCGGGCGATCTCGAGTCGTCGTTGGTCGGCGTAGGGCAGTACCCCGGCCCGATCATGCGCTCGTGCGGAGAGGCCGACGAACGCGAGGAGGTCGAGGGCCCGGTCGCGGGCACGCCGCTCCTCGCGGCGCAGCACCGATGGCAGCAGCAGCGAACGCGCGAGGCCGGCGCGGGTGCGACCGTGCAGACCCACCAGGACGTTGTCGAGCGCGGTCATCCGTCGCCACAGCTGGACGTTCTGGAAGGTCCGCGCGATCCCCCGGCGACTGACCGCATGGGTCGTGAGACCACCGATGGGCTCGCCCCGGAACTCGATCCGCCCGGTGTCGGGCTGATACACGCCGGTGACGAGGTTCACGAGCGTCGACTTCCCTGAGCCGTTCGGGCCGATGAGCCCGTGCACCGAGCCGCGTGTGACGGTGAGGTCCGCGGCACGCACGGCGGCGAGGCCACCGAAGCGCAACGTGACGCCTCGGACGCGCAACAGCGCCGCGTCCTGCGAGGGCTCGTCGTCGGCGCGCGCACCGGCAGGATCGTGCCGGGGCCGCGGGAGGGTGAGCTCGGCGGGCACAGGCGGTGCATCGCCGTCGTGCGACCCGATCCCGAGGCGGCGGGTGACCACCCCGCTCCCTGCCCGGAAGGCGCCGACGAGGCCTCGGGGGGCGACGATCACGACGGTGATGACGAGCAGCGCGTTGAAGAGCGTCTCCGAGCCGCCGAGGCGATCGGTGATCGACGCGCCGCCGATCTCGAGGCCGAAACCGAGCGTGAAGACGAACGCGCCGACGACCGGGGCCGCGAGCGTGCCCACGCCTGCGACGATCAAGAAGATGAGCCACTCGAACGACCGGCCGACCATCGCGGTCCCGTCGAGCATCGTGACCTGGAGGTTGGTCTGGGCCGCGAGCACCCCGGCGGCAGCGACGATCCCGGCCGAGAGCGCGAAGCCCGAGACCTTGTACCAGTAGGACCGGACACCGCACGCCTGCGCGGCGAGCTCGGCTTCTCGGATCGCCCGGTACGCGCGGCCCCACCGGCTGTGGCGCAGGTTGCGGGACCCGTACAGCACGAGCAGGAGCATGACGACGCCGATCCAGTAGAGCCCGACGAAGGGTCGATTCGGGTTGGCCGCGTCGAGGAATCCGAAGCTCGTGTCGAGCGGCTCCTCGACCGGACGCCCCTGCAGCCCGTTGAAGGCGCCCTCGAACAGCAGCGCGAGCGCGGTCGACACCAGGCCGAACGCAAGCGTCACGACCGTGAGGTAGAAGCCGCGCAGGTGACAGCACGTGAGCGCGAGCAACGCGCCGAGTGTCATACCGACGACGAACGCCAGCGGGAAGCCCAACCAGGGGTCGAGACCCAGCGGCTGCACCGCCCAGATCGCGCCCGCGAACCCGCCGACGACGAAGAACACGTAGTGACCGAGTGAGACGAGGCCGAGGTCACCGACGAGGATGTTGAGGCCCACGAGCGCGACCGCGACCCACAGGGCCTCGATCCCGAGCGTGAGCCAGTAGCGGTCGGTCGCCTGCGCGTTGCCGAACCACGCGAGGAACGCGACGAGCGCGGCCGCGGGGACGAGCGAGGCCGCGCGGCGTGCGCTCACACCTTCTCCACCTGCGGTCGACCCAACAGGCCCGTGGGGCGCAGGGCCAGCACGATCACGAACAGCGCGAACACCACGACCGGCTGCCAGGCCGCCGCGTCGCTGGTGATGCTTCCGACCAGACCATCCACCAGGCCGACGGCATACCCGCCGATGACCGCGCCCTTGATGGAGCCGAGGCCACCGAGCACTGCCGCGACGAACCCCAGGACACCGAGGTTCAGCACGATGTTGAACCGGACACCCAGACGCGGCGCGACGAGGATCGCACTGAGACCGGCGAGCGCGCCGGCGAGCGCGAAGCTGAGCATCACGATCCGGCGCGGGTTGATCCCCATCAGCGACGCAGCCTGTCGATCCTGCGCGACCGCACGGAACGCGCTGCCAACTCGGGTACGCACCTGGAACCACTCGAGCCCGGCGACCGTGACGAGCGTCGTCGCCACCAGCACGACGTCGGCGGGCTGGATCGCGACGTCGGCCACGACCGATCCCCGCCATCCGAGGATCGAGTCGGCAAGGGGCGGGAGGCTCTGGCCGGTGTCGCTGATCGTCTTCGCGATCAGCTCCTGGGCGACGATTCCTGCCGCGAACGTCGTCACGAGCCAGGAGATGTTGGTGACGGGGTCGAAGCGCCCGAGCGGCGCGACCGCCACGAGATCGACCAGCACGCCGACACCCGCGGTGAGGACCACCACGACGAGGCACACCACGACGAGGGGGACATCGCCACTCGCGAGCTCCGAGTACAGCCACCACGCGAGGTAGCCACCGACGACGACCAGTGCACCCTGCGCGAAGTTGACGATGCGGGTCGTGGCGAAGACGAGGCTGTAGCCGCACGCAACGAGCGCGTAGACGGACCCGATGGTCAGCCCGTAGACGACGGTCTGGACGATCTCACCCAATCCCTCGCCTCCCGAACGTGGGGCCCAACGCGAGCGAGCGCTAGTGAACCTTGCAGGCCTTCGACATCTTGATGTCGACGCCGAGGGCGTCGGCCGGGGTCTTGGTGCACTGCGTGCCCCACCCCTCCTCGAGGATCTGGCGCATGTAGTCGGGGTTCGCCCGCAGGTTCGCGGCGAGCGTCGGCCGAACCAGATGCACCGGGCCGACGTAGTCGGGACGGATCTCGGGGAAGGTGGTCTCCCACTCCCGCCCCAGCTCGTAGGGAGGATCAGTGGGCTCCGGGCCGGTGTAGCGCTCGAGCGCGATGAGACACAGGTCGTCGGGCGTCAGGGAGAGGTGCCGCTTCGAGGTGAAGCCGTACTCC
>JAWOIO010000070.1:0-13301 GCA_046484625.1 Acidimicrobiia bacterium
TCCAGGCGCAGGTGCTGGCCCGCCTGGCGGAGTGGGAGGTATCGGGCGCGTGGGCCGAGGGCGGTGCGCCGAGCCCGGTGGCCTGGCTGGTCCACCGGGCGTCGATCACCACGCACCGTGCGGCAGGGCTGGTGCGCTCGGCCCGGTTGCTGCGCGCCCATGAGCGTACGGCCAAGGCCCTCGACGCCGGCGACGTCTCGACCCACCCGACCCGAACACAGGCCCGACCCCGCCGCGGTCGCTGGCTCAGCGCCGGGCCGACGCCCTGGTCGCCCTCTGCGAAGGGGGCCGGCGGCGGTGAGTGCTCGTCGACGCCGTGGTCGACGTCGCGACGCTCTCCGGGGACCCGGTGACCGATCTCGCGGCCATCCGCAACGACCTCGCCGGCCTCGGACCCGTCCCTCGTTCGACGATGCGCCTGCTCACCTGCGACGCCACGGTGGGCCGCGTGATCATGCGAGGCCGCTCGGAGATCCTCGACCTCGGGCGCCGCACCCGTCTGGTCAGCCCCACCCAACGCCGGGCGCTCGTCGTGCGCGACGGAGGGTGCACCGCCGAGGGCTGTGACCGGCCCCCCGAGTGGTGCGACGCCCACCACGTCGTCCACTGGATCGACGGTGGCCTCACCGAGGTCTCGGTCCTCACCCTGCTCTGTTCCCTCCACCACCGGCTGGTCCACGAGGGGAAGTGGGAGATCATCCGAGCGGCTGCACCTGGCGGCTGGATCGCCCGCCCGATCCCGCACCGTCGAGAGTGAGGCATCATCTGGCCGGCCGCCCGACGGTGAAGCCACCGGTCAGGTCACCGACCAGCACCCGATCATCAACGGCCCGTACGCAGCGCCCACTCGGCGTTGGGTGTGTTCGGCGAGGGTGAGCCTGTGGTCGTCGAGGGTCGCCGCACGAGCACGACATCGCCGAGTGATCCGCGCCGGTGCGGGGCTCAGACCGGATCGAGCGGGCCGAACTGGCCCGCGGTGGGCTCCGCTCAGCAGAACCACGGCTCGGTGAGCCGTGGCCTCCCTTCGACCGCGCCGGCCTCGATCTGCACCGGCGGCAGCCCGCACTCGCGGCGCACCGCCTGGTAGATCGTCACGACGTCGTCGCCTGCCGTCTGGAGACCCTCGACGAGCGCGGCGAGGCCCACCTGGAGCGCATCCATCGCCGGGTCGGGATGTCGCCAGGGGTGGGCGCCGCGATCGGGGTCGTACGGGCCGAAGGGGCCGGGGTCGGCGTGCGCCAGCAGCAGCGAGCGTTCCGGGACGAGCAGGCGGATCGTGTACTGGACCGGGTCGACGTTGCCCACGAGGTCGTGCTCGGCGACGAACTCGAGCAGCGCCCGGACGTGCTCGATCGTCGCCCAGGGCGTGAACGGCATCCAGGTCGGGCGGATCTCGATGCCGTGGCTCCGGAGCACGGCGACGGCGCGGGCCATGTCGGGGACCGTGTGCCCCTTGTCGAGCCGGTGCAGCGTCGGCTCGTCGACCGACTCGAAGGCGGACACGACGAACAGGCAGCCGGCGTCGGCGAGCTCGCCCCAGACGTCGTCGTGGCGCAGGATGTGCTCGACCTTCACCGTGCAGTCGAACGTGATGTCAGGGAACCGGTCGTGCAGTGCGCGCACGATGCGACGCGAATGGTGGACACCGTTCAGGAAGTCGGGATCCCCGAAGGTGATGTGGCGCGCGCCGGCTTCGATCTGCTGGGTGGCATCCGCGAGCACGCGGTCGGCGTCGACGATCCGGATCCTCCCGTCGTAGACGACGGGCACGGGGCAGTGCCGGCACCGGTGGGCACACCCGTGGCTCGCCTCGACGTACCCGACGATCCGCTCGTCGCCACGGAGCGCGAGGTGCGCGTACCGCTCGAGCGGCGGGAGGAGGTCGCGAGCCGGGAGGGGGGCACCCGTCGACGCGGCGTCGCGGCCGAGGAGGATCGGGGAGTCGATCCTCCTCCCCTCGGCCCAGGCGACGAGGGCGGCATCGGTCTCGCCGACGAGGATCTGGTCCGCCACGTCGTCCAGCATCGACGCATAGAGCCCGAACGCCGCGACGGGGAGGTCACGGCGCCGACTGCGCACGACGGCGATCGCGCGGCGGGCGATGCGCATCGCGGTGTGCATCGGGGTCGAGAGCGCGATCCGGTCGGCCCAGTCCACGAGGGACGGGTCCCAGTCCTGCACGGCGAGGTCGAGGACCGTCACGGTGTGACCGCCCGCCCGCAAGTGGGCGGCCGCCGTCGCCGCGGCGAGCGGCTGGTGGCCCAGCTCGTAGCAGGACACGACGAGGACGTTCATGGTCCCGAGGCTAGGTCCCGTGGATGCATCAACGATCGGCGGGGAGTGGGGAGATGCGGATGTCGAGGGCGGCGTGTGCGGCGCGCAGGGCGGCTTCGACCTCGGCCGGCTGCTCGCCGCGGGCGAACAGGAAGCCGAGGTAGCGGTCGCCCTCGGGGAGCGCGTGCACCGTGCGCCCCGGCGGGATGGTGATCTCCAGCCCGACGATGCCCGGCACTGCGCGTGCAGCGGCCTGTCCGGCGACCGCCTCGAGCCGACCTGTCCTCGGGATCGGCAGCATCATCACCCCGGACGCCGCGTCCTCGCGCTCGAGCGAGTCGACGTCCATCCCGAGTGCGTGGCGCAGGATCACCTCCTCGAGGCTGATCCCCGCACCGAAGCGCAGTGCTCGGGCGCAGAGCCCTCCGATCGATCGGGCGGCGACCTCGATCACGAACACCCGACCATCGCGCACGCGCACCTCGGCGTGCACCGGCCCTTCGGCGAGACCGATCGCGGCACATGCCTCCGCGGTCGCGCGGGCGACGGAGTCCAGGACCGTGCGGGGCTGGCGCGAGGGTGTCACGTAGATCGTCTCCTCGAAGTACGGGCCTTCGAGGGGATCGGGCTTGTCGAAGACGGCCAGCACGGCGAGCGCACCGTGCTGGAGCAGGCCTTCGACGGCCACTTCGTCGCCGGGGACGAACTCCTCGGCGAGGAGGCGTCCGCCGCCCGCGATCGCGAGTGCGCGTGCTGCGGCCTTCCTCGCTCCGTCGGCGTCGTCGGCGCGGATCACGCCACGGCTCGCCGAGAGGCCGACCGGCTTCACCACCCACGGAAACGGCAGGTCCTCGGGGAGCTGCTCCGGACCGTCGAAGGCCACGAAGCGCGGCTGCGGGACCTCGGCCTCGCGCAGTGCCTCGCGCATCGCCTCCTTGTCGCGGGTCCGCGTGACGGCGTCGAGGCCGTGATGGGGCAGGCCCAGGCGTTCGGCCGCCGCGGCGGCGATGACGATGCCCTGGTCGTCGAGGGCGACGATCGCATCGACGCCCCGGCGGGTGTCGAGGTCGACGATGGCCGTGGCCGCGGCCTGGGGGTCATGGAGCGGCACCGCGATCGAACGGGTGTCGTCGCCCCCGAGCGGCGGCGCCTCGTCCGAGGCGATCACGAGCTCCGCGCCGATCGCGCGTGCCGCAGCGACGAAGTCCGCGGCACGGTAGGTGGCAGTGGGCACGAGGAGGAGGATTCTGGGCACCCTGGTATCATCGCCGCATGAGCCAGCTCGTGGAGCCAGTCCTCTCGGTCACCGACGCCGCACGCGACAAGATCCTCGAGGTGCGTGCGGCCGAGACCGATCCCGACGCCCTCGCGCTGTGGGTGGAGATCACCGGCGAGCAGGCCGGAGCCTTCACCTATGCGATGGAGCTCCGTCCCCTCGAGGATGCGACCGACGCCGAGCTGGTGCAGCGCCACGACGACCTCTCGGTCGTGATCATGGCGTCGAGTGTGGAGCACCTCGCCGGTGCGACGCTCGACTTCGGGTCCGCCGGGATGGTCATGCAGAACCCGAACAAGCCCGCACCACCGGCCGTCGCCCGCCCCGACATGCCCGAGCCGGACCTCTCGAGCCCCCTGGCCCAGATCATCGTCCAGGTGCTCGAGGAGCAGATCAACCCGTCGATCGCTTCGCACGGAGGCCGGGCCGACCTCGTCGCCGTGGAGGAGACCATCGCCTACCTGCGGCTGTCGGGTGGATGTCAGGGATGCGGGCTCGCATCGGTGACCCTGTCCCAGGGGATCGAGGTCGCCATCCTCGAGGCCGTGCCCGAGATCGAGAAGGTCGTCGACGTCACCGACCACGCGTCGGGCGCCAACCCCTACTACGAGTCGGCGAAGAAGTAGCTCACTCCGCCGCGAACCGACGGGCGTCGGTCCCCGCGTAGCGGGCGACCTTGCCGTCGGCCTCGGTCGTCGCATCGAGGGCGTCCAGCACGGCTGCGAGCTTCGACGCCGGGATCGCGCACGTCATCTCCTGCACCGGCATGCGCGTCCGGACCCGGCTGAGCGCGCAGCCCACGCTCGCGGCCACCTCGCCCTGCTCCTTGGCGATCGCGACGATGTGGCACTGGGGCTTCCCCTCGATGCGCATCTCCGGCATCGCGTCATGGAGCGTCATGAGCTGCTTGCCGTTCACCCGCAGGAGGACGACGTCGGGGTCGACCGTCGTCTCGGCCAGCGGACCGTAGGTGACGACCCCGGGCCGCTCCGTCACGACCGGGATCTTCGGCACGACATCCATCGTCACCCATCCGGCGCCGAGCAGCTCGGCGACGTCGGAGTTGCCCGCGACGTCGTCGAGTGTCGCGAAGCCGTGGGTCATGCTCCCGACGGAGCAGTTGGCGTGGTCCTGCGCAACGGTGGAGAACGTCCGGTCGACCGACTTCATCCAGAACACACAGCCCGCGGGGACCCGTCCCGTGCGCCCGTCGGCAGTCGGTTCGGGCATCTCGTCGTCGAACGGCGCGACTCCTTCGGGAGCCTCGGCGCCGAACGTGATGGCGATCGGGGGCGCCGCGAGCCCGAGGGCGGAGTCGAGACGGGTTGCGAGGTCGGGCCAGCGCGTGGGTGCAGTCATCGGCCGAGACTAACGGGACGCGTACCGAGCCACCTCACTCGCCAGGTCGAGCGGGTCCGGATTCGGCAGCCTCGAAATTGGGGCGCAGTGCTCGGAGCCGGTCGACCACCTCCGGGAACGCCGTGCCGAACGCAACCACCTCGTCGTCGGTGGTGTTCCATCCCACGCTGGGGCGCAGCGACCGGTCGGCATCGACACCCATCGCCTCCAGGACGGGCGACGGCTCGAGAGCCTCACTCGAGCACGACGACCCGGAGTGCACCGCGATGCCCCGCTGATCGAGGCCCAGGAGGACGGGCTCGGCCTCGACGCCCTCGATGCCGAGGCAGACGAGGTGCGGGAGCCGGTGCTCCGGGTCGCCCAGGATCTCGACGCCGGCGACCGTGGTCGCCGCGGTCACGATGCGGTCGGTCTGCGCACGCGCCCGCGTCGCTTCGGCCACAAGTCGGTCGGCGGTGGTGAGCTCGGCTGCCGCGGCACCGAAGCCGACGATCGCCGGAACGTCCTCGATCCCCGCGCGTCGGGCGCGCTCCTGCATGCCCCCGACCGTGAACGGGGGGATCCGGACCCCGCGGCGCACGAGCAGCGCGGCCGCACCCTTGGGTCCACCGAAGGTGTGGGCGGTGACGGAGACGAGGTCGGCGTCGAGCGCCGCGAAGTCGATCGGCTCGTGGCCGGCGGAGGCGCACGCGTCGACGTGGACGAGGATCCCTCGGGCACGTGCCAGCGCGACGATCGCCGGGACGTCGGGCTGGAGCGTGCCGACCTCGTGGTTCGCGGCCTGCACGGTGACCAGCACGGTGTCGTCGCGCAGCGCGTCGGCGACGGCATCAGCGCGGAACCGGCCGGTCCTGTCGACCTCGATGATCCCGAGGTCGGCACCGCTGCGGCGGCAGGAGTCGAGCACCGAGGAGTGCTCGACAGCCGAGGTGACGATGTGCGTGGGCGCGCTCGCATCGAGCGCTCGGGTGCGGGCAACCGCGCCCCACACCGCTGCGTTCACGCTCTCGGTCCCCGTTGCCGTGAACACGACCTCGCGCGGGCGCGCACCGAACAGGGTGGCGACCTGCTCGCGAGCGGTCTCGATCGCGACGCGGGTGAGGTGGCCCTCGTGGTGGACGCGCCCCGGGTCGGCGTGGTGGTCGCGAAGGAAGGGGAGCATCGCCTCCAGCGCGCCCGGACGCAGCGGCGACGACGAGGCGTGATCGAGATAGGCGCGAGCCACCGCGGACCCCGACTCAGACGCGGGCGACGCAGTGGTCGGCGCCCTCGGGGCGGCTCGACTCGAAGTGCGGTGTCGTCTCCCCGTAGAGGCCGGCGAGCATGCCGCGGATCATCCCGCGGTCGAGCGCGCACACGACGTGGGGATAGCGCTGGGCGGTGTCGCCGAAGGGGCAGCACTCGGAGACGATCGAGAGCTCGTCGCCGTCCTGCTCGGCGTGGGCGGCGAAGCCGTGCGCGGTGAGCGCGTCGGCAACGGCGCCCACGGCGCTGCGCACCGATCGGTGTCCGTCGCTGGGGTCCATCCGGTGGGCGAGGCCCAGGCCGTACTCGTAGCCCACCTCGTTGGCGAGGGTCTCCGCGTGCTCCACGCCGAGGGCATCGAGCGCGCGTGCGAGCAGGTCGGCGAGCACGTCGTCGTGACGCATCGGGAGTGCGAGCGCGCCCCCGTCGATCTCGGTGGCCCGGTACCGCTTGGAGGGGCGTCCGGCGGGACGGCTCGCCCCGGCCTCGGCCGCGCCGATCATCACCGTCAGGTAGCCGCCGGTCGTGAGCTTCTCGAGGTGGTGCCGGGCCACGTTCGAGTGGACCGCGAACCGGGTGGCGATCTCGGACGCGGTGACCCCGGTCGGCGACTCCCGCACGGCGAGATAGATGTCGCGGCGGGTCGGATCCCCGAATGCGTTGGTGACCGCGGTGACCGCGGCGGTGAATTCGTCGGCCGAGAGCGATCGATCGGGGCTCGTCGATTCCACGGCGGTATTCTACCTATCGTCGTAGTGAAAATCATCCAGCCCGCGACCGGACCGGGACCGGTTGCGGCGCTGACGCGAAGGGAGCAACCGGCGTGCCCACCAGCGAAGGAGCGGTCCGGGGTGCCCTGGAGGACGTCGAGGAGCCCCTGCTGCGCCGTTCGATCGCGGACCTCGGGCTGGTGCAGGGCATCGCGATCGACGGCAGCACGGTGGTCGTGGCCGTCGCCGAGCCCATCCCCGATCGGGGCCAGTGGGACGAGCTCGGCGCACGCGTCCGTGCGGCCGTCGGGGCGCTCGCGGGCGTCGACCGGGTCGAGGTCGACATGCGGGCGATGACGGACGACGAGCTCCCCGGCGTGGCCCGGATCCTCAAGGGGGAACCGCCCCCCGACCCGCTCGCGGTGGTGGACGCAGCCGCCGGACCGGATCGCGCACCTCGAGCCCGCGTCAATCCGTTCACCGACTCCCGCACGCGCGTCCTCGCGATCGCGTCGGGCAAAGGAGGGGTGGGGAAGTCGTCGGTCACGACGAACCTCGCCATCGCGCTCGCCCAGCGGGGCCGTCGAGTGGCCGTCGTCGACGCCGACGTCTGGGGCTTCTCCCTCCCGAGGATGCTCGGCGTCTCCCATCCGCCCGACCTGATCGACGACGTCCTGGTACCCCCGGAGGCGCACGGCGTCAACGTGATCTCGATGGGATTCTTCACGGCCGAGGACCAGGCGGTCATCTGGCGCGGTCCGATGCTGCACAAGGCGCTCGAGCAGTTCCTCACCGACGTCCACTGGGCCGAGCCCGAGTACCTCGTGGTCGATCTCCCACCCGGCACCGGCGACATCAGCCTCTCCATCGCCCAGTTCCTGCCTCGCGCCGAGGTCGTCGTCGTGACGACCCCGCAGCCTGCGGCGCAGAAGGTCGCGCAACGTGCCGCGGCGATGGCGGCCAAGGTCGACCTCACCGTCGTCGGAGTCGTCGAGAACATGTCGTGGTTCCGAGGCGACGACGGCACGCGCTACGAGATCTTCGGTGCCGGCGGTGGCGCCGACCTCGCCGACGGCCTGGGCGTGCCCTTGCTGGGGCAGATCCCCCTCGTCCTCGCGCTCCGCGAAGGCGGCGACGTCGGGTCGCCGATCGTCGTCGCGCACCCCGACGACGAGACGGCCGTGGTCTTCCGGTCGATCGCGGAGCGCCTCGACGACGACCTCAGGCCCCATCGGATCTCGCATCCGGACCTGCGCATCGGCTGACCGGGGTCGTAGCCGTTGGCGAGCAGCCCCGCAACGGCGGGCGGCTCCGGCGGGCGCCGGCGGAATCGGGAGGGCCGGCTTCCGACGGATAGTGTCGACGCCATGGAAGTCCGGATCGGCGTCATCCACAGCCCGAAGGAGCTCTCGATCGACGTCGATCAGGAGCCCGACGCCGTTGGTGCGGCCGTCGACGACGCGATCGCGGGCGGTGATGGTGTCCTCTGGCTCACCGACGTGAAGGGTCGGCGAGTCGGGATCCCCGCTTCGCGGGTCGCCTACGTCGAGCTCGAGTCCGACGCCGACGCGAAGCGGGTCGGGTTCGGTCCCGCCTGACGGTGCTGGCGTGACAGCGAGCCCCGCACCGGGCTGGCTCGATCATCGGCTGCTCTTCTTCACCGGGAAGGGCGGTGTCGGAAAGAGCACCGTCGCCGCCGCGACCGCAGTTCACGCCGCCGCGCAGGGAAAGCGCGTCCTCCTCGTCGAGGTCGACGACAAGGGCAACACCGCGGCGCTCTTCGAGCACGCACCGGTGGGCTTCGATCCGGTCGAGGTGTACCCCGGCGTGCACGCGATGCAGATGCGGACCGAAGCCTCACTGCGCGAGTACCTGAAGCTCAACCTCCGAGTTCCGGTGCTGGGGCGGCTCGGTCCGATCGCGCACATGCTCGAGTTCGTGGCCAACGCGGCGCCGGGCGTGAAGGAGATCCTCACGACCGGCAAGATCTGCTGGGAGGTGCGTGAGTCGATCGAGGGCCGCGCCGATTGGGATCTCGTCGTCGTCGACGCGGCCGCCACGGGCCACGTCGTGGCCCAGCTCGACTCTCCGCGTGCGATCCGTGAGCTGGTCCAGGTCGGCCCGGTGCGGACCCAGACCGAATGGATGACGGAGCTGCTCGCGGACCCGTCGATCACCGCGCTCAACGTCGTCACCACCCCCGAGGAGATGCCGATCAACGAGACGATCGAGCTCGTCGCGACCGTCCGTGCCGAGCTCGAGGTGCCGCTCGGGGCCATCGTGGTGAACCGCGTGCTCCCGGAGCCGTTGACCCGTGCGGAAGCGCCCCTGTTCGCGGCGCTCCGGACGCCCGCAGGCACCGAGGCGCTCCGCGAGGTGGTCGGAGCGGGTGCCGACGACGTGCTCGGCGCGACGGGGCTGGCCGTGGCGCTCCGACGATCGCGCGCCGTGCACCTCGCCCGCCTGCGTGAGGAGCTCGACCTCCCGACGATCATCCTCCCGTACCTGTTCGTGAGAGATCACGGGCTCCGGGTCACCCGGATGGTGGCCGAGGCACTGGCGGAGGAGGTCGGCTCGTGACCGAGACGAACCTCGAAGCGCTCCTGGCGACCAAGGAGGTCGTCGTGTTCTGCGGGTCGGGCGGCGTCGGGAAGACGACGGTCGCCGCCGCGGCCGCGCTCGGCGCTGCCGTCCGTTCGGGCTCGAAGGTGCTGGTCCTCACGATCGACCCCGCGCGACGGCTCGCGAACGCGCTCGGCCTCGACGGGTTCGGCAACGTCGAGCGGCGTGTGCCCGACGAGGTCCTGCGTGCTGCCGGCATCGAGGCGCGCGGCGAGCTCTACGCGGCGATGCTCGACACCAAGGCGAGCTGGGACGACCTCGTGCTTCGACACGCACCCAACGAGGAGACCGCGTATCGCATCCTCGAGAACCGCCTCTACCTCAACATCACGCGCCGCTTCGTCCAGAGCCACGACTACATCGCGATGGAACGGCTCTACGACCTCCACACCACGGGTGCCTACGACCTCATCGTCATCGACACACCGCCCACGAGGAACGCGATCGACTTCCTCGAGGCTCCACAACGCATGGCCGAGTTCTTCGGAGGGCGGCTGTTGCGGTGGCTGACCATGCCGTACCGGGTCGGGGGAAGGCGGGGCGCGCGGTTCGTGAACTTCGCGAGTCGCCCCTTCTACCAGATCGCCGATCGGATCCTCGGCAGCCAGTTCCTCCAGGACATCGCCGAGTTCTTCTTGAACTTCGAGACGATGTACGGCGGGTTCGTCGAGCGAGCCCAAGCGGTCGAGCGGCTCCTCCACGACCGGCGTACGTCGTTCGTCGTGGTCACGACCCTCGAGGGCGCTCCGTTGCGGGAGGCAGAGTTCTTCTGTGACGAGCTCACGGTCCGGAAGTTCCACCTCGGGGCCTTGGTGCTCAATCGGGTGCTCCCCGACGGTCTGAGGTCGCCGGATGCACGTGCAGCCGCGAACGCGATCCTCTCCGATCCTTCGGCAGTCGCGGCGAAGGTCGGTCGGATCGACGGCCTCGAGGACGCGGATGCAGTCGCGCGGGTCCTCCGCAGCGCGGCCACCACCTATCTCGACTACTCCGTCGTCGCGACCCGGGAGCGGGAGCTGCGCGACGAGCTGGCTCGGGTGCCCGACGCCATTGCCCTCGTTCCGGCGTTCGAGGACGACATCCACGACCTCGAGGGATTGGCGGAGATCGGGAGCCTGCTGCTGGGCTCCTAACCTGGGGTCGTGGCGATCTCCCTCTCCGACCTCGCGCTCGCCAACACCGAGCTCGGGGGCGACGCGCTGCACCACGTCCAGCGTCTGGTCGCCTCCTGGCAGGTGCTCGCCGACCTGTCCTTCTCGGACCTCCTGCTGCTGGCCCCCGTCGAGGGTGAAGCGGGGCACCGCTTCGTCGTCCTCGCCCATGTGCGCCCGACGACCGGGCAGACGCTCTACCCGGTCGATCTCGTCGGCACGATCGTGCACGAGGTGGAGCGTCCCGTCGTCGCCCGAGCCTGGCGCAAGGGCGAGATCGTCGGCGGCGACACGACGATCCTCGGTGGTCGCGACCGCGTCCGCGTCCAATGCGTCCCGGTCCGCCTCGAGGGAGCCACGGTCGCGGTGATGACCCGTGAGAGCGCGATGACGTCGGCGCGACGTCCCGGGCTCCTCGAGAAGCAGTACCTCGACGCGTTCGACAAGTTCGCGCGCATGATGTCCGGAGGGCAGTTCCCGTTCCCCCACGACGAGATCGAGACCGAAGAGGCACCGCAGGTCGCGAACGGGGTGGTCATCCTCGACGGTGAGCTCAACATGCGGTTCGCCAGCCCGAACGCGATGAGTGTGTTGCATCGGATGGGCATCCACGCGTTCACGGAGGGGATGCAACCTCGCGACATCGGGTTCGATCAGACCGCAGCCGAGGTAGCGACTGCCATACGCCTTCCGGTCAACGAAGAGCTGGAACGTGGTGACAGCTCGATCCTGATCCACGCGCTCCCCATGCTCGACGGGGAGGCGGTCACTGGCGTGATGCTGCTCGTGCGCGACGTCACCGAGCTCCGGCGCCGGGACCGGATCTTGATCTCGAAGGACGCGACGATCCGCGAGATCCACCACCGGGTCAAGAACAACCTGCAGACGATTGCGGCGCTCCTGCGGCTCCAGATGCGCCGGCTCGACTCCCGCGAGGCGCGCGTGGCGCTCGAGGAGTCGGAGCGACGGATCCGCCTCATCGCAGTCGTCCACGAGACGCTGTCGCGCGACACCAGCGATGTCGTCTCGTTCGGTGAGATCGTTCGACCTCTCGTCCACATCGTCGAGGAGACCGTCTCGACCGAGGAGCAGCGACTGAGCTTCACGGTCGAGGGGGACGCCGGGGAGCTGATCGGCGAGGTCGCCACGCCGCTCGCGGTGATCTTGAACGAGCTGATGCAGAACGCGGTCGACCATGCCTTTCCGCGGGAGAGCGGCGAGAGGATCGAGGGACACATCCACGTGCAGCTCGGCCGCACGGGGGACATGATCTCGATCGTCGTCCGCGACGACGGCGTGGGACTCCCGCCCGGCTTCTCGATGGAAGCTTCACAGGGTGTCGGGCTCTCGATCGTGCACGCGCTCGTAACCTCGGAGCTGCGGGGCTCGATCAGGATGCGCAATCACGCGGGGACCGAGGTGGTACTCGAGGTTCCGGTCACACCTGTTCAGACGGTCGAGCTCTGAGGCCGCCTCGTTCGGGGCTCAGGCAGTGGCGCGCTGGCGGCTGAGCCAGGACTTCCGGAGCTTGCGGCGCTCCTCCTCGATGGTTCCGCCCCAGATGCCGGCCTCCTGGTTGGTGGCCAGGGCGAACTCCAGGCACTCCTCGGAGACGGCGCAGGCGAGGCAGATCCGGCGAGCCGTCTCGATCTGCTCGAGGGCCGCACCGGTGGTCCCGATGGGGAAGAAGACGTCGGGATCGGAGTCCAGACACGCGGAGCGAGCCCGCCAGTCGTCGGTGTCCCAGTCGTGGGTGCGAATCCAGGTGAGCGCCACGCTCGTGTCCTCCGATGGCTCCGTGCCGGACCCGCGCCCGGCATGCTCGTGTGCGCCGGTAGCCCGGTCGCACCGTGTCCTCTCGGGCGGAGACCCGGGACGACGCACTGACACTATTGTCAGGTAGCGCGCCGCACAAGGGCCCTGACCTGCGATGACACCGCGGATCGCCCAGCCGGGTGCGCCCCGGGGGCTGCCCATAGGATCACGCCCCATGCCGGTTCCGCTCGTCCTCGCCCATCGGGGGGCGCGAACCGTCGCCCCGGAGAACACGATCGAGGCGTTCACCGTCGCCCTCGCCCAGGGCGCCGACGGGGTCGAGCTCGACGTCCACCGGACCCTCGACGGGGGGCTCGTCGTCCACCACGACGCCGACGCGCCCGGTCTGGGTGTCCTGGCGGACCTGGGCGTCGAGGAGATCCGGCGGGTCCGACCCGAGATCCCCACGCTCGCCGAGGTCCTCGAGGCCTGCCGGGGATCGCTCGTGAACGTCGAGATCAAGAACCTGCCCGGTGACGCCGACTACGACGAGTCCCACGAGGCGGCCCGCCTGGTCGTCGAGCTCCTCGAGGCGAGGGGCCTCGAGGACGACGTTCTCGTGTCGTCGTTCAACCTGGCGTCGATCGACCGGGTGCGCGAGCTCGCGCCGACGGTGCCGACCGGGATGCTCTTCATGTTCGGCATGGACCCGTTCGACGCCCTCGAGGTGTGTGTCGCACACGGACACGGTGCGCTCCATCCGTTCGTCGGGATCCTGCCGTCGGGTGCGGCGACTGCAGTCGCCGCGCGGGCGCACGAGCTGGACCTCCAGGTCAATGTGTGGACCGTGAACGACCGGGACGAGATCGCTCGGCTCGCGGCTGCCGGGATCGACGGCATCGTGACCGA
>JAWOIO010000142.1:0-22651 GCA_046484625.1 Acidimicrobiia bacterium
TTCCCCGGTCCGCAGCCCGCTGACCGACCTCGAGCACTCGGTGTGGGACCAGACGATTGCCCTGAACCTCACCGCGGTGTGGGAGGCATCGGTGATCGCGGCGCGGATCATCGAGACGGGGTCGATCATCAACGTGTCGTCGCTTGCGGGCTTCGGCCCTGTCCCCGGCAGCGGTCACTACGCCGCGGCCAAGGCCGCCGTGCACTCACTCACCCAGACGTTCGCCCGGGAGCTCGCGCCCCGGATCCGCGTCAACGCGATCGCCCCGGGTCAGGTGCCGACCGAGGTGATGATGACCGCCCTCGACCTCGACGACGCCGACCTCGAGAAGTTCCGGACCCGCTCCCGGATCCCACTCGAGCGCTTCGGCACCCCCGAAGACATCGGCGCGGCCGCGCTCTACCTCGCGTCGCCGGCCGCGTCGTGGGTCACCGGCCAGATCCATGTCGTCAGCGGCGGGCACTGATCGTCCGTGAACCGGAGGAACCCATGACCACCGACGAGATCGTCCTCGAGGGCTTCGACCCGTTCGACGCCGCGATCCAACAGCACCCCGAGCCGTACTACGCCCGGATGCGCGAGGAAGCACCGGTGTTCCGAGCCGACAACGGCATGGTCATCGTCTCGCGCTACCAGGACTGCCTCGATGCGCTCCGTCGCCCGGGAGTCTTCTCGAGCTCCTTCTTCGGTCCGACGACACCGGGCGGCAACGCGAGTGCAGGCGGCGACCCCGAGCTCGCCGCGATCCTCGACGAGGGCTACCCGGCAGTGGCCACGCTGTTGATGGCCGATCCTCCTGCGCACACGCGGTACCGCAAGCTGGTGGGACGGGCCTTCACCCCCAAGCGGGTCCAGGGCCTGGTGCCGTTCATCGAACAGCTCGCCGACGACCTCATCGACACCTTCGTGGAGGACGGGCGTGTCGAGATCGTCTCGCAGCTCTCGGTCCCACTCCCGGTCCGACTCATCGCCCACGCGCTGGGCGTCCCGCCGGACCGCCAGGACGACTTCAAGCGCTGGTCGGACGACTCGATCGCGATGATCGGTGCGGTGATCTCGCGTGAGCGGCGACTGGAGACCGCCCGGGGTGTCGTCGAGTTCCAGCACTACTTCGCGGCTGAGCTGGAGCAGCGGCGTGCGGAGCCGCGCGACGACATCCTCTCCGATCTCGTGCACGCGCGGATCGAGGACCCCGAGGCGGGCGAGGACACGACACCCCTGTCCATGCCGGAGATGCTGAGCATCCTCCAGCAGCTCCTCGTCGCCGGGAACGAGACCACGACGAAGCTCATCGCCGAGGCGTGCCGGATGTTGGTGGACAACCCCGAAGCCGCGAGCCGGGTTCGGGAAGATCCGTCGCTCGTCCCCAACCTCGTCGAGGAGGCGCTGCGCCTGGCGACACCCACCCAGGGCATGTACCGCCGGGTGACCGAGGACACGGTCCTGGGCGGCGAGGCCATCCCGAAGGGCTCGATGTGCGTGCTGATGTACGCGTCGGCGAACCGCGACGACGCGGAGTTCACATCCGGCGACGACTTCGTGCCCGAGCGCCCGAACGCCAAGGAGCACCTCGCGTTCGGGAAGGGCATCCACTACTGCCTCGGGGCGTCACTCGCGCGCGCCGAAGGAGCCGTGGCCCTCGGTCGGATCCTCGGTCGGCTCCCCGACCTCCGCTACGCGCCGGGCAACGACTTCGAGTACGAGCCCAGCTTCATCCTGCGTGGCCTCAAGCGCCTGGACCTCGAGTTCACCCCCGGTCCCCGCCTCGGCAGCTGATCGTCAGCCGGCATCCCTCGCGGCATCGAGCCCCGCACCCCACCGGATCCCGCGGCGGAGCAGCTCCCGGAACTCGGGCACGGCCCACGAGCCGCGTTCGATCTCGGGATACCAGCGGACCTGGGGCTGCATGTCGTAGTGACCGCGGCAGTGACCAAGGGTCAGGTAGAGGACGGATCCCTCACCGAAGGGCCGTAGGTAGGCGACCAGGTGTGCGACGTCGTCGGGCCAGTCGGCCTCCTCGAACCCCGTCGCCGTGCCCGTCCAGCGCGTCTGGAGCAGCGGGATCAGCGCATCACGATCGTGGTGCTCGGAGAGGTACAGCTCGTCGTTCGCCGTGAATCCGCCGACTCCGGCGGTGAACCAGTGGTCGGGATCGACGACCTCGACGTCGTACGGCTCGATCGGCACGGGATGCGCGAGGAACTGGCTCCCGAGCACCTCGGCGAGCAGTGGGAACACGCGGGGCGTCGCCACGCCGGTGGCGCTCAGATCGAGTGCGGCGTTGGTCCCGTGCAGCGCGAGCCACCGTCCACCGGTCCGCACGAACGCCGCGAGCGCCTCCTGCTCGGCCTCGGACGGACGGACGTTGCACGTGTAGGTGATCAGGAAGTCGGAGCGACCGATCGCCTCGGTGTGGGAGTAGTCCGGCACGACCGTCGTCCGGATCTGGTCGTGCTCGCCGAGGTGGTCGAGCAGCTCACGGCGGGCGTAGTCGAAGTCGTGGAAGTCACCGCCACAGACGAGGAGCGCGTCGACCCGACCCGGGTGCTCATCCATGGCTCAGAGGTCGACCCGTTGCGTGAACGCACCGTCGACGACCAGGTTCACGCCGCTGATGTGCGACGCCGCCGGGCTCGCGAGGAAGGCGACCGCGCGGGCGACGTCCTCGGGCGCACCCATGGCTCCGCCGGCCTGCTGCGCGAGCGCGGTCTCGTACATCTCCGGCATGTGCTGCTTCACCATGTCCCATGGGCCGCCCTCGAAGAAGATCGGGCCCGGTGACACCGAGTTCACCCGGATCCCGACCGGCGCCAGCGAGTGGGCGAGGTTGCTCGCGTGCACGATGAGCGCCGCCTTCATCGCGTTGTACGACGTCGCACCCTGGAACGTCTCGACGGCCGCCGTGGTGCCGATGGCGACCACCGCGGCGCGCGTCGATTCGCTGAGCATCGACTGGGCGACCTCCATCCCGCGCACCAGCGTCATCACGTCGACCTCCAGGTTCTTCATCCAGGCCTTCTCGCCGCCGCCGGGCCCCGCGCTCGCGTTCGCGACGAGGATGTCGATCCCGCCGAGGGCTTCGGCCGAGGACTCGATCCAGGCCTTGTACTCGTCGGCCTTGCCGACGTTGACTGCGCTCCCGACCGCCTTGACACCCTTCGCGGACAACGCGGCCAGGGCCTCGTCGACCCCCTCCTGGCCCCGTGCGCAGATCGCGACATCTGCGCCCTCGTCCGCCAGCGTCTCGGCGATCGCTCGGCCGATCCCCCTGCTCGCACCGGTCACCAGTGCCTTCGCACCCTTCAGGCCGAGATCCATCGCGCTACTCCTCCAGTTGACGTCCGTGCGCCGCATTCGGGCGCGCGATTCATTGTGTGACTACCAGTGCCCGGAACGACCCGGCAAGGCGCCGATCACCGAGTTCACGACCCACCCGCGGGGAGTTCGCGGAACGCGATCCCCCGGTCGGCCTTCGGCTCGCTCGGAAGGCCCAGCACCCGCTCCCCCAGGATGTTGCGCTGGATCTCGTCGGAACCACCGGCGATCCGGTAGCCCGGCGCCCCGAGGACATGCTCGTTCCACGCATACGTGCCCCACTCGCCCGAGTCGGCCGCCAGATGGGGACCGAGGACGCCGGTGACGACCGCGCTCATGGCACTCATGCTCTGGGTCCAGAGCGCCTTGCCGATCGAGCCCTCCGGACCCGGCGCGACGCCTGCCCGCGCGCGTCCCTGCGCGCGTCGGCCGTTGAGCGCGAGGATTCGGATCCGGATGTAGAGGTCGGCCAACGCCTGACGAACCCGAGCGTCGCCGGTGCGTTCGAGATGCTGGGACAACGCGAGGATCTGCTGCCAGGTGCCCCCGGCGCGCATCCCGCTCCCTCCCCCGCCGGCCGATCCCCGCTCGAAGCCGAGCGTCGTCAGCGCGACTGCCCAGCCCTCGCCCTCGGCACCGAGCCGCAATGTGTCGGGGATGCGGACGTCGTCGAAGAAGACCTCGTTGAACGACGAGCCCCCCGACATCTGTCGGATCGGCCGGACCTCCACGCCCGGCGCGCCGAGCGGCACCATGAACGCGGTCATCCCCGCGTGCTTCACGACGCTCACATCGCTGCGCGCGATCAGCTCGCCGTACTTCGCGTACTGGGCGCCGGAGGTCCAGACCTTCTGGCCGTTGATCACCCATTCGTCGCCGTCGCGCTCCGCACGCGTCCCGACCGCGGCAAGATCCGATCCCGCTCCGGGCTCGGAGAACAGCTGGCACGCGAAGTACTCGGTGCGGACGAGGTCGCGGAGGAACTCGTCCTTCTGCTCGTCCGTGCCGTGGGTGAGGATGGTCGGCGCGATCAGACCGACCGTGACGCCGAAGAGCTCGGTACCGTCGGGGGCCTCGAAGCGGGCCTCCTCGGAGCGGAAGGCACGCTCGAACGCTCGCGGCAAGCCGGAGCCTCCGTACTCGACCGGCCAGGCGATCGCGCCGTACCCCGCGTCGCACTTCTCCTTCTGGTACGTCGAGGCGCGCTCGAGCATCGCTCGCTGCTCGTCCTCGGTGAGGTTGTGGAACACCGCGGTCGAGAACTCGCCCTCACCCCAGGCCAAGGGAGCGTCGGGGTCGACCGCCGCCTTGGGCGTCAGGCGCTCCCCGATCCACTCCCTGGCCTCGACCCGCCAGGCGTCGAGATCGGGGGTCGCGGCTGAGTTGTGGGGAGCGGCCATCACAGAGCAGAGTAATTGACCGATCAATAGGTAGCCGAGGCCCCGTGGACCCAGCCGATCCCCGACCCACCCGGCGCAGCGAGGGCCAGCCATGGCCGGATGGGGTCGCGCTCGTCGACGATCGCGCCACGCTGACCTGGGCCGAGGTGGACCAGGCGTTGCACCGCGCGGCCAACGCCCTGCGGGGGCTGGCGGACCGGGGCGAGCTGGGCCGCGACCGTCGGGTGACGGTCTTCGCCGAGAACAGCGCCGAGACCGCGCTCGCCCACCTCGGCGCCCTGCTCGGCGGGATCTCCACGGTCCCTGCGAGCTTCCACCTCACGGCCGAAGAGCTGGCCTACGTGCTGGAGGACTCGGGATCGGCTGCGGTGCTCACCGGCCCGGAGACCGTGGCGGTCGCCGTCGACGCCGCGCACCGTGCGGGGATCGACCGGGTGCTGGCCTGGCGCGCCGACGACGCGTCCGGCGCCGGGTCCTGGGAGGAGCTGCTCGCCTCCGCGTCCGACGACCCACCTCCCGACGACATCGCGCCCCGGCCCCACCTGCTCTACACCTCGGGGACGACCGGACGTCCCAAGGGGACCGAGCTCCCGCCGACCATGTTCGCCGGGGGGCGCACGATGCGCGAGCACGTCGAACGTCTCGGGAAGAACGCGTTCGCGGAGTTCGGGACGCACCTCGTGGTCGGGCCGATGTACCACACGGGCCCGTTGTCGGGTGCTCGCCTGCTCGCGGCAGGCATCCCGATCATCGTCCTCGGTCGCTTCGACCCGGAAGGGACGCTCGCCGCGATCGATCGGTACGGGGTCGAGAGCACCGTCATGGTGCCGACCCACTTCGCGCGGCTGCTCGCGCTCCCCGACGAGATACGCGAGCGCTACGACGTGCGCAGCATGCGGCTGGTGGTGCACACCGGATCGGCGTGCCCCGTCGACGTGAAGCGCCGGATGATCGAGTGGTGGGGCCCGGTGCTCTTCGAGGCCTACGGCGCGACCGAGGTCGGGACGACCTGCATGATCACGTCGAAGGAGTGGCTCGCGCATCCTGGCTCGGTCGGGCGGGCGATCCCACCGTTCGAGGTTCGCGTCCTCGACGACGACGGGAACACGTGCGCTCCGAACGTCGAGGGAAACCTGTGCTTCCTCGACACGACGGGCCGCGGTGTCGTGTACCACAACGACCCGGGGAAGTCCGCCGACGCCCACGTCGGCCCCGGCGTGTTCACGCTCGGGGAAGTCGGCTACGTGGACGAGGACGGGTACGTCTTCATCACGGATCGCACGTCCGACATGGTGGTGTCGGGCGGCGTGAACCTCTACCCGGCCGAGGTCGAGGCAATCCTCGTCGCGCATCCCGGCGTGGACGACGTCGCGGTCATCGGGATCCCCGATCCCGACATGGGTGAGGCGCTCCACGCGCTCGTGGTCCCGGCGATCGGGAGCGACGTGCTCGATCCAGACGAGCTCATCGCGTTCTGCCGCGCGCGGATCGCCCACCACAAGTGCCCGCGCTCGGTCGAGATGGTCTCGACGCTCGGTCGCACTGCGATGGGCAAGATCAACAAGCGCGCGCTGCGGGCGCCCTACTGGCCCACCGAGCGCACGATCGGCTGAGGGTCAGGCCACGGGCGAGGGATCGGCGACCAGCGTCCCCTCGAACAGCCGGCCCACGACGTCGGCGTTCACCGCGTGCTGCTCGGCGCTCGAGAGGTTGGCCGACACCTCGACCAGGCCTGCCAGCACGACCCCGATCACGTTGAGGAGCGTCGCGCGGCTCACGTCACCGGGGAGCTCGCCCCGAGCGAGGCCGTCGTCGACGACCGGACCGAACACGCGCTCCTGGTACGAGCCGAGGGCGCGGAAGAGGTGCGCGAGCTCGGGCTGGCGCCGACATTCGGTCGGGACGATCGCGAGGAAGCGAGCCAGCGAGGGATCATCGCGGTTGAGCGCGACCGACGCGTCGAGCACCGCCCGCATGCGCGACGCGAACCCCGGGCCGGCGGTCTGCCACGCCGACGACAGGCGCTCGCTCACCAGCTCCTCGACCTCGGTGAAGACCCGCTCGAAGAGCGTCTGCTTGGACTCGAAGTAGTGGTAGATCGCCCCGGTCGTGATGCCGGCGTCCTCGGCAATCGTCCGGTTCGTCGTGGCGCTGTAGCCGAGGTCGGCGAAGCACCGGCGCGCCGCCTCCACAACGCGGGCCTCGGTCAGTGCGCCACTCGAGGCAGGTGGACGCCCGAGGCGCCGAGCGGCACTCATGCCGAGAGGTCGCGGCCTTCGGCGACCTCCGACGTGCGGGCCTGCTTCGGAGCCTTCGACGCGCCCAATCCGGCCGGGTCGATGGGGAGACCGTGCACCTGTTGGTTGTTGGAGTGCCCGAGCTGCTGCAGTGACATGGCGGACTGGAGCGCGCTCCAGAAACCCTGCGCATCGACGGCCTGGTTCACCGACTGCTTCGCGAGCTTGAGTCCCATCTGAGGTCGAGCCGCGACCCGCTCGGCGAGCGCCAGCGTGAACGACTCGAGATCCTCGCGGGCGACGACGTGGTTCACCATGCCGAGCGCCCGGCATTCCTCGGCAGTGAACGCCTGCCCGGTGAACAGCATCTCCTTGGCCTTGCGCGGCCCGAGCTCCCACGGATGCGCGAAGTACTCGACCCCGTTCACGCCGAACGAGACGGTCGGGTCCGAGAACAGCGCGTCGTCGGCGGCGACGATCAGGTCACACACCCACGTGAGCATGAGCGCGCCCGCGATCGCCTTGCCCTGGACCTGCGCGATCGTCGGCTTGGGCAGGTTGCGCCACCGCCAGCACATCTGGAGGTAGATCTCCTCCTCCGCGGCCATCCAGCCTTCGGCCGCGGGCCGGGCGAAGCCGCCCCAGTTCGACACCGGAGCGAACTCCGACATCGGCGTCCGGTCCCGCAGGTCGTGGCCCGACGAGAAGTGGGGACCGGTCGCACCGAGGATGGCGACCGCGACGTCGTCGTCGGCAGCGACACGGTCGAACGCCGCGTTGAGCTCGTAGGTCATCCGCTTGTCCTGCGCGTTCCTGGTCTCTGGTCGGTCCAGCAGGATGCGCGCCACCCCGGGCGTCGGGATCTCGTACTCGAGCGTCTCGTACTCGCGCGGGGCCTCACTCATGCGATCACGGCCCCTCGACGTACTCGCCGAGCGTCTGATGGAAGTGGCGGATCCGGCTCTCCTGGTACTCGCCGAAGTTCACGCGGGAATAGCCCGACGACTTCAGGCCCCGCTGGACACGCGGGAGGTTGGACGCGTCCTGCTGGAGGATCCCGACGAGCCCGCCGAGCTCGGGAGCGACGTCGAAGCCCTCGTCGATGCCGATCGCGCGCACTGCTGCCGGCGCCGGGCGCGGCTCATCCTCCGGAACCGGTCGTAGCAGCATGATGTCCATGAGACAGCGGTCGGGTGTGTCGCCGTCGGGCCGGAAGCGGTAGGTGATGCCCTGCAGCACCCCCGCCCAGGGCGCGAAGTTCGGGAACAGGTAGTACTCGATGGCGTCCAGCATCTCGCTGTCGCTGCGATCCGAGAGGTCGACCCCGAACGCGCCGCCGAGGGCCGATCGCATGTTCTCGGCCATGAACTCGCGCGCGGTCGTGCCGTCCGGGACGTCGATGCTCACCGGCTTCCCGCCACTCCCGATCCGCAGCATCGACTCCGCGACCTCCTGTTCGGAGGTCTCCTCGGCGACGAACGGGCTGGCGACCGAGAAGGGCGTGATCATCCGGTTGACGTGGCGGACGTTCGGCCAGGTGTCGTACTGGGTGTTGGCGTCGCCGGTGGACCCGAGGATCTGGGGGTGCGTCGCGATCACGTGATACGACTCGATGAACGCTTCGAGCGCGACCTTCCAGTTGCAGGCGAACGTCTTGCAGACGCGCACTGCCGCCACCCGGTCCTCGAGGGCCCAGTCGGCGAACTGCCCGGGCAGGTTCTCGAGGTACGACTCGAACGGCTCGGCGTCGGCGTCCATGTTCACGAACACGAAGCCGCCCCACGTCGCGACGAGGGCTTCGGGAAGCGAGTGCTCCTCGGGGTCGACGTGGGCGAAGTCCCAGTCCGAGGGGATGCCGACGAGCCGACCGTCGAGGTCCCAGGTCCACCCGTGGAAGGGGCATGCGAAACTTCGGCTGTTCCCCGACTCGGCGCAGAGCGTGGTGCCACGGTGCAGGCACGAGTTGTGGAACGCGCGGATCTCGTCGGCCGCGGTGCGCACGATGATCAGCGAGTCGTCGACGATGTCGTAGACCAGATGATCACCGACCTCGGGGATGTCCTCCTCGCGACACCCCATCTGCCAGACCCGCCGCCAGAGGCGCTCCACCTCGAGCCGGTGCCAGTCGTAGGACGTGTAACGAGATCGGTCGACGGGCGCAGTTCCGAGCGGCGCCCGGGAACGTTCTCGCAACGCGGCCGGGACGGGGCGGGTCTCGGCGTCGAGCAGCTCCTGTACCGAGGGTCCCGGCTGCCGCGGCGGCACGGACGGCCGGTGAT
Source organism: Acidimicrobiia bacterium (assembly GCA_046484625.1). Classification (GTDB taxonomy): domain Bacteria; phylum Actinomycetota; class Acidimicrobiia; order IMCC26256; family PALSA-555; genus DASUAO01. Next base: position 9,232 of record JAWOIO010000142.1, read on the forward strand.
CGTCGGTGGTCTGGGCCATTCCGCACCTCGGGGGGACACGCCTCGTGTGGTCGGAGGCGACCGGCATCAAACTAACCAGCCGGTTAGTTTGATGCCAACACAAGATTGGTGGTTGAATCACGCCGAGGCCGGGTCCTCGGCCACGGGGGGAGCACCATGGGACGGCACCGTTGGACGCGCACAGTTGGCGCGTTGTTGGTCACCACGAGCCTCGTTGCCGCGAGTGGTGCGGCTGCGGGTGCGAGCCGAGCGGCGCAGCCGACCGGCGAGCCGTTCGTGGTCGGGATCGTCAACAGCGAGGGCTCCCCGGGCCTGGACTTCCCCGACTTCACCGAGGGCTACGAGGGCGGTGCCCTGTACGCCAACAAGGAGCTCGACGGCTTCGGAGGCCGCCCGGTCGAGCTCGAGGTGTGCAAGGTCAGCGGAACGCCCGAGTCGTCGCAGCAGTGCTCGCAGCAGCTCGTCCAGGCGCAGGTCGACATGGTCCTCGTGGGACTCGACGTGTTCACCGACTTCACGACGTTCGAGGCCGCCGGGATCCCCGTGATCGGCACGATCCCGATCCTCCCCGGCGACTACACGCAGACGACCGCGTTCACCACGGGCGGGAACCTCTCCATCATGACCGCGATGGTGAGCGTCGCGAAGAACGACCTCGACGCGAAGACGGTCGGGCTCGTCAGCACCGACAACGCGGCCGGCAACGTCGGCCTCGCGCTGATGGAAGGATCCCTCGACAAGGCCGGCATCGCGTACACCACCGTCAAGGGTGGCGACAACGAGACCGACGCCGGCTATCAGGGCCTCGTGCGCCAGGCTACGGAAGGGAACCCCGATCTCCTGATCTCCCTCTACTCGGGGCCGGGCTGCGTCGGGACGATGCGAGCGCGAGCCGCTCTCGGCCTCGACATCCCCGCGATGGCCATCGCGATCTGCGCCACGACCGACGTCCTCGACGCGGCCGGTGACGACGCGACCGGCTGGGTGATCGGCGGGGCCGGCGAGCAGAACACCGCCACGGAGAAGAAGATCAAGAAGTACATCGCAAAGGTCCAGGGCGTGCCCACCAAGAAGGCGAACACGGGTGGCTTCGCGGTGATCGGGTTCACGGCGATCGCGAGCGTCGCCGAGACCGCGGGGCGTCTCGCGGAGTCGGGCGGCGAGATCACCGGGCCCGCGATCTTCGAGGCCTTCACGACCGCCAAGGGTGAGAGCCTCTGGGGCGGCGGACAACCCTACGAGTGCGGTCAGGTCGCGGAGTACCCCGCCGTCTGCGCGTTCGAGATCCCGTTCAGCCAGGTCAACGCCAAGGGCAAGCTGAAGCCATACCTCGACGGCGAGTTCGTCAACGGGATCGAGTACCTGCCCTGATCCGAACGCGCCGCCCCTGATGTCCGTGCCCACCCGGTGACCGATTACGCGTTCTATCTGCTCCTCGGCTCGGGCGCGGGAGCCGTCATCGCGATCCTCGGCCTCGGGATCGTGCTCACCTACCGCGGGTCGGGCGTCGTCAACTTCGCGCACGGCGCGATCGCGACGTGGGTCGCGTACGTGTTCGTCGACCTGCGCCTCACCGGCGACTACGCGCTGCCCTTCCCGGGGCTCCCGGCGCGGGTGCACCTCGGCGAGTCGGTGGCGTTCGTCCCCGCCCTGCTCCTCGCACTGACGACCGCTGCCGTTCTGGGGTTCCTCATCTACGTACTGGTGTTCCGCCCGCTGCGCACTGCGCCCGCGCTCGCCAAGGTCGTGGCATCGGTGGGGGTCCTCATCGCGATCATCGCGATTGTGCAGATCCGCTTCGACGCCACCACCGTGTCGGTTGCCAAGATCCTCCCGTCCGAGCCGGTGACCATCGCCGAGAACCTCACGATCCCCCGCGACGGCCTCTGGCTCGGCGCGATCGCGATCGCGATCGCCGCCGTGCTGTGGGCGGTGTACCGGTTCACCCGCTTCGGACTGGCCACGCGGGCAGCAGCCGAGGACGAACAGGGGGCGATCACGCTCGGCTTCTCCCCCGACGCCCTCGCGGCAGTCAACTGGACCGTCGCCGCGCTGCTCGCGGGCCTCGTCGGGATCCTGGGGTCTCCCCTGACGCAGCTCACCCCGCTGCTCTTCACCACGCTCTTCCTCGTCCCCGCACTCGGCGCGGCTCTGATCGGCCGGTTCACCTCCTTCGGGATCACCTGCGCGGCCGGGATCGCGATCGGGATGATCCAGTCGGCGTTCCTCCAGATCCAGCTCGACGTGACCTGGTGGCCCCAGATCGGGGCGCGCGAAGGGCTGCCCTTCATCGCAATCGTGATCGCACTGATCGTTCTCGGAAAGCGATTGCCCACACGCGGCTCGCTCGAGTTCGCGCGCCTTCCGCGTTCCCCTGCGCCGCACGCGAACGCGCTCACGATCGCCTTGCCGGCCGCCGCGACGATCCTTGCCTTCTTCGTGTTGCCGGGAGGGTGGCGCATCGCGCTGCTCACCAGCGTCATCGCGACGGTGCTCGCGCTGTCTCTGGTCGTGCTCACCGGCTTCGTCGGCCAGATCTCGCTCGCGCAGATGGCGTTCGCCGGGATCGCCGGATTCGCGCTCGCTCGCTTCGCGGGGCGGATGGACATCCCGTTCCCGATCGCCCCCTTTCTCGCCGCGTTGGTCGCCACCGTGTTCGGAGTAGTGGTGGGGCTCCCGGCGTTGCGGGTTCGTGGCATCAACCTCGCGATCGTGACCCTCGCGGGTGGTGTGGCCATCCAGGAGTTCGTGTTCAAGAACCCCGACTACACGGGGAGCATCGGCGGCGGCGGGGTGCGGATCCCCAGCCCGAAGATCTTCGGCCTCGACCTGGGGCTCACGACGGAGGGCGATCTGTTCCGACCGGAGTTCGGTGTGCTCGTCACCCTGGTGCTCGCGGTCCTCACCGTCGTCGTCGTGAACCTTCGGCGCGGAACGCTGGGGAGACGCATGCTCGCAGTGCGGGCCAACGAACGCGCCGCTGCGGCAGCGGGCATCAACGTCGCCACGACCAAGCTCGTGGCGTTCGCGATCTCCGCCTTCATCGCCGGCGTCGGCGGAACGCTCATCGGCTACCGGTTCGGGACCATCTCGGATGCCAGCTACGGGATCTTCGCGTCGCTCACCGTGTTGGCGTTCGCGTACATCGGCGGGATCGCGAGCGTCGGCGGCGCCCTCCTCGCGGGGCTCGTCACCGCCGGGGGCCTGCTGTTCTACGGCATCCAGCAGCTGACCGGCGGGACCGGCACGGGCGGCGGGAACACCGAGCTGTTCATCGGCGGGGTCGCGCTCGTCGTCACCGCCGTGGCGAACCCCGAGGGTCTCATCGGTGCGCTGCGCGGCCGCGGTCGGGGTCGTGCCCGGGCGTCGCAGGACCCCCGCGCGTCCTCCGAAGCGCGGGCATCCACACCCGATCGCCCAGCATCCGGTCCGGGGATCGAGGTCCCCGGGTGAGCGAGCTCTTGGACTGCCGCGAGATCTCCGTCGAGTACGGAGGTGTCCGAGCGGTCGACAACGCCACGGTGTCGGTCTCCTCGGGCCAGCTCGTCGGGCTCATCGGGCCGAACGGTGCCGGCAAGACGACGCTCGTCGACGCGATCTCGGGCTTCGTCCCGACGAGCACCGGGACGATCACGTTCGACGGTCACGACCTGGCCCGGCGAGGTCCGCACCAGCGGGCACGGCTCGGGCTCGTGCGGACGTTCCAGTCCCTCGAGCTGTTCGACGACCTCTCCGTGCGCGACAACCTGCTCGCGGCCTCGGAACGGCCATCGTGGTGGCACCTCGCGAGCGAGCTGCTCCGGCCTCGCGTCGATGCGAGCGCCGCCGCGGCGGTCGACGCCGCACTCGCGGCGCTCGACATCGCCGACCTCGCGGACCGCAGTCCCGACGAGATCTCCCAGGGCCAGCGGAAGCTGGTCGGGGTGGCACGCGCGGTGGCCGCACGACCGAAGCTGCTGCTGCTCGACGAGCCGGCTTCGGGGCTCGACACCGACGAGAGCGCACGGCTCGGCGCTCGGCTCCGCGATCTCTGTGCCGGAGGCATCACGATCCTGCTCGTCGATCACGACATGGGCCTCGTACTCGAGGTGTGCGACTACCTGTTCGTGGTCGACTTCGGGCGGATCCTCGCCGAAGGACCGCCGACCGAGATCCGGGCCGACCGTGCGGTCATCGAGGCCTACCTCGGCGAACGCATGAGCGACGAGGCTCCCTCGTGAGCGCGCTGCTCGAGGCCACCGGGCTCTTCGCGGGATACCACGGCGTCTCCGTCGTACGGAACCTCGACCTGCGCGTCGAGCCCGGCGAGGTGGTCGCCCTGCTCGGGCCCAACGGTGCCGGCAAGACCACGACGTTGCTGACCCTGTCGGGGCTCCTCCCCTTGATCGAGGGCTCCGTCACCGTCCTCGGCGAGCCGGTCAACCCGACCCGTGCCCATCGGATCGCCCGGCGCGGGCTCGCCCATGTCCTCGAGGGTCGCGGCCTCTTCTTCGGCCTCACGGTCGGCGAGAACCTTCGCCTCGGCCGGCCTCGTTCGGCATCGGAACTACGACGCGCGCTCGACTACTTCCCCGCGCTCGCACCGATCCTCGACCGGCGCGCCGGCCTGTTGTCCGGCGGCGAGCAGCAGATGCTCGCGCTGGCCCGTGCGCTCGTGGGGGGCCCCAGGTTGATCCTCATCGACGAGCTGAGCCTGGGGCTCGCGCCCATCATCGTCGAGAATCTGCTGCCACTGATCCGGACGATCGCCCACGAGACCGGTGCCGGTGTCCTGCTCGTCGAGCAGCACGTCCACCTCGCGCTCGAGGTGTCCGACCGCGCGTACGTGATGGTGCACGGCGAGGTCGGCATCGAGGCAGACTCGGCCGAGCTCGTCGGCCGCCGTGACCTGCTCGAGGTGAGCTACCTCGGCGAGACCGCGCTCTGACCAACAGGAGGAACCATGGCCGGCACCGAACACGCCTTCGAGGACCTGCGCGAGTACCGACTCGAACCGGCCGACGAGGAGGCGCTGCTGCTCGAGCAGACGGAGTGCACGTTCATCTGGGCCAATCGTGAGGGATGGCCGGTCGGTGTGATCATGGCGTACCTCTGGCGTGACGGGCGCTTCTGGCTCACCGCCGCGGCCGGACGCGCGCGGGTCAAGGCGGTCCGCCGTGACCCACGCGTCTCGGTCTGCGTGTCATCCATCGGCACGACCCAGGGCATGCAGCGCACGGTGACGTACAAGGGCATGTGCAAGGTGCTCGACGACGCCGAGACCAAGGCGTGGTTCTACCCCGCGCTCGCCGCCGCACTGATCCCGGGCGACCAGCGCTTCCAGCAGGGCTTCGCACGGTTCCTGGACTCGCCGGACCGCGTGGTCCTGGAGGTCGAGCCGGGCCAGCGGATCGACCACGACGGGGTGAAGATGCTCAAGGCGACCCTGGCCTGGATCGCCGAAGAAGAGGCGGCAGGGGCCGGATGAGCCGGGTCGCCGCCCGGACCGACGACTGGACCGACGACCGGAGAGGACGCACGCCATGGGACTGATGCTCGCTGACATCTGGGAAGGCGTGGCCGACGCGATCCCCGACGAGGTCGCGCTCGTGCACGGCGACCGCCAGCTCACCTTCCGCGACTTCGACGACCGCGCCGCCCGCCTCGCGAGCGCGTTGGCTGCGGCCGGACTCGGACCGCATTCGAAAGTCGGCCTCTTCCTCTACAACTCACCGGAGTACGCCGAGGCCCACTTCGCGGGATTCAAGATGCGCGCGGTGCCGGTCAACGTGAACTACCGCTATCTCGACGACGAGCTCGAGTACCTCCTCGACAACGCCGACTGCGAGGCGCTCGTGTACCACACGAGCCTCGGCGACCGGGTCGAGCGCGTCCGGGCGAAGCTCCCGGGCCTGCGGCTCCTGCTCGAGGTGGACGACGGGGGTGCGCACCGCGTCGAGGGCGCAGTCGAGTACGAGGACGCGATCGCGGCGCACGAGCCAGCGGCCCGCATCCCCCGCGAACCGGACGACACCTACATGGTCTACACGGGTGGGACCACCGGGATGCCCAAGGGCGTCATGTACGCGATGGGCGCCTTCAGCGAGGCGTTCGCGGGATTCGCATCGACACCGATGGGCCGTGAGCCGTTCGGCTCGGTCGGCGAGATCGTGGACCTGGTGCGAGGCCAGCAGGCCGCCGGCACGCTCCAGACCGCGATGCCGTGCGCGCCCATGATGCACGCCGCCGGTATGTGGCTCGGCGTGATGTTGCCGCATCTCCTCGGTTCACGGGTTGTCTTGTTGACGAAACCCTCCTTCGATGCGAACGAGCTCTGGGAGACCGTCGAGCGAGAGCACATCAACAGCCTCGTCATGGTCGGCGACGCCTTCGGGCGACCGATGCTGCGCGCGCTCGAAGACCGCGCGGCCAGCGGCACGCCCTACGACACGACATCGATGGTCGCGACGCTCTCCACCGGCGCCATGCTCTCCGCGCCGGTCAAAGAAGGGCTCCTCGAGCAGATCCCCCAGATGATCATCATCGACGCGCTCGGTTCGTCCGAAGGGGCGATGGCGCAGAACATCTCGATGAAGGGCGGTACTGCCACGACCGCGGAGTTCCAGATGATGCCGGGCACGAAGGTGTTCGACGAGAACGACCAGGAGATCACCCCCGGGTCCGACGCCACCGGCTTCGTGGCGGTGACCGGCGCGAACGTGCCCGTCGGGTACTACAAGGACGAGGCGAAGAGCGCACGCACCTTCCGCGAGATCGACGGGGTGCGGTACTCGTTCCCCGGGGACATGGCCCGGGTCGAGGCGGACGGGACCGTCGTGCTGCTCGGCCGCGGGAGCGCCTGCATCAACACCGGCGGGGAGAAGGTGTTCCCCGAAGAGGTGGAGGAGGCCATCAAGACCGCCCCGGAGATCGAGGACTGTCTCGTCTTCGGTGTCGACGACGAGCGGTTCGGACAGCGTGTCGTGGGGGTCGTCTCGGCCCGTAGGGACGAGTCTGTCGACCCGGCTGCAGTCATCGAGCACACCAAGGCACGGCTCTCACACTTCAAGGTGCCGCGCGAAGTGGTGGTCGTCGAGCAGGTGCCGCGCGCCCCGAACGGCAAGGCGGACTACGGGACCGCGCGGACGCTCTTCACCGCTGCGTCGTCGTAGCGCTCAGCCCCACCACGACGCGTCGGGGACCCCATCGGGACGGTAGACCGCGGCGCTGCGCACCACGTCGTGCTTGGCGACGTCCATCCCCCGGATGTCGGCCGAGCCGAGCAGCTCGAGCATCCCGCGGTAGTTCACGTGCGCGAAGTGTGCTTGCAGGCTCTCGGCATCGGTCCAGGCCTCGTGCACCCCGATCCGCTGCTCGTGGAGCGGATCGGGGGCGAAGGTGTAGGCGAGGCAGCCAGGCTCGTCCTCGCGTGTCCCCTGCTGGAGCGGTGCACTGGCGGCGAGCACCTCGGCGCGCTTGTCCGGATCGACGTCGATCCAACCTACCAACACGATCATCCCCTGGCTCCGTTCGTCGAGTCCTTCTTCGCGACCGCCACCGGGATCGCACTCTGGACAGCCATGCCCGTGATGGCATCGAAGCCGACCGTCGTCGTCACGAGTCGGTTCGTGGGGGCACCGATGTCGCGCACCTTGGCGTCGTCGAGCGACGCGTCGCCCCAGGAGTGGGACATCGACACGACGCCTCGCTTGACGTCGGGCGCGCGCTCCGCGACCGCGGCCACCGATCCGTGCGGCGAGGTGATCTCGACCAGGTCCCCGGCGACGACGCCGAGCGCGGCCAGATCGTCGGGATGCATGTAGGCGGGGTTGGTCGTCCCCTTCGACCGCAGCACCGGGAGCTCGGTCCCGAGAGAGTTGACGACCGCCTTGAGGCGCCGGGAGACGAGCCGGAACGGGTAGTCCCCCGAACGGGCCCCGATGAGCCCGTCGGCACTCGTCGCCTCGGAGGCGACGTCGTCGATCTCGGCAACGATTGCCGCCGGGGCGAGCTCGAACCGGGCGGTGCACCCGGGATCGGCCGGTTGGGCCACGAGCGCACGCGCTTCGTGCACGACACCCCGCGCACCCCGGATCTCGTCGATGTCCATCCGTGCGGTCGCGTAGACCCGGTCGATGACGACGTGATCGTCGGGTGCCTCCTCCTCGGTGAGGTCGCCCCCCGGGAGGACGAGCGGTGTCCCCATCCGACGGGCGAGCCCGAGGAAGATCTCCCACTCGGCGACGACGTCGCCGACCGGCGCGACGACGGCGTCGGTGTAGTTCGTGTACGGCGCCGAGAACCACCGATCCATGAGGTGCGGGACGTCGGCGCGTTCCAGCGACAGCCGAGGTGCGAGCACGTAGTCGGCTGCCTCTGCGGTCGGCGTCATCCGATGGTCGATGACGACCAGCAGCTCGAGATCGCGCAATGCGCGCATCGTGAGCTCCTGGTCGGGCCATGCCACCGCCGGGTTGCCACCGTTGACGATCAATGCCCGAACCTGACCGTCACCGGGCTCGAGGATCTCCTCGGCGAGCGCGCTGGTCACCATCTCGCCGCCGTACCCGCGGAGTCCCCGCACCCTCTGCTCGGGCCCGCGGCGCAGATCCATCGGCGCCACGACCTGGGCCCGCTTCGGTGTCTCCGGGTACAGGAACCAACCCGGTCCGATGTGGTCCCCCTCGCGGTTCACGCGTCCGCACACGATGTTGAGCGCCAGCGTGAGGTGCTCGGTCAGGCTCGAGTGCGGCGCCATGCTCGGGCCCGTGCCCGTACCGGCCGTGCCCCGTCTCCCGCCGGCGAACAGGTGGGCCGCCGCGACGACGTCGTCGGCGGGGACCTGGCACCGTGTCGCGACCGTGTCGAGGTCGAACGCGGCGATCGCGTCGGCGAACGCATCCAGGTCCGCGACCCATCGTTCGCAGAACTCGACGTCGTGGAGACCGTTCTGGAGCACCACGTTGACGATCCCGGCGAGCAACGTCGGGTCCTCGCCCGGGCGGACCTGGAGGTGGAGGTCGGCGAAGCCGGCCAGCTCGGTGTGACGCGGGTCGACGACGACGAGCTTCATTCCCCGGTCGCGGGCGCGGCGCATCTCGACGAACGGGTTCGTCCCCTGCAGCCCGCCCGCGGGCGCATAGCTCGAGACCATCGGGTTGTAGCCGATGGCCATCAGCACGTCGGCGTCGCGGAAGTCCTGGTAGCCGGCCTCCCACAACCCGATCCGGGCCGGTGCGGTCACCTTCGCCGGCTGATCGATGGTCAACGACGTGTAGTACTGGCGCGACCCGAATCCCTTGAGCCACGCCCGCGCGGTCGCCGCCGCGCACGAGCTCTGGTAGCCACCGGTGCCGGTGTAGACCGCGACGGCGCGCGGGCCGTGGCGATCGATGACGGCGTTCACCGCCCGCGTGATCTCGTCGAGCGCGGTGGGCGTGGTGATCGCCTCGAAGTGCCCGTCCGGGGCGCGCCGCAGGGGCCGGTCGAGGCGATCAGGGTGGTGGATCTGATCGGGGAGCTGGCGTCCCTTGATGCACGTGTAGCCCTCGAAGAGCGGGTCGTCGGTGACGCCGCGCACGTCCACCACCCGGCCCGCGTCCACCTCGACCTCGATCGGGCATGCCGCATGACAGATGCGACAGAACGACCGGGTCGTCTCCATCACAGCCCTCGGCGACCGGCTTCGCGCATCATGTCGGCCTCACCACCGGCAAAGAGCCCCGGACCGCCCCCACTGGTCTGCCCGGCGTCGGCGACGAGACAGTGGCCCGAGATGTACGCGGCGTCTTCGCTCGCGAGGAACGCCGCGGCGGCGGCGATGTCGTCCGGCACGCCGCCGCGACCGATCGGCGAGACGGCCTCGATGAAGTCGTGGGCGGCAGCCACGGCGTCCGGATCGTTGTGGATCGCCGCCGCGGTCATCGGCGTCGCGATGTTGCCCGCTGCGATCGCGTTCACCCGGATCCCGTGCTGTCCCAGCTCCGAAGCCACCGATCGGGTGATTCCGATCACCGCGTGCTTCGCGGCGGTGTAGGCGTGCGGGCCCAGGCCCCCGACGAGCCCTGCGGTGCTCGACATGCTGAGGATGCTCCCTGTACGCCGGGGGGCCATCACCCGAGCGCCGTGTTTCATCCCGAGGAACACCCCTCGCAACAGCACCGCGATCGTCTCGTCCCACGCCTCGACCGGTGTCTCCGCGATGGGGCCGATCGCCCCGACGATGCCGGCGTTGTTGAAGACGATGTCGAGCTGACCGAACTCCGAGACGGCGAGATCGACCGCGGCCGCGACGTCGGCTTCGACCGAGACGTCGGTCCTGGTGAATCGCACCGCGTCCCCGAGCTCCTCGGCCAGCGCGGTCCCGAGGTCGGCCTGCAGGTCGGCCGCGACGCACACCGCGCCCTCGGCGAGGAAGCGACGAACCGTCGCTTCGCCGATCCCGCTCGCACCTCCGGTGACGAGGGCGACCTTGCCGTCGAGCCGTCGACGGTCGGACGCGTGTGATCCGGTCATCGCAGGAACGCTAGTAGCCTCCGGAGCCATGCCGGAGGGCCGCACGTGAGCGATCTCGACGCGATCCGCGAGCTGGTGCATCGGTCGTCGGATGCCGTCTGTCGACGCGACACCGAGACCTGGAGCGGCACCTGGGCACCCGATGGCATCTGGGACATCGGCAACGGTCCCGTCGAGGGACGCGACGCCGTGACCGCGGCGTGGGTCGAGGCGATGAGCGGGTTCTCCGCCGTGGTCCAGACCGTCCTCAACGGCACCGCGTCGTGCACCGGCACGGCGGGCTCCGGTCGGTGGCACTTCCAGGAGTACTTCGTCGTCGACGGCGGCGATCCCGGCATGCTGTTCGGTGCCTACGACGACGACTACGTCCGCCTCGACGCGGGCTGGCACTTCCAGCGACGCCTGCTGACGGTGTACTACCTCGGCGCCCCGGACCTCACCGGCTGGTTCAACCCCGAGTCCCGCCCCCCGGCCACCGGGTGATGCGCGCATGAGCACCCATCCGTTCCGCTTCGCGGTGCAGGCGTACGCACCCGAGTCGCCCGACGCGTGGCGGACGTTGGCGCGCCGGGCCGAGTCACTCGGGTACTCGGCCTTCCACCTCGCCGACCACTACATCGGGCCCGGCCCGGCCCTCGACCCCACCAACCACCCGGTCCAGGTCGTCGCGGCGATCCCGGCGATGGCCGTTGCCGCCGAGGCGACGTCCACGATCGCGATCGGGGCACGCGTGCTCTGCGTCGACTACCACCAGCCGGTCGTGCTGGCCAAGGAGCTCGCGACGATCGCCTGGTTCGCGGGCGGCCGGCTCGAGGTGGGGCTCGGTGCGGGGTGGCTCGAGGCGGAGTACGACGCCATGGGCATCCCCTTCGATCCGGCCCCGACCCGGATCGAACGTCTCGCCGAGACGACGGCATTGATGCGCGCCTACTTCACGGGTGGCGAGATGGACGTCTCGGGGACGCACGTCCGCGCCCACGGCTTCACCGCGGTCCCGGAGCCGCCGCAGGAACCGCTCGTGATGCTCGGAGGCGGCTCGCCGCGCGTCCTGCGCATGGCCGGTGCGCTCGCCGACATCGTGAGCATCAACTTCGACAACCGGTCGGGGCGGATCGGCCCCGAAGGCTTCACCTCGGGGACCGCCGAACGAACCGACGAGAAGCTCGGATGGGTCCGCGAAGGAGCGGGCGACCGCTACGACGAGATCGAGCTCGAGATCGCGTCGTACTTCACGATGGTCAGCGACGACGCGGATTCGGTTCGCAACGGGATGGCGTCGATGTTCCAGATGACGCCCGAGCAGCTCGCCGAGCACCCGCACACCCTGATCGGCTCGGTCGACGAGATCGCCGAGACGTTGGTCGCTCGGCGGGAGCGGTTCGGCATCGCCTACGTGACGGTCGGTGTCGAGGCGCTCGAGGCGTTCGCACCGGTGGTCGCCATGCTCGCAGGGACATGAGCGACTCGCTCGAGACCACGGTCCGCACGCTCGCCGACGAGCGGTCGATCATCGGGCTGGTGGTGCGCTATTGCCGCGCGGTCGACGCCCGCGACTACGCCGCGCTGCGCGACGTGTTCGCGCCCGACGCGACTGCCCGCTTGGGCGACGACGACGCGGTCGGCGTCGAGGCGATCATCGAGCGGTGCCGGCGCACCCTCGACCCGTGTGACGCGACGCAGCACCTCGTCGGCGGGCACCTCGTCGACGTCGACGGCGACACTGCCACTGCCGAGTGCGACCTCCAGGCCCAGCACGTCCGCAAGCGGACCGAGGGCGGATCGAGGTTCCTGCTCGGCGGGCGCTACCGCGACCGCCTCGTGCGCACCCCTGCGGGCTGGCGCATCACGCACCGCGATCTCGACTTCGTGTGGTTCTCGGGCAACCCCGCCGTCCTGGACTGAGCCCGACCCGGTCCAATTGACCGGTCAGTATGCTCCGGGCATGCCCGGTTCCCGCCCGCCCTGCCTCCACGTCACCATGAAGATCCAGCCCGGTCAGATGGCCCGCTTCACCGCGGTCATGGCCGAGATGGTGCCGGCCCTGGAGGAACGGGGATGGACGCTGCTCGGGGCGTGGTCCAACCTCATCGGGCGCCTCGACACGGTGGTCGACCTGTGGGAGGTCGAGGACGCGAACGCCGTCCGGTCGACCCTCGTCGCCGCGGCCGGGCACCCCGACTTCCCCCGCTGGTACCAGGAGCTCAGCGAGGTGGTCGTCGAGGAGACGCTCCAGCTCATGCTGCCGCTCCCCTACATGCACTGAGGAGACACCCGATGGACGCCGCCCTGGTCGAGCGCCTCGAGCGTGAGATGGCCTACGAGGCGAGCCGAGACGCGCCGCCGCCCGACTTCCCGCCGCTCGCCGACCTCCCACTGACGCGCTACACCGACGAGCACTTCTACGAGCTCGAGCTCGAGCACCTCTGGTCGCGCGCGTGGCTCTTCGCGGTGCACGCGTCCGAGCTCGCGGAGCCGGGCGACTTCCGCGTCATCGACATGGTCGGCGCTCCGCTCTTGTTCGTGCGCGGCGACGACGGCGAGATCCGCGCGTTCTACAACTCGTGTCGCCATCGCGGCGCGCCGGTCGTGCGCGACGACGGTGGCAACGCGCGCCTGCTCACGTGTCAGTACCACTCCTGGACGTACGACCTCTCGGGCAACCTCGTCCAGGTGCCCGACGAGCGGGACTTCGTCGGGCTCTGCCGGGAGGAGCGCGGGCTCGTCCCGGTTCGCTGCGAGGCGTGGGGCGACTTCGTGTTCGTGAGCCGAGATCCCGACGCGGTCCCGTTGCTCGAGTGGCTGGCACCCATCCCCGACCAGCTCCCCGAGCTGGTGCGCCAGCCGTGGCGCTGCATCGGTCGCACGGAGTCGATCGTCGCGTGCAACTGGAAGGTCACCGCGGAGGCGTTCCTCGAGGTGTACCACC
>JAWOIO010000206.1:0-5765 GCA_046484625.1 Acidimicrobiia bacterium
GACGAGCCTCCGGTCCCCCGCACCGTCTCCGACGTGATGGTCGAGACCATGGTCGCGTGGGGCGTGACCCACGTCTTCGGGATGGTCGGGCACTCCAACCTCGGGTTCGCCGACGCGATGCGCCGGCAGGAGGAGGCCGGGAACCTCACGTACGTCGGCATCCGTCACGAGGGCGCCGCGGCGTTCGCGGCTTCGGCCTACGGGAAGCTCACCGGCCGTCCCGCGGCGTGCTTCGGCATCGCCGGACCCGGATCCACGAACCTGCTCACCGGTCTCTACGACGCGAAGGCGGACCGGTCGCCCGTGCTCGCGATCTCGGGCCAGGTGCCGTCCAACGTCCTCGGGCGGGGTGCGTTCCAGGACATCGACCTCACCGCCGCGTTCGCCGACGTCGCGTCGTACTCGAAGACGATCCACGCCGGCTCGGATCCCGCCGAGCTCATGACGCTGGCGTGCAAGCACGCGTTGGTGGGGCGCAACGTCGCCCATCTCGTGCTCCCCGACGAGGTGCAGATCCAGGCGGTCGACGACGACGCGCCGGCCTCCGGGCCCACGGGCCGCGTGGGGGCCGACGAGATCAGCCCGCCGGTCGAGACCCTGGCCGACGCGGTGCGCGTCATCGGCGCGGCCCGCAGACCGGTGATCGTCGTCGGCCACGGAGCCCGCTTCGACATGCCGGACGTCATCGCGTTCGCCGAGCAGCTCCACGCGCCGGTCCTGACCACGTTCAAGGCGAAGGGACAGATCTCCGAGCGGCACCCGTTGGGCGCCGGGGTCCTCGGGCGCAGCGGCACGCCCGTCGCCAGCTGGCTGATGAACGAGTCGGACCTCATCATCGTGTTCGGGGCGTCGTTCTCGAACCACACGGGGATCGCGTCCTACAAGCCGATCGTGCAGGTCGACTTCGACCCCATGGCCCTCGGGCGCTTCCACCCCGTCACGGTGCCGGTGCTCGGCCACGTCGGCGTCACCGCCCGCCTGCTCGCCGAGCTCGTCCCCGCCTCCGCCGATCGGGTCGACCAGTCCGACGACGTCCAGGCACGCTGGGAGATCTGGCGGGAGGAGAAGGCCCGTCGCCTCGAGGACGACCGCGGCTTCGGGATCGGCTCCGCCGCGGTGTTCGACGCCATGACCAGGATCGTCCCCGAAGACGCCGTCATCGCGGTCGACGTCGGCAACCACGCGTACTCGTTCGGGCGCTACTTCGAGTGCGCGCACCAGAGCATCCTGATGTCGGGCTACCTCGGGTCCATCGGCTTCGGCTTCCCGGCGGCCATGGGCGCGTGGGCCGCGGCACCCGAGCGCCCCATCCTCGCGGTGACCGGCGACGGCGGGTTCGGGCAGTACCTGGCCGAGCTCACGACCGCGGTGAAGTACGGGATGAACATCACGCATGTGCTGCTCGACAACTCATCGCTCGGCAAGATCACCAAGGAGCAGCGGGCCGCACACTTCGAGGTGTGGCAGACGTCGCTGCACAATCCCGACTTCGCCGAGTACGCCACGCTCTGCGGCGCGCTCGGCATCCGCGTCGACCGCACCGAGCAGCTCGACGACGCCCTCTCCCGAGCGCTGAACCATGAAGGCGCCGCGCTCGTCCACGTCGTCACCGACCCCGAGCTGGTCTGACCCTTCGCGAGATGGTCCGCGTCTCGGAGACCGCGACCCGCGAGCATGGGCATCGACGTCGAGAAGAGGGAGACCCTCATGGCTGCCCAAGCCGCCCGTCCCGCCTATCCCGTCCGGTTCTCGGTCGACACGCCCGACGCACCGCGCAACCGGCTGACGACCTTCTTCCGGGTGCTCCTCGTGATCCCGATCGCGATCGTGCTCGGCACGATCAGCGGGGGGTCATTCACCTGGACGACCGAGAACGGGGGCCAGGCCGCAGCGGCCGCGGGAGGCTTCCTCGTCCTCGCCCCGCTGCTGATGATCCTCTTCCGTGAGAAGTACCCGCGCTGGTGGTTCGACTGGAACGTCGGCCTGTGGAGGTTCGAGAACCGGGTCGTCTCGTACCTGGCGTTCCTGCGCGACGAGTACCCCTCCACCGACGAGGAGCAGGCCGTGCACCTCGAGGTCGACTACCCGGACGTGCCCAACGACCTGAACCGCTGGCTCCCCTTGGTGAAGTGGTTCCTCGCGATCCCGCACTACATCGTGCTGTTCTTCCTCTCGATCGCGGCGTTCTTCGTGGTGATCTTCACGTGGTTCGCGATCCTCTTCACCGGGAAGTACCCACAATCGTGCTTCGACTTCGTCGTGGGCGTCATGCGCTGGCACATCCGGGTACAGGGCTACGCGTTCCTGCTCGTGACCGACCGGTACCCGCCGTTCAGCCTGGACCCGTGAGGCACGCGCACCACACGATCGGGTGACCGGGGAGCCGTCACGGACGGCCCGGACGCCACGTTCGACGCCGCCGAGGTCACGGCCTCAGATGACCATGGTCGCGGACCATGATGTAATGTGTCGCCGGTGGACATGATCCCCATCTCGAAGTTCAAGGCCACCTGCCTCGCGGTCCTGGAGGAGGTGCGCCGCACCGGCCGGCCCGTGCTGGTCACCCGCCGGGGTGAGCCGATCGCGGAGGTCGTCCCGCCGTCGCGCCCGGGCACGACCGGTGGCTGGCTGGGCGCTGCGGCCGGCACCGGCCGGGTCGTGGGAGACCTCGTGGCCCCGGTCTCGGGCGAGGAGGAGTGGGAGAGCACCCGCGGGTGAGACTCCTGCTCGACACCCACATCTGGCTCTGGGCCTTGCTCGAGCCCGACCGCCTCGACGCTCCGACCGCCCGCCGACTCGAGCAGGCCGACAGCGAGCTCTGGCTGTCCCCCGTCAGCGTGTGGGAGGCGATGCTCCTCGCCGAGCGCGGCCGGCTCGAGCTCGACCGCGCGCCAGGCCCGTGGTTCGAGGCCGCGCTGCGCCAGGTGCCGCTGCGGGACGCACCGCTGACCCGCGAGGTCGCCGTCGCGAGCCGCAGCGTCGGCCTCGCGCACGAGGATCCCGCGGACCGCTTCCTGGCGGCGACCGCACAGGTCTACGACCTCGTGCTGGTCACCGCCGACGAACGTCTTCGCACCGGATCCGGGTACCAGATCCTGCGCTGAGCCCACCGACGGCCGCGCCGGCGGAGACCACGGCCCCTCGACCGGTTCCGCCTCAGCCCCCCGGCTTGGACGGGTCGGGGACTCCCGGCGGCGTGCCCTCGTGGTACTGGATCAGCTCGAGCAGGTAGCCGTCGGGGTCCTGCACGAAGGCCACGGTCACGGGCCAGCGGTCGAGACGGGCCGGCTCCGTGACCGACTCGCAGCCCGCCGCGATGCAGGCGTCGTAGATGCCCTGGCAGTCGTCGGTGTTCACGTAGATCTTCCACATCGCCGAGCCCATGTCGATGGGCCCCTCGTGCTCGAGGTGCTGGGCGAGCTGGAGGCGCGAGCCTCCCTCCTCGGCCTGGACGACGGCCTCGAGCACGCCGGGGATCTCGGTGCGGCTCCGCACCGGGATGCCGAGCACCCCCTCCCAGAACGCGACCGACCGCTCGAGGTCGGTGACGTTGATGCAGTACTGGCCCAGGATCTGCTTCATCGGGTGCGCGCTCCTTGTGCCGGGTCCGGGGACGAGTCCCGAGGACGCTAGACGGTGCTCAGGTGGTGATGGAACCGCCGTTGATGCCGATGGTCTGGCCGGTCACCCACTCGGCCTCGTTCGAGGCGAGCCACACGCACGCGGCCCCGACGTCTTCGGGCACACCCGTCCGCCCGACCGGGATCGCCTTCGCGAGGTGCTCGGTGACCGTGGCGTCCTCCATCGTCTGGAGACCGATGGCGAGGGAGTTGGCAGTCACGCCGAGGCGGGCGACCTCGAGCGCGAGGGACCGCATGAACCCGATCGCTCCGCCCTTCCCGGCGCTGTAGGGGGCGACGCCGATGTGCACCCCGTGCGTGCCCGCCCCCGACGAGATGGTGATGATGCGCCCCCACCCGCGATCGCACATCCCGTTCACGACGGCCCGGCAGCAGTGCAGGACGCCGTAGAGGTTGACCCGCACCGGGCCCTCCCAGTCGTCGGGCTCCATCTCCCGGAACGGTCGGGGTGTCATGCCCGCGGCGCCGCCGTTCCCCGCGTTGTTCACGAGGATGTCGACGGGTCCGAGCTGCTCCTCGACGGCGGCCACGCCGGCGAGGACCTGGTCGCGGTCGGTCACGTCGAACACGACCGCGACTGCCCGGCCCCCGCCGGCCCGGATCGCTTCGGCGGTGGCTTCCGCGCGCTCGGCAAGGACGTCGTTGACCGCGACGGCCGCACCCTGGCCGGCGAGCATCCGGGCGATCCCCGCCCCCACGTGCTGTCCGGCGCCGGTGACGAGTGCGATCCGCCCGCTGAGGTCGAAGAGCATCGTCGGGTGAAGGTATCGGGTCGGCGGTCGGGACGGGAGCGATCAGAGGCGTCCGACGGCCAGCGCGGCCGCGGCAGACACGGTCGCCACGACGCTCATCGTGGCGACGAGCACCCCGGTGAGCCACCGGGTCTGGTCCCGCATCTCGGTGCGGACCTGCCCGGCGAGCCCTGCCATCTCCGTGCGCAGGTCCGTGCGCAGGTCGGCCATCTCCGTGCGCAGGTCGGCCATCTCGGTACGGAGCTCACCCCGGAGCGCTCCGAGCTCGAGATGCAGGTGCTCCCGCGTGACGACGTTGCCCCACCCACCCGGCGGGCGATCGTCGACGATCCAGGAGGCCGACTCCATGCTCAGTCCCAGCTGCTCGAGCTCGCGGCGCACGGTGGTGCGCGCATCGTCCAGTGCCATGTTCGCCTCCTCTCGACGGGTGGGCAAGACATCTCGACGGGTGGGCAAGACATCTCGACGGGTGGGCACGTCATCCGATCGGGTCACCCTGAAGCTGACCGGCTCGAGGCGGAGGCCGCACCTGCGGGTCGACCAACCCGAACGCGGCGCCGCGAGATCCCCCCGAGCAGCGCGGCGAACGCTCGGGGTCGCCGGGATCCGGTGGGCGTTCGGGGGGCTCGAGGTGCCAGCCGCTGCGGTGCGACCCGACCAGGCGGTACCCGCGGTAGGTGATGCAGTCGTGGTGGTGGCCACAGAGGCGCAGGTACTGCTCGAGTGAGGTGACGCCGCCATCGGCGATGGCCTCGATGTGGTGATCGTCGAGGTTGGTGGCGACGGCGCAGCCCTCGATGGCGCAGACCGGGTCGCGCCACTCGATGGCGGTCTTCAGGTAGGTGTCGCCGCTGCGGCCGAGGTGCGCGACGTGGGTGACGTCGCGACCCCGGGTGAGGACGAGGTCGACGATGGGGTGCTCGACGAGGATGCGCTCCATCACCGAGACGGGCACCGGACCGCCGCCTTCGAGCTCGCAGATCTCGTCGGGTGCGGTGTAGCCGCGGGCCAGGGCGGTGACGTCGACCCGGGCGCGCACCAGATGCTTCGGGTTCGGCCGTGACCGGCGGCCATCCACTCTCTTGTTGCCTCCCGCTCGCTCGTTCGTGCCTGCCGACCGCGCGGGCCGGGCTGCGCCGTCGGCGTCGATGTGCCCGGGTACCGCCGCCCGGTCCTGGGCGAGCAGGACCAGCGCGTCGGGCGCGCACCGCGACCGCGACCTCACCACCTGGGTCGACCCCGAGGGTGCGGGGCGCCTCGCCTGGCGGGGCACGCCCGACGCGCTGGTCCTGCTCGCCCAGGACCGGGCGGCGGTACCCGGGCACATCGACGCCGACGGCGCAGCCCGGCCCGCGCGGTCGGCAGGCACGAA
>JAWOIO010000058.1:0-35000 GCA_046484625.1 Acidimicrobiia bacterium
GGCGTGGACACAGCAGTAGTTGAACTCCACGCCCTGGCCGTCGCGATCCTCGGAAGCGGCCCGAACCGCATCGGCCAGGGCGTGGAGTTCGACTACTGCTGTGTCCACGCCGCGTTCGCGCTCTCGGAGGCCGGCTTCGAGACGGTGATGGTCAACTGCAACCCCGAGACCGTGTCGACCGACTACGACACGAGCGACCGGCTGTTCTTCGAGCCGCTCACGGTCGAGGGGGTCCGCAACGTGTGCGACGCGTTGCGCGCGACATCCGGGATGGGGGATCTCGCCGGGGTGATCGTCGCGCTGGGCGGGCAGACGCCGCTCAAGCTCGCCCACGCACTGGAGGACGCCGGCATCCCGGTCCTCGGCACGAGCCCCGCGTCGATCGACCTCGCCGAGGACCGCGAGCACTTCAACGCGCTCTGCGACCGCCTCGGGATCCCGCAGCCCGCGGGTGGTACGGCAGCGTCGGCCGAGGCGGCCCGCGCGATCGCGGGTTCCGTGGGCTACCCCGTCCTCGTTCGTCCGTCGTACGTCCTGGGCGGGCGGGCGATGCAGATCGTCTACGACGACCACGAGCTCGACGAGGCGATGACCGCGCTCGCCCACAGCGGGAGCCTCGGCCGCGAGGGTGGGCTCTCGGCCGAGCGCCCCGCCCTCGTCGACCGGTTCCTGGAGGACGCGATCGAGGTCGACGTCGACGCCATCCGCGACGCGACCGGCGAGGTGCTCGTCGGCGGGATCATGGAGCACATCGAAGAGGCGGGAGTGCACTCGGGCGACTCGGCGTGCGCGATCCCACCGCCCACGCTGGGCGCCGGGGTCATCGCCCAGATCACGGCCCACACCTCGGCCCTCGCCGACGCGCTCGACGTCCGGGGACTGCTGAACGTCCAGTACGCGGTGAAGGACGAGCGGGTCGTCGTGATCGAGGCCAATCCCCGGGCGAGCCGCACGGTCCCGTTCGTGAGCAAGGCGACCGGGGTCCCGCTCGCCAAGGTCGCGGCCAGGGTGATGCTCGGCGCGACACTCGCCGGGCTCAGGGAGGAGGGTCTCCTGCGGCCTCCCGCCTCGGGCGGCCACGTGTCGGTGAAGGAAGCGGTCCTCCCGTTCGACCGGTTCCCCGACGTCGACACGATCCTCGGCCCGGAGATGCGCTCGACCGGCGAGGTCATGGGCATCGACCGCTCCTTCGGGCTGGCGTTCGCCAAGAGCCAGGCCGCGGCGGGCAACGCGCTCCCGGCGTCCGGGACGATCTTCCTGTCGCTGGCCGATCGCGACAAGCGGGGCGGCCTCGACGTCGCTCGTCGGTTCGCCGATCTCGGGTTCGAGATCGCCGCGACGAGTGGGACCGCGACCATGCTCGAGTCCGAGGGCGTCCCGGTCGCCACGACGGTGGCCAAGGTGGGCGAGGACTCGGGCGTCGACGCCATCGACCTCATCACGTCGGGCAAGGTGGACCTGGTGGTGAACACGCCGCGTGGGCGCGGGCCTCGCGCCGACGGTGCCCACATCCGCCGCGAGGCAACCCGCTGCAAGGTCCCCTGCATCACGACGGTCGCCGCCGCGCTCGCGGCCGCTGCAGGGATCGCGGCACGAGCCGAGGGCGACCCGGCCGTGCGGCCGCTCCAGGAGTACCACCGTGACTCCCAGATGCGCTTGGAGGTCTGAGCGCCCGATGAGCCGCAGCCGACGCGCCAGGGACACGATCGTCGACACCGAGGTCGTGCTCGGTCCGATCCGGCTCCCGAACCCGGTCGTGGCCGCGTCCGGGACGTTCGGCCACGGTGCCGAGCTCGCGGACCTGTGCGATCACGCGGCACTCGGGGCGGTCACGGTCAAGTCGCAGGCTGCGTTCGACTGGCCGGGGAACCCGCCGCCCCGGCTCCTCCCGGCCGTCGGCGGGATGCTCAACGCGGTCGGGCTCCAGGGGCGCGGCGCCGCCCACTGGCTCGAGCACGACCTCGATCCGCTGCTCGCCCGCGGGGCGCGGGTGATCGCCTCCGTCTGGGGCCACTCCGTCGAGGACTACGTCGACGCGGCGCGTCTCGTCGCGGCCGCCGGCGACCGGATCACCGCGCTCGAGGTCAACCTGAGCTGTCCCAACCAGCGTGCAGGGGAGGCGATCTTCGCTCACGACGCTCGGCTCACCGGAGAGGTGGTGGGCGCGGTCGTCGAGGTGGTCGCGGGTCTGCCCCTCCTCGCCAAGCTCAGCGGCGGGGTGACCGATCTCGTCACGATCGCGGGTGCCGCCGTGACGGCCGGCGCGACGGGCCTCACGTTGATCAACACGGTCCGGGCCTTCGCCGTCGACGCCGAGTCGCGACGGCCCGCCCTCGGGAGCAGTGGTGGCGGGCTCTCGGGTCCGGCGATCAAGCCGATCGCGCTCCGCGCGGTGCACGACGTGCACACCGCGCTGCCCGACGTCCCGATCGTGGGCACCGGCGGGATCGCTTCGGGTGTCGATGCGATCGAGATGATGCTGGCGGGGGCCAGCGCGGTGGGGGTCGGGACCGCGACGTTCGCGGAGCCCCGCGCCACGCTGCGCGTCCTCGCCGAGCTCGAGCAGTGGTGCCGAGGCCACGGGGTCACCGAGGTCCGGTCGCTCACGGGAGCGCTCGGCCCGATCTCCGAACCCCAGCAGGGAGCAACCCGATGACCGATCCGGCGCGCGAGCACTTGGTGCTCGCGCTCGACGTCGCCAGCCTCGACGAGGCCGTCACGCTGGCCACGCGCCTCCAGCCGTGGTTCGGTACCGCCAAGGTCGGCTACGAGCTCTACGCGGCAGCCGGTCCCTCGGCGTTCGACGCGGTGCACGAGCTGGGGCTGCGGGTCTTCGCCGACCTCAAGCTGCACGACATCCCGACGACCGTCGGCCGGGGGGCCCGCGCGCTGGGGCGTCATGGTGTGGACTTCCTCAACTTCCACGCAGCCGGCGGGGTCGAGATGCTCCGGGCGGGGGTCGACGGGTTGCGGAGCGGCGCGGCGGAGGCTGGCCACCCCGAGCCGGTGGCCCTCGGTGTGACCGTCCTCACGAGCGAGCCCGACACCACCGCGTTCGCCGCACGGCTCGATGCGGCGCGGGACGCGGGCTGCGACGGCGTGGTGTGCTCCGCGCTCGAGATCGCGGATGTCCGCGCGGAAGGGCTGCGCACCATGGTCCCGGGTCTCCGACTCGCGGGCAGTGGCGCCGATGATCAGGCGCGCGTCGCCACGCCCGCCACCGCGGCGGCGGCCGGGGCCGACTGGATGGTGATCGGTCGCACCGTGACCGCCGCACCGGATCCCGAGGCCGCGTCCGCCGACCTCCTGGTCGAGGTCGCCGACGCGCTGGTCGGCGCGACCTGAGCCGGCGACCGGGCCCGAGCCGGCCCGAGGACCGTCCCGCGCGCCCGACGGGACCGTCCAGAGCGCTGGGTATGCTGACGCCGCGATGCCACAGCCCCCGGCCCTCACTCCCGAGCAACGCCTCGCCGCGCTCGAGAAGGCGGCCGAGGCGCGGCGCGTCCGCGCCGATGTCAAGGTGCAGCTCAAGGACGAGCGGATCACGCTCTCCCAGCTGTTCGAGCGCGCCGGGGGTGACGAGGTCCTCGCCAACCTCAAGGTCGTGAGCATGCTGGAGTCGATGCCGAACACCGGGAAGGTGAAGGCACGGCGGCTGATGCGCGACCTCGACATCAGCGAACGCCGTCGGGTCCGGGGGCTGGGTCCGAACCAACGCCAGAAGCTCCTCGAGCACTTCGGTCCGAACCCCTGAGCGTCCTGCTCGTCGTCGCCGGCCCGTCCGGAGTGGGGAAGGGCACGATCGTGCAGGAGCTGCTCGCGCGCGACCCGCGGCTCTGGTTCTCGGTGTCCATGACCGACCGCGCGCCCCGGCCCGGGGAGGTCGACGGCCGCGACTACCGGTTCGTCGACCGCGACGAGTTCTGCGCCGTGCGCGATGCCGGTGGGCTCCTCGAGTGGTTCGAGGTCTACGGCGACCTCAAAGGGACGCCTCGGGCGCCGATCGAGGAGCGGCTCGCCGCCGGCCAGGACGTACTGCTGGAGGTGGACGTCCAGGGGGCGATCGCCGTGCGAGACGTGTTCCCCGAGGCCCTCCTGGTGTTCGTGCGTCCACCGTCCCGGGCGGTGCAGCGAGAGCGGCTCGTGGCCCGGGACCCGGATGCCGACGCGGCGCAGATCGAGACCCGGCTGGCCGCAGCCGAGCGGGAGGAGGAGCTGGCGGCGGTGTTCGACGCCGTGGTGCTCAACGACGACGTCAGCCGGGCGGTGGAGGAGATCCGCGGGGTGCTGGAACGCCGACGGGCCCGAGGCGCCTGACGGCGGCTCCCCGCTGATACGATGAACGCCCGGTCCAGGGCTGCTCGTGGTGCGCACGTCGTGACGTGCCCGTTGCCCGACCAGCCGGTCCGCCCGAGATCGAGCCTCCCGAGGGGAAGCCCCGTATGCCCGAAGTCCGCGCCTCGCTCATGGAACCTCGCATGGAGTACCTGCTCGACCGGGTGGGCTCCAAGTTCACGCTCGTCACCCTGGCTGCGATGCGCGCCCGCGAGATCAACGACTACTACAACCAGCTGGGCGAAGGCCTGGGCAAGATCGTGCCGCCGCAGGTCACGTCCGTGTCCCGCAAGCCGCTCACGATCTCGCTCGAGGAGATCCAGGCGGGCAAGATCGAGGCGGCTCCGATGCCCGACGAGCCCGAGATCGTCGAAGGTGCCGAGGACGACGCCGACGCCGCTCTCGTGGCTGAGGGCTCGGACGAGCCCAGCGCCGAGTAGCGCGCCCGGCGCGCCTGCGCCGTCTTGCCCATCAAGGACCGCCTGCGCATGACTGTGGACCCCACCTCGGACCCCGGGACTCCGCTCCCGGGTCCGGTCGCGCTCCGCGGCCGTCGGGTCGTGCTCGGCGTCACCGGCGGGATCGCCGCGTACAAGGCGGTCGAGATCTGCCGGCGTCTCGTGGATGCCGGTGCGCACGTCATTCCGGTGCTCACCGACGACGCGCAGCGCTTCGTCGGCGCGGTGACGTTCTCGGCACTCGCGTCCGAGCCGGCGCGCACGTCGTTGTTCACGGGCGCCGAGGGCGGCGACCCGATCCCGCACACCCGTCTCGGCCAGGGCGCCGACCTCGTCGTCGTCGCGCCGGCGACGGCCAAGCTCCTCGGGAAGTACGCCGCCGGGATCTCCGACGACCTCCTCACGACGACCCTGCTCGCGACCCGCGCGCCGGTGCTGGTGGCACCGGCGATGCACACCGAGATGTGGGAGCACCCGGCGGTGCAGGCCAACCTCGACACCCTGCGCGCACGAGGCGTCCGGGTCGTCGAGCCGATGAGCGGACGGCTCGCGGGCGGCGACGTCGGGGAGGGCCGGCTGGCCGACCCGGAGACGGTCGTCGAGGCTGCGGCCGCCGTCCTCGCGCGCGAAGGCGACCTCGCCGGTGTCCGTGTCCTCGTCACCGCTGGTGGGACCCGCGAGCCGATCGACCCGGTCCGGTTCATCGGGAACCGCTCGTCGGGGAAGATGGGTCACGCGATCGCCGACGCCGCGGTGCGCCGGGGTGCCGCGGTCACGCTCGTCACGACGACGGACCGGCCGGCGCCCGACGGCGCGGTCGTGGTGCGCGTGACCACGGCCGAGGAGCTCGCCGACGCGGTCCTCGAGGCATACGCCGACACGGACGCGGTGGTGATGGCGGCCGCGGTCGCCGACTTCCGCCCGAAGGCCAGTGCGGCGGAGAAGATCAAGAAGCGCGACGGTCTCCCCGAGCTCCACCTCGAGCCGACGCCCGACGTCCTCGCCGAGCTGGGGCGACGCAAGGCCCACCAGGTGCTCGTCGGCTTCGCGGCCGAGACCGAGGACGTCCGGGCGAACGCGGCCGCCAAGCTGTCCGCGAAGCGGGTCGACCTGATGGTCGCCAACGACGTCTCCGAGCCCGACGCCGGCTTCGAGGTCGACACCAACCGGGCCGTGATCCTCGATCCCTCCGGGCACGCCGAGGACATCTCGCTCCGTACCAAGCTGGCACTCGCCGATGTGATCCTCGATCGCGTGGGCGCACTGCTCCCCGTTCCGAACCCGGCGCGTCTCTCCGCCGGACGACCCGACGCATCACGAACCTGACAAGGAGCTCCGTGGACCGCTTCACCTTCACGTCGGAATCGGTGACCGAAGGTCACCCGGACAAGATGTGCGACCAGATCAGCGACTCGATCCTCGATGCGATCTTCGAGGAGGACCCTCACAGCCGAGTCGCGTGCGAGACGATGGCGACGACCGGGCTGGTCGTGGTGGCCGGCGAGATCAGCACGACGGCGTACGTCGACATCCCGCGGGTCGTCCGAGACACGGTGCGCAGCATCGGCTACGACCGGGAGTCGTTCGGGTTCGACGGCAAGACCTGCGCGGTCATCACGACGATCGACGAGCAGTCGCCCGACATCGCGATGGGAGTCGACAAGGCGACGGAGCAGCGCGCCGGGACCGGTGAGCTGTTCGACGAGATCGGCGCCGGCGACCAGGGGATGATGTTCGGGTACGCCTGCGACGACACCGAGGATCTGATGCCGATGCCGATCTGGCTCGCGCACCGGTTCGCGCACCGGCTCGCCGAGGTCCGCAAGTCGGGCGTGCTGCCGTACCTCCGACCGGACGGCAAGACCCAGGTCACCTTCGAGTACGAAGGCGGCGTCCCGAAGCGACTCTCCACCGTGCTGATCTCCACGCAGACCGGCCCGGGGGTCGACGTCGACACGCTGCTCAAGCCCGACCTCGTCGAGCACGTGATCCGCCCGCTGCTCCCGGCGCAGTTCGCCGACGACGACTTCGAGGTCCTCTGCAACCCGACCGGGAACTTCGAGCTCGGAGGACCGCACGCGGACTGTGGCCTCACGGGTCGCAAGATCATCGTCGACACCTACGGCGGGATGGCACGGCACGGCGGTGGCGCCTTCAGCGGCAAGGACCCGACAAAGGTCGACCGGTCGGCGGCCTACGCGGTGCGTCACGCCGCGAAGAACATCGTCGCCTCCGGGGTCGCGAAGCGGTGTGAGGTGCAGGTCGCGTACGCGATCGGTGTCGCGCGCCCGGTGTCGATCATGGTCGAGGACTTCGGGACCTCCGAGATCGCCCCCGAGAAGCTCGCCGGGCTGGTCCAGGAGCACTTCGACCTGCGTCCCGCCGCGATCATCGACCGCCTCCAGCTGCGGCGCCCGATCTACCGGAAGACCGCGGCCTACGGGCACTTCGGCCGACCGGAGCCGACGTTCTCGTGGGAGCACACCGACCACGCCGAGGGCTTCCGCAAGGCTGCCGAGGCCCTGGCCTGACCGCACCGGGTCCAGCCGGTTCGGGCCAGGCCGGTTCGGGCCAGGCCGGTTCGGGCCAGGTGACCCGGGTGGTCCGCGTCCTCCCGGACGTCCCCGCGCTCGATCGGGCCCTCGACTATCTCGTCCCCGGCGACCTCGAGGCCGCGCTCGAGGTCGGAGCGATCGTGCGGGTGCCGCTGCACGGGCGGCGGGTCCGGGGTTGGGTCGTGGAGCGGGACGTCGAGCCCGCGACCTCGGTCGAGCGACTCCTGCCGATCCGCGCGGTGGTCTCCGCGGGCCCTCCCCCGGAGGTGCTCGCCCTCGCCGAGCGCGCGGCACGCCGTTGGGCCGGGCCCCGCACCGCGTTCCTCCGTCCGGCCTCGCCTCCGAACAACGTCGCGCCGGGGCCCGTCCCGCCGCCCGAGGTCGGTATCTACCCGCCGCCCGCGCCACCATTCCCTCTCCCCGATCGCGACCGCCGCGTCATCGAGTCGCCGCCGGCGACTGGGCGCGACGCCCTGATCGCGTCCCTGGTGGCCCCCGAGGGCTCGACGATCATCCTCGTCCCCGATCGCGGGGAGGCCGACGCACTCGTCGCCCACCTCGAGACCACAGGCCGCGAAGTGGTCGCGTTCCGCACCGACGAGACCGAGGCCAGCCGCACCGGCAAGTGGGAGACCGCGCGGCGCGGGGCGCGCGTCGTGGTCGGGGGTCGCGTCGCGATCTTCGCGCCCGTCCCCGATCTGCAGGCCGTGATCGTGCTCGATGACGCCGACGAGTCCCTCGCCGACGAACGCGCGCCGTCCTGGCACGCCCGGGACCTCGCCGCCGAGCGCGCGTCGGGGGTGGGGGCCCGACTCGACATCGTGAGCCCCGCGCCGACGGTCGAGGCGGTCGCCCTCGCCGGTGAGCCGGTCTCGCCGCCACGCCACCAGGTCCGGCGCGGATGGCCGCGACTGGAAGTCGTGGACCGGCGTGACGATCCTCCGGGGCTCGGGTTGCTCTCGGCCCAGCTCGGCCCCGCACTACACCGAGCACTCGACGCGGGGAGCCGGGCGATCTGCGTGATGAACCGGCGGGGTCGTGCGCACCTCCTCCTGTGTCGAGCATGTGGCGAACCGGCGCGATGCGAGCGTTGTGACGCGACGGTGGCCGAAGTCGAGGTGGGGCTGCAGTGCGCCCGCTGTGAGACGGTCGCCGAGCTCCGGTGCCGGCATTGTGGTTCGGCGCGGTTTCGAGGCGCGCGTCCGGGCGTGGTACGCCTCCGCGACGATCTGGCCGGGCTGGTCCCGCGTCATCGTGTGCTCGCAGTGGACGCGGCGAGCACCGCGCTGCCGGCGTTCGACGTGGCGGTGGGGACCGAGGCGGTCCTGCACCGCGTCCGCGGGGAGTCCGAGCCGATCGGCCTCGTCGCGTTCCTCGACTTCGACCAGGAGCTGCTGGCGCCTCGCCACCGCGCCGCGGAACAGGCGCTCTGGCTCCTGGTGCGCGCCGCCCGGGCCGTCGGGACAGGCTCCCCGTCGTCAGGTGGACGCGATGGACTCGTGCTGGTGCAGACCCGCGTGCCCGAACACGAGGTGCTGCGGGCGTTCGCGGCAGCCGATCCGGCGATCGCGCGGTCGGTCGAGACCGCGCGCCGACGTGACCTCGGGTTCCCGCCGTTCGGCGGGTTGGCGGAGCTGCGCGGTGCTCCCGAGGCGGTCGCGGCCGCGTGCGCCGCACTTGCAGGTTCGCTCACCGTCCTCGGCCCCAACGGCGACCGGGCCCTGGTGCGCGCGCCCGACACGGGCACGCTGACCGCCGTCCTGGCCGCGACCGACCTCGGTCCGGCCCGCGCGTTGGGGCGCCTGCGCGTCGATGTCGACCCGCTCCGGGTCTGACGACCACGACGTCGAGACGGAGCACGCGGGTCCGGGGCCTCTCGGGGTCGCCGGTACCCTGGAGCCATGGCGACCTTCGACGTGCGGATCTTCGGTGATCCGGTGCTGCGCCAGCGCGCACGCGAAGTCGAAGAGCTCGACGGCGAGCTCGCCGCGCTCTCTGAGCGGATGGTCGAGACCATGTACGAGGCACTCGGGGTCGGGCTCGCCGCACCGCAGGTGGGCGTGCTGAAGCGTCTGTACACCTACGACGTGGGGGACGGTCCGGCGGTGCTCATCAACCCCGAGATCGTCGATGCGACGGGGGAGTGGAACTACGACGAGGGGTGCCTCTCGGTCCCCGGAGTCCACGTCGAGATCGTGCGGCCCAAGGTGGTCACCGTGCAGGGTCTCGACCTCGACGGCAAGGAGGTCGTGCTCGAGGGCGACGAGCTCATGGGGCGGCTGATCCAGCACGAGATCGACCATCTCGATGGCGTGCTCCTCCTCGACCGGCTCGAGCCCGACCGCCGCAAGGAAGTCCTGCGGGAGATGCGTCGAGCCCAGCTCGACGACTCGATCGTCGGCCCTGCCGACGACGGCGTGCGGAGACTCTGACCACTCCGGTGCGAGTCGTCTACTTCGGGACCCCGGCCGATGCCGTCCCCGCGCTGCGGGCGCTGCACGAGGGCGGCCACGACGTCGCCCTGGTGGTCACCCAACCGGATCGTCGGCGAGGCCGGGGGAGCGCCACCGCCCCCAGCCCGGTGAAGCAGGCCGCCGAGGAGCTGGGCCTGCCGGTCCGCACCCCGAGCCGCGCGAGGGAGGTCGCGACCGAAGTCGCCGCGCTCGACGCCGACGTCGGCGTGGTGGTCGCGTTCGGTCAGCTCCTCCCGGGCGCGCTGCTCGAGTCGTGTCGGCTCGGCTTCGTGAACCTCCACTTCTCGCTGCTGCCACGATGGCGCGGGGCGGCACCGGTGGAGCGGGCCGTGCTCGCCGGAGATGCGGAGACGGGAGTCTGCGTGATGGCGCTCGACGAGGGCCTCGACACGGGTCCGGTGTTCGACTGCGTGCGCACGACCATCGACCCTGACGAGCCGGCCGGCGCGCTGCGGATGAGGCTCGTCGATCTGGGGACCGACCTGCTGGTCCGGACCCTGCCCCGGATCGAGCAGATGACACCCCGTCCGCAGGAGGGCGAGGCGACGCTCGCGCCCAAGCTCGCGGTCGACGAGTTCCGGCTCGACCCCCGGCATCCGGCCGAGGAGCTGGCCCGCCTGGTCCGGGCCGGCAACCCTCGCCCCGGAGCGTGGGGCGTCGTCGCCGGGCGACGGCTGAAGGTGCTCCGCGCCCGAGCCGAGGAGCAGTCCACCGCCACGGTCGCGATCGGCCACATCGACCGCCGCGGCGCGATCGGGACGGGGATGGGTGTGCTCGTCCTGGAGGAGGTCCAGCCCGAGGGTCGACCCGTCATGGCGGCGAGTGCCTGGCGCGCCGGCCTCCGCGACGACACCCCCACCCTGGACCTCCCCGCGTGACCCCTCACCGTTCTTGCGTCGCAACGAGGCGCATTTCGCCGATCGCTGACGCCAGAACGGTGGAAGGGGGCCAGTGAAGCCGACCGTGCGTCGACTGGCCCGGGATGCGCTCGTGCGCATCGAGGCGGGCGCGTACTCGCATCTCGCGCTCCCGGCGATGCTGCGCGAGTCACACCTGAGCGCACGCGACCGGGCGCAGGTCACCGACCTCGTCTACCGCACGCTGCGGGGCCAACGCCGCCTCGACGACCTGATCGGGCGTGTGAGCACGCGGCGAATCGCCCGGATGGACCCGCCCGTCCGCGCCGCCTTGCGGCTCGGCGCGTACCAGCTGCTCTCGGGCGTACCGCCGCACGCTGCGGTCGGGGAGACCGTCTCGGCCACTCCGGCGCGGGCCCAGGGCTTCGTCAACGGTGTGCTCCGCGCGTTGACCCGCCTGGGACCACCGTGGCCCGAGCCCGAGAGCGAGGCGGTGGCCCTCTCGTACCCCGACTGGCTCGCCGAGCGCTTGCGGTCCGACCTCGGACGCGACCGGGCTCGGGCGACCATGGCCGCGGGCAACGAGCCGGGGGCGCTCACCCTGCGCCCGAACCCGCGCCGAACCGAGGTCGACGCCCTCGAAGCCGCACTTCGCGAGGCCGGCGCCGACGTCGAGCGAGGTCGTCTGGTCCCGACGGCCCTCGTCGTCCGGGGCGGTGGCGACCCCGCGCAGCTCCTGCCGGTCGCCGACGGTCGTGCGACACCCCAGGACCAGGGGAGCCAAGCGGTCGTCGGGTACCTCGACCCCCAGCCCGGCGACCGGGTGCTCGACATCGCCGCGGCCCCGGGCGGCAAGGCGACCGGGATCGCCGAACGCGTGGGCGAGCAGGGCCGGGTGCTGGCGCTCGACCTCAACGCCGGCCGTCTCGGCCTGGTCGGGCGAGCTTCGTCGCGCCTCGGGATCACCACGGTGGATCTCGTGGTGGCCGACGGCCGGAGTCTCCCCGTGGGCGACGCGACGTTCGATCGCGTGCTCCTCGATGCGCCGTGCAGCGGCATCGGAGTCCTCGCTCGTCGCGCCGAGGCCCGCTGGAGGCTGGAGGCCGACTCGATCGCCGAGCTCGGCGCGTTGCAGCTGGACTTGCTCCTGGAGGCGGCGCGCGCGGTCCGACCCGGCGGCGTCCTCGTCTACTCGGTGTGCACGCTGACCGCCGAGGAGACCTGTGCCGTGGCCGACGCCGCTGTCGAACAGCTGCCGGAGCTGGTGCCGATGGCGGCCCCGGCAGCACCGTGGGAGCCGTCCGGTCCCGGAGCGCTGCTGCTCCCGCAGGCCGCGGGGACCGACGGCATGTACGTCGCCGGCTTCCGTCGCGCCGCCGGGTAGCGTCGGTGGTGATGACCGGGAAGATCGCGCCATCGATCCTGTCCGCCGACTTCGCCCATCTGGCGCACGACGTGGCGCGGGTTGCCGAAGCCGCCGACCTCCTGCACGTCGATGTGATGGACGGCCACTTCGTCCCCAACCTGACGATCGGCCCGCCCGTCGTCGAGGCGCTCCGACCCGAGACGGACCTGTTCCTGGACTGCCACCTGATGGTCGACAACCCCGACGTGCTGCTCGCCGACTTCGTCAAGGCCGGTGCCGACCGCTGCATCGTGCACGTCGAGCTCGGTGACCCGCGTCCCCTCTTCGACGAGATGCGCGCGCTCGGCACTGGCGTCGGGATCACGCTGAACCCCGACACGCCGGTCGACGACGTCCTCCCGTACCTCGCCGACGTGGACCTCTTGCTCGTCATGAGCGTGCGCCCCGGGTTCGGTGGCCAGTCGTTCATCCCCGAGGTGCTCGAGAAGGTGCGCGCCGCCCGCCGCGTGATCGACGAACAGGGCCTCGCGGTCGAGATCGAGATCGACGGCGGGATCAACGTCGAGACAGCGCCGCTCGCGGTGGCAGCCGGGGTCGACATCCTCGTGGCCGGCAGCGCAATCTTCCGGGCCGACGACCCCGCGGCGGCGGCGCACGCCATCCGGGCCGCCGGCTGGCCGGATGCCGGCGCGGCCTGACGCGGTGAGGGTCGAGCGATGACGCCCGGTCCCGCGTACTCGGCCAAGGTGCTCACCGTCTCCGACGGAGTCGCCGAGGGTGTTCGCGAGGACCGATCGGGTCGGGCCCTGGTGGAGCACCTGGAGCGCATCGGTGCCGACGTCGTCGAGCACCGCGTGGTTGCCGACGGGGTCGAGGTCGTGGCCGACGCTCTGCGCGACCTCACCGCGGGCTTCGCCGGTGTCGTCGTCACGACCGGGGGGACAGGGTTCGGACCGCGCGACCTCACGCCGGAGGGGACCCGACAGGTGCTCGACCGGGAGGCGCCGGGGCTCGCAGAGGCGATGCGGCGCACGAGCGACGCCGGCGGGCGGGGCCTCGGCATGCTCTCCCGGGGCGTCTGTGGCACCGTCGGCGCGAGCCTGGTCTGCAACCTCCCGGGATCCTCGTCCGGGGCGATCGAGTGCCTGACCGCCATGGAAGGGGCCATCCCACACGCCCTCGACCTGCTCCGGGGCGGCCGCCCGCACTGAGCGGACTCGTACCGTGGGTGCGCCCGCAGAACTAGAACCTGTTCCAATTTCGTTCGAGATCCGCTACGCTCAGAGGACCACGAGAAGCCCTCGGGGTATGGGTGCGAGTCCCGACCGGCGGTGTCCGCCGGGGTGGCCAGCGGTCCACGGACCGTCCGGCGCCCCTGCGGGAGCCCGCGAGCCCACGGCAGCCGGCCGTGTGGTTGATCCGGTGTGATGCCGGAGCCGACGGTGAGAGTCCGGATGGGAGAGGGCCCTCGACGCGTGCTCGGCGCGCGCCGTCTGTCCCCGCCCAGGGTTTGGGGCATGCCCGGCCAGCAGGGTCGGACGCCCGCAGATGGTGACGAGAGCGCCGATGGTGAAGCTCGAGAACCGGCACCAGGAGCTGATGGCCCGGGCCGTCGCGCTCGGTGACGCGGTCCGACGCCGGACGCCTCCCAATCCCTGGGTGGGATGTGTGCTGGTGCGCGACGGCGTGGTGGTCGGCGAGGGAGCCACGGAGCCGCCCGGCGGTCGTCACGCCGAGGTCGTCGCGCTCGACGACGCGGGGATGCGAGCCCGCGGCGCGACCGCGTTCGTCACCCTGGAGCCGTGCTCGCACCACGGCCGGACACCGCCCTGCGTCGACGCGCTCCTGTCGGCGGGGGTCGGCGAGGTCGTCGTCGCGCAGACCGACCCTGATCCGCAGGTCGACGGCGCCGGGATCGCGCGCCTGCGCGCTGGCGGCGCCACCGTCCGCACGGTCGACGATGCGGCTGCCGAGGCATCGCTCGCCCCGTACCTGCACCACCGGCGGACCGGCCGGGCCTGGTGCGTCCTCAAGACGGCGTCCAGCCTCGACGGTCGGGTCGCGGCCCCGGACGGCACCTCCCGGTGGATCACCGGTCCCGCGGCTCGCGCCGACGCGCACGAACTGCGCGCCGACTCGCACGCGGTCGTGATCGGGTCCTCGACGGCGCTCGTCGATCGCCCGGCGCTCAGCGTCCGCGATGTCACGGTGGCGCCCCGAGTCGCGCCGCTACGGGTGGTGCTCGACTCCCGCGGTCGGGTCCCGGCCGACGGCGACCTCTTCGACCCGCTGCTCGGAACGACCATGGTGCTCACGACCGCCGAAGCACCCGCCGACGCGATCGACCGGTGGCGCGGCGCCGGCGCCAAGGTCGAGACGGTCGACCCTGGTCCCCAGGGCATCGGGGTCGACCTGGCGGCGGCGCTTGCGCTCCTCGGCCGGGAGGGTGTGCTCCAGGCGATGTTCGAGGGCGGACCGACGGTCCACGGCGGGCTGCTGGCGGCCGGGCTCGTCGATCGGGTCGTCGCGTACGTCGCGGGGGTCGCGCTCGGCCCCGGAGGGCGACCCAGCCTCGAGTGGGACGGGCCACCGACGCTCGCCGCCGCGCCCCGCTTCGGCCTGCGGAGCGCCACAGCATTGGGCGACGATGTCCGCCTCGACCTCGTTCCCGCCGCCGGTGGGGAGGGCTGAGGATGTTCACCGGCATCGTCGAGGAGCTCGGCGCCGTTCGGGCGATCACCCCGCGTGCCGACGGGGCTCGGATCGAGATTGCCTGCTCGACCGTGCTCGAGGCCACGCGCCCGGGCGACTCCATCGCCGTCGACGGGTGCTGTCTCACAGTCGTGGAGCTCGGCGAGGGCTGGTGGGCCGCCGACGCCCAGCCCGAGTCCCTCGACCGAACGACGCTCGGTCGACTCGTCGACGGCGCGCCCGTGAACCTGGAACGCCCGGTGCGTCTCTCCGACCGCCTCGGCGGCCATCTCGTGCAGGGCCACGTCGACGGGGTCGGGACGATCGTGAACCGAGCGCCCGAGGGCGACGGTTCGGTGCGTTTCCAGATCGTCCTCGACGCCGGCACGGGACGGTACGTCGTCGAGAAGGGGTCGATCACCCTCGATGGCGTCAGCCTCACGGTGACCGAGGTGACCGACGATGCCGACGCCGGCGTCCGGATCGGGATCGCGGTGATCCCGCACACCTTGGAGGTCACGACCTTCGGCACTCGCGCGGTCGGCGATGACGTGAACGTCGAGGTCGATGTGCTCGCCAAGTACGTGGAGCGACTGTTCCCACCAAGGAGATCCAGCTGATGCCGTTCACCCACATCACGAACGCGATCGACGCGATCGGGCGCGGAGAGCTCGTGATCGTCGTCGACGACGCCGATCGCGAGAACGAGGGCGACCTGATCATGGCCGCCGACAAGGTGACGCCCGAGGCGATCGCGTTCATGATCCGTCACACGAGCGGGGTCATCTGCCAGCCGCTCGAAGGCGCGCGCTGCGACGCGCTCCAGCTGCCCCTGATGGTCGCGCACAACACCGAGGTGCAGCGGACGGCGTTCACGGTGTCGGTCGACGCCACGGCGGGCACGACGACGGGCATCTCGGCCGCCGACCGTGCCACCACGGTCCACACACTGATCGACGGCGCGACACGTCCCGACGACCTCGCCCGTCCCGGCCACATCTTCCCGCTGCGCTACCGAGAGGGCGGGGTCCTCAAGCGGGCCGGGCACACCGAGGCCGCGGTCGACCTCGCTCGCCTCGCAGGGCGCACACCGTCGGGAGTGCTCGCCGAGGTCGTCAACGACGACGGGACCATGGCCCGCATGCCTGAGCTGGAGCGCTTCGCCGAGCAGCACGGGCTCCAGATGATCTCGATCGCGGACCTGATCCGCTATCGGCGCCACCAGGAGAAGCTGGTCCGACGCGTCTCGGAAGCCCGCATCCCGACCCGCCACGGCGACTTCACGGCGTACGTCTTCGAGAGCATCCTCGACGGCGTCGAGCACCTCGCCTTCGTACGCGGCGAGATCGCCGGGAGCGAGAACACCCTGGTACGCGTGCACTCCGAGTGCCTCACCGGCGACGTCTTCGGGTCGATGCGCTGCGACTGCGGCGGCCAGCTCGACTCCGCGCTGCAGCGCGTCGCGGACGAGGAGCGCGGCGTCGTCGTGTACCTGCGGGGCCACGAGGGCC
Organism: Acidimicrobiia bacterium; assembly: GCA_046484625.1. Lineage (GTDB taxonomy): Bacteria > Actinomycetota > Acidimicrobiia > IMCC26256 > PALSA-555 > DASUAO01. The sequence continues at coordinate 16,248 of JAWOIO010000058.1, forward strand.
GGGGGATCGGCCTGGGCCACAAGCTGCGCGCGTACACGCTCCAGGACGAGGGTCGAGACACGGTCGAGGCGAACGTGGAGCTGGGCTTCGCGGTCGACTCCCGCGAGTACGGCATCGGGTCGCAGATCCTCGTCGACCTCGGGGTGACGACGATGCGCCTCATGACCAACAATCCGTCGAAGTACGGGGGGCTCGAGGGCTACGGTCTGGAGATCGTCGAGCGGGTGCCCCTGCACGTGGAGCCCAACGACGAGAACATCTCGTACCTGCGGGCGAAGCAGGCCAAGCTCGGGCACCTCCTCGACCTCGGCGAAGCCCAGGTCTGATGCACCCGAGCCAGAGGAAGCCGAGCACGACGAACGCGAGCGGGACGACTCTCGGCGAACCGGAAGGAGCCGGTCATGGGTGACTATGCGGCGCCGACGACCCGGCCCGACGCGAGTGACATGCGCATCGCAATCGTCGCGGCGCGCTTCAACGACCACCTCACGCGGAGCCTCGTCGACGGCGCGCTCGCGACGCTCTCCGACCTGGGCCACCCGGCCGACCCCGCCGTGCACTGGGTTCCGGGGGCCTTCGAGATCCCGATCGCCGCGCAGCGCGCCGCCCGGACGGGCACCGTCGACGCAGTGATCTGTCTCGGCGCCGTCGTCCGTGGCGGCACGCCGCACTTCGAGTACGTCGCCGGGCCGTGTGCGGACGGCTGCGCACGCGTGGCCCTCGACACGGGTATCCCGGTGATCTTCGGTGTCCTCACGACCAACGACGAGCAGCAGGCGCTCGACCGCACCGGTGGGTGCGAGGGCAACAAGGGCGCGGAAGCCGCGGCGACCGCGGTCGAGACCGTCGACGTGCTCCGGCGGATCAGCGCCGGCGATTCGAACAGGGAAGACTGAAGCCGTGCTGAGGATCGTGCTCCCCAAGGGCTCGCTCGAGCGGGCGACCCTCGCGTTGTTCGAGGACGCCGACCTCACGGTCACCCGGTCCTCGGACGTCGACTACCGGGCGTCGATCGACGACCCGCGGGTCGACGACGTGCGCATCCTCCGGCCCCAGGAGATCCCCCGCTACGTCGCCGACGGGCTCTTCGACGTCGGGATCACGGGCCGGGACTGGATCGAGGAGACCGGGGCCGCAGTGGAGGCCCTCGCCGAGCTCCACTACTCGAAGGCGACGGCCCGACCGATCCGGGTGGTCCTGGCCGTGGCGGGGGACTCACCGGCCCAGGGAGTTGCCGACCTCCCGGCGGGCGTGCGCGTCCACACCGAGTACCCGGAGCTCACCAAGCGGTACTTCGCCGAGCACGGTGTCGACGCCGACGTCCAGCTGTCCTACGGCGCGACCGAGGCGAAAATCCCCGACATCGCGGACGCGGTCGTGGAGATCACCGAGACCGGGCGTGCGCTCCGCGCGGCCGGCCTCAGGATCCTGGAGACGATGCTCGTCTCGCACACCGAGCTGATCGCGAACCCTGCTGCCGCCGCCGACCCCGACAAGCGGGCGGCGATGGAGCAGCTGCGGATCCTCCTCTCCGGAGCCCTCGAGGCGCGCGGCCGGGTGCTGCTCAAGCTGAACGTCGACGCCGCGAACCGCGACGCGGTCATCGGGCTCCTGCCGGCGCTGCGGTCGCCGACGGTGTCCGAGCTGTTCGGCGAGGACGGGTTCGCGGTGGAGACGGTCGTCGCGAAGAGCGAGATCAACGTGCTCATCCCGGCCCTCAAGGACCTCGGCGCGACCGGGATCATCGAGCTCCCGATCGCCAAGATCGTCCACTGATGCTCGCCGTCGTGATCGCCGGCACGCGCTTCGGGGAGGTCCTCGCGTTCGACGAGGCCCGAGGGATCGGATCGGTCCGCGGCGACGACGGTGCCACGGTCGGGTTCCACTGCACCCAGATCGCCGACGGCTCGCGGAGGATCCCGGTCGGGGCCCGGGTCCGGTACGACCTCGCCGCCAGCCCCCTCGGCGTCTGGGAGGCAACCCGTCTGGACCAGGTCGCCTGAGGCGCTACTCGGTCGTCGCCCCCGGCCCCGATCCCCCTCCGGACCCCGCTCCAGATCGGGAGACCTGTACGAAGGCGAGGCGGAGCTGGGAGAGCGCCTCCTGGAGCGGCTCCGCGTTGTCGGCGAGGCGCGCCCCGAGCCCGTCGACCATGGCGCCCATCGCGTCGATCGCGAGGGAGGCTTCCTCGAGGTTCGGGCTGGCGCCCTCCTCGGGGGTGAGGTGCAGGACGGCGAGCTGCCACAGGCCGATCGCGTGGTTCGCCACGAGGTCGACGACCGGCGTCGACGCCAGCTCGGCCCGCACCCGTCGCATCTCCTCGGCCACCTGGGCCTCGGTCATCTCGTCGCCCGCCCCCGATGCATCGGGGCTCGCCGGTGCCGTGGCCTCGGTGATCGGACGCGGCTCGCCGCCGGAAGGTGTCCACAGGGTGCTCACGCTGGTAACCTCGCCCTTCGACAATCGATGTGGGAAGTGGGGCCTCCGGCCGTGCCCGTGCGGCAGGACCGGCGAGCCCCCACCCGGCCGGTCCTCGGCTCCTGCGGGAGCCGAGTGTCGTGACCGGGTCCGTCCAACGAGCATGGCACCGGTTCGCCGGTGTCGATCGATGGCGGGCGTTCCTGCGTCCGCCATCTTCGCGTCCGGGTCCGCCCGGTGCGAACCCGCCGAGACCGAGGTGTACTGATCGCCACCGACGAACCAAGGATCAATGACCGGATCCGGGCCCGCGAGGTCCGTCTGATCGACGAGAACGGGGGCCAGATGGGGGTGACCCCACTCCCCGAAGCCCTGGCCGCCGCCCGGGACCGTGACCTCGACCTCGTCGAGGTGGCACCCGATGCAACGCCACCCGTCTGCCGCATCATGGACTTCCGGCGTCACCAGTACGAGGAGCAGCAGCGGCGCAAGGAGTCCCGTCGCAAGGCCACCCAGGTCGTGATCAAGGAGATGAAGTTCCGTCCCAAGATCGACATCCACGACTACACGACCAAGATGCGCCACGTGGAGCGGTTCCTGGCAGAAGGGAACAAGGTCAAGCTCACGATCATGTTCCGGGGCCGCGAGATGGCGCACCCCGAGCTCGGCCTCCGCATCCTCGAGCGCATCGCGGACGAGGTCGGCGAGATCGCCATCGTGGAGTCCGCACCCCGCCAGGACGGACGCAACATGACCATGGTCCTGCACCCGCTCAAGAAGGACGGACGCAAGCCGAAGGCGAAGCCCGCGGCGCATGCGACTCCCGACCCCGCACCCGCGGCGGCCGGCCCCGCAGCAACCCCGACCCCTACCTCCCCGCCTGCGGGCGGGGGAGCGACCGGAGCCCCCTGATGCCGAAGATGAAGACGCACCGCGGAGCCGCCAAGCGGTTCAAGGTCACCGGGACCGGGAAGATCCGGCGCCGCAAGCAGAACCGCTCGCACCTGCTCGAGAAGAAGTCGAGCACCCGCACCAGGCGGCTCGCCCGTCCGGCCGCCGTCGAAGGCGGAGACAAGAAGCGCGTCGAGCGCCTGCTCGGCCGCGCCTGAGCCGTCTCACCATCACACCGACGCCCGGCCCATCCAGACCGAGCGCACCCCAGACCAGGAGCACACCGTCATGGCACGCGTGAAGCGTTCCGTCCATTCGAAGAAGCGACGCCGCGCCGTCCTCGAGGCAGCCGAGGGCTACTCCGGTTCGCGGAGTCGGCACATCCGCAAGGCGACCGAGCAGGTCATGCACTCGGGTCGCTACGCCTACCGCGACCGCCGGGCGCGCAAGGGCGAGTTCCGTCGGCTCTGGATCGTCCGGATCAACGCGGCCTGCCGCAACCACGGCATCTCGTACTCGCGGTTCGTGGCCGGCTTGAAGCGGGCCGAGATCGACGTCGACCGCAAGATCCTGGCCGACCTCGCGGTGCGCGACGACGCGGCCTTCGGGGCGCTCGTCGAGGCCGCGCGGGGAGCGCTCGAAGCCGCTTGAGCGAATCGCTCGGTCCTCGACATGGCGAGGTCCAACGACTTCGCGCGCTGCTCCGCGATCGAGGCACCCGCGACGACGAGGGCGTCATGGGTCTCGAGGGACCGCGCGTCATCGGCGCCGCCCTCGATCGTGGCGCCGCGATCGACGCCATCTACGTGGGTGCCGGTTCGATGCGCGCGTTCGCGCCGCTCGTGCAGCGAGCCGTCGCCACCGGCGCCCGGGTCGCCGAGCTCAAGGAAGGCGTGCTGGAGAAGCTCGGTACCACGCGGACACCCCAACCTGTGCTGGCGGTCGTCGATCGCCCCCGGTGGTCCCTCGACGACCTCGGCGCGGACGGGACGGTGCTCGTCCTGGTCGACGTCGCCGATCCCGGCAACGTCGGGACCATCATCCGCAGTGCGGAGGCCGCCGGCCTCGTCGGGGTCGTCGTGTGCGGCAGCTCGGTCGACGTGTCCAACCCGAAGGTCGTACGGTCGTCCGCCGGCGCCGTCTTCGGCGTCGCGACCGTGGAGACCGACGACGCGATGGTGACGCTCGAACAGCTCGGCCGGACGGGACGACGCCGGTTCGCGACGCGCGCCGAGGGCGGTACGTCGCTCGATCGCGCCGACCTCTCGGATGCATGCGCGATCGTGCTCGGGAACGAGGCCCACGGGCTGAGCGCCGACCTCGACGCCGTCATCGACGGTTGGGTCACGATCGAGCTCGCGCCCCCCGCCGAGTCGTTGAACGTGGCGATGGCCGCCAGCATCGTGGCCTTCGAGGTGGCCCGCCAACGTCGCGCGGCGGAGACGTCGTCATGAGCCTGGCGAGCCTCAGCGAGGGCCTGGACGCCGCGCTCGCGCGCGCGCGCGCTGAGATCCCCGAGGCCTCGGACCTCGACGAGGTCGCGTCGCTCGAACGGGACCTGATGGGGAAGCGATCCCCGAGCGCGGCTGCCAAGGAGTCGATCAAGGACCTGGAGCCTGGGGAGCGCCCCGAAGCAGGCCGCCTCCTCGGCGCGTACTCGAAGGCCGTCGCCGCGTTGCTCGCGGGCCGGCGCGCGGAGCTCGCGGCGGCCGAGTCGCTCGGCGGACCGCTCCTCGACCTGACCCTCGGCGGCCACGGTCGTCGGCGCGGGCACCTCCACCTCGTCACCCAGGTCCGGCGCGAGTTGGAGGACATCTTCGTCGGCCTCGGCTACCACGTTGCCGAGGGCCCCGAGGTCGAGGACGACTGGCACAACTTCGAGGCGCTCAACATCCCGCCGGCCCATCCGGCCCGCTCGATGCAGGACACGCTCTATGTGCGGCTCGGGGGCGAGGAGCAGGTGATGCTCCGGACCCACACGTCGCCGGTGCAGATCCGCACGCTGGAGGGTCAGGAGCCGCCGATCTACGTGATCGCGCCGGGGCGCACCTACCGCAACGAGACGCTCGATGCCCGCCACTCGCCGGTCTTCCACCAGATGGAGGGCTTCGCCGTCGACCGTGGGCTCACCATGGCCGACCTGTTCGGCACCATCGAGGCGTTCGCACAGCGGCTGTTCGACGACGACTCGGTGCGTACCCGCTTCCGGTCCGACTTCTTCCCGTACACCGAGCCCTCGGCCGAGCTTGCCGTGAGCTGCGTGTTCTGCCACGGCGACGGTTGTCGGGTGTGCTCGCACACCGGATGGATCGAGCTCGGGGGCTGCGGGATGGTGGACCCCAACGTGTTCGAGGCCGTGGGCGTCGACCCCGAGGTATGGCAGGGCTTCGCGTTCGGATTCGGGCTGGAGCGGATCGCGATGATCCGGCACGGCATCGACGAGATCCGCGCGTTCTTCGACAACGACGTCCGCTTCCTGGAGCAGTTCTGATGCGCGTCCCCCTGTCGTGGATCCGTGACTTCACGCCTGCCGACGCGCCGATCGACGCACTCGTCGCGGCGCTCAACCAGCTGGGGCTCGAGGTCGAGAGCGTGGAGGACCCGGGCCGGGAGGTGCTGGGCGTCCGGGTCGCCCGGATCCTCGAAGTGCTTCCGCACCCGGACGCCGACCGCTTGCGCCTCGCCGACGTGGAGTTCGGCGACGGCACCACGCGCGTCGTGTGCGGCGCACCGAACATCGAGGCGGGCCAGCTCGTCCCCCTTGCGCCGAGCGGTGCGACGCTGCCGGGCGGCTTCGTCCTCGAGCGGCGCACGATCCGGGGGCAGGTGTCCGACGGCATGCTCTGCTCGGCCAAGGAGCTGGGGCTCGGCGACGACCACGCCGGGATCCTCGTGCTCGACCCGGGGGCGGCACCCGGCGACGACGTTCGCGAGGTGCTGGGGCTCGACGACGTCGTGTTCGACCTGTCCATCACCCCGAACCGCCCCGACGCAATGTGCGTGATCGGGGTGGCCCGTGAGCTCGCGGCCCATCTCGGGCAACCGTTCGAGATCCCGGTCCCCGAGGTGCCGACCACCGACCGCGTCGTCGCGAACGCGACCGTCGTGGTCGAGGCACCCGACCGCTGTCCTCGCTACCTCGCGCGGGTGGCCCGGGTGACGATGGGCCCGTCTCCGGTGTGGATGCAGCAGCGTCTGATCAAGGCCGGGATGCGGCCCATCAGCAACGTGGTCGACGTGACGAACTACGTGCTCCTCGAGCGCAACCAGCCGTTGCACGCCTTCGACCTGGGGCGACTCGCGGGGCGGGGCATCGTCGTGCGGACGGCGGAGCCGGGGGAGCGGCTGAGGACGCTCGACGACGTGGAGCGGACCCTCGAGCCGGATGACCTGCTCATCTGCGACGCCGAACGCGCACCCCAGGCGATCGCCGGGATCATGGGTGGCGCGACCTCGGAGGTGAGCGCCGACACCACCGAGATCCTGCTCGAGTCTGCGTACTTCGAGCGGATGGGCATCGCCAGGTCGTCGAAGCGGCTGAAGCTCCGCTCCGAGGCCAGCGCTCGCTTCGAACGGGGCCTCGACCCCGAGGGCGTCGCGGTCCACGCCGCCCGCGCCCTCGAGCTGCTCGTGGACGTCGCTGCCGGCGAGGTCGCCGCGGGTGTCGTCGACGTCTACGACCGGCCGGTCGAGCCTCCGACGATCACCGTGCGGACCTCGAAGGTCAACGCCGTCCTCGGGACCACCCTCGACGACACGCGGGTGACCGCTGCGCTCACGCCGCTCGGCATCGCGGTGTCGGGCGCGGGTGATGCGATCCAGGCCGTACCGCCGAGCTTCCGTCCCGACCTCGAACGTGAGATCGACCTCATCGAGGAGGTTGCCCGGCGGGTCGGCTTCGAGGCGATCGGACGGACCGTGCCCAAGCCCGAGCACCAGGTGGGCTCGCTCACGGCGCGGCAGCGATCCCGACGAGCGGTCGCCGACGCGCTCGTCGGCGCGGGAACCTCCGAGGCGATGACGCTCCCGTTGGTCGCGCCGTTGGTCCTCGAGCGCTACGGGTCCGCGGACGGGATCGAGCTCGCCAACCCGCTCCGCGCCGAGGAGTCGGTGCTCCGCACCGCGCTGCTCCCAGGCCTGGTGGCCGCGGCCGGCTTCAATGCCGCGCGCGGCCAGGGCGCGGTGAGCCTCTTCGAGCAGGGTGTCGTGTTCCGGCATCCCGCTGATGGCGCCGCGGGTGAACGCGCACCGCTCCCTGACGAGCGCGAGCACCTCGCGTTGGTGCTCACCGGAACCGTCGGCCGTCGACCGGTCGAGGACGATCGCCCCGTCGACGGCTACGACGCGGTGGATCTCCTGTCGGCGGTCACGGAGGCCCTCGGACTCGGCCCGGTCGGGGCACGCACGGTCACGCTCGACGCCGGGTCGGGTTCGGATCGTCCGGGGTGGCACCCCCGCCGCGCGGCGCCTGTCGTGCTCCTGGTCGACGGCACGACGACAGTCGTCGGGACGGTCGGGGAGCTCGCCCCGGACCTCGTCGGGGTCGCGGGCCTCGCAGGGACCGTCGCGGCCTTCGAGCTCGACCTGGGTGCGCTGCTCTCGGTCGCCGAGAGCCGCCGGGACTCGGGCGACGACTACGTCCCGCCTTCGCCGTTCCCGCCCTCTGCGATCGATCTCGCGTTCGTCCTGGCCGAGGAGATCCCGGCGGCTGCGGTCGCTGCCACGATCCGGACCGCGGCGGGCTCGTGGACCGAGTCGGTACGTGTGTTCGACGAGTTTCGCTCCGACGATCTCGGCCCGGACCGACGCAGCCTCGCGTTCACGTTGCGGCTCCGGGCCCCCGACCGGACCCTGACCGACGCCGAGGTGGCCGACGTGCGGGGTCGCGTCATCGCCGAGGTCGAGCGCGCGCACGACGGGCGGCTCCGCGGCTGACCTTCGCGGCTGACCTTCGCGGCCGCCCCGCGGCGGGTACGGGCCGCTCCGACGGGCAGTTTGCATGACTATTCATTGTCATGTATGATACCCGGATGGCGTTGCGTGCAGCAGTGGTCGGTGGTTCGGGATACACGGGCGCCGAGCTGCTGCGCCTCCTCGCAGGGCACCCCGAGATCGAGGTCGTCGTGGTGACGGCCGAGTCGAACGCCGGCGCCGCGGTGGCCGAGCTCTACCCGTCGCTCGCGCCGGCCTACCCGTCGATGCGCTTCGAGGCGGTGGGGCCTGCGGACCTCGCGGGCATCGACGTCGTCTTCCTCGCCCTCCCGCACGGGCACTCGCAGCGCCTCGTGCCCGACCTCGTGGACACCGTGACGCACATCGTCGACCTCGGGGCCGACTTCCGACTCCCGGCGGCCTCCTACGCCGAGTGGTACGGCGAGGCGCACGCTGCACCCGAGCACCTGGCGAGCTTCGCCTACGGACTGCCCGAGCTGGGGCGGGCCGACCTCACGGACCGGCCGCACGTCGCGGCGCCGGGGTGCTATCCCACCGCGGCGACGCTCGCACTCGCGCCGCTCCTGGCCAACGGCCTCGTCGACCCCCAGGGCATCGTGGTCGACGCGGCCTCGGGGATCTCCGGACGGGGTCGGGCCCTCTCCGCACCGAGCCTGTTCGCCGAGGCGAACGAGGCCTACGCCGCGTACGGGCTGCTCACGCATCGGCACACCGGCGAGATCGAGCACGCCCTGGGCGTCGCCGCCCCAGCGGCCGCCACGCCGCCGACCGTGCTCTTCACGCCCCACCTGGTACCGATGACCCGGGGCGTCTTCGCCACCTGCCACGCTCGCCCCGCCGAGGGGTCTGCGGCCGGAAGGCGCGGCACCGACGAGCTGCTCGCCGTCTACCGCGAGCACTACGCCGACGAGCCGTTCGTCGTCGTGAGCGATGCGCCACCGACGACCAAGGCGACGCTCGGCTCGAACGCGTGCCACCTGACCGTCCGCTACGACCCCCGCACGCGCTCGATCCTCGCCCTGGCCGCGATCGACAACCTCGTGAAGGGCGCAGCCGGCCAGGCGATCCAGGCGACGAACGTCGTGCTGGGCCTCCCCGAGGACACCGGGCTCACGGCCGTCGGGATCATGCCGTGAGCATCACCGCCGTCCCCGGCTTCGAGGCCGCCGGCGCCGCGTGCGGCATCAAGGCTTCGGGCGACCCCGACCTCTCGCTCGTGGCCACCTCCGACCGCCACCCGGCCGCCGCGGCCGGGGTCTTCACCACGAACCTCGCGTGTGCAGCCCCGGTCCAGGTGTCGCGGGCCCATCTCCGCGACGGCCGCGCCGCGGCGGTCGTGCTGAACTCGGGCAACGCCAACGCGGCGACCGGTGAGGCGGGACGGGCCCACGCGGAGGAGACGTGCGGGTGGGTCGCCGACCGCCTCGGCATCCGGCCCGAGGACGTCCTCGTGTGCTCGACCGGGCTCATCGGGATCCCGCTGCCCATCGAGGCGATCGAGTCGGGCATCGAGCCGCTCGTCGCCGGACTCGGGAGCAGTGTTGCGGCGGGCCACGCCGCCGCCGACGCGATCCTCACGACCGACACGGTCCGCAAGGAGTCGGTCGTGCAGGCCGAGATCTCCGGGGGGCCGGATTTCGTGGTGGGGGGCATGGCCAAGGGTGCGGCGATGCTCGCACCCGCGATGGCCACCATGCTCGCGGTGCTGGTCACCGATGCCGCCGCCGATCCATCGGCGCTGCACGGCGCCCTGGAGCACGCGGTGCGCGACACCTTCAACGCGCTCGTCGTCGACGGCTCGATGAGCACGAACGACACGGTGCTCCTCCTCGCGAACGGCGCGGCCGGCAACACCCCGATCGGCTCGAGCGGCCACTCGTACCACGCGCTGGTCGAAGCGGTGACCGAAGCGTGCGACGGCCTCGCGGCGGCGATGGCGGCCGATGCCGAGGGCGCGACGAAGCTGGCGACGGTCGTGGTCGAGGGCGCGCGTTCGGTCGAGGAGGCGCGGAGGGCCGCGCGGGCCGTGGCCGGGAGCCAGCTCGTCCAGTGCTCGCTCTACGGCCAGGACCCCTACTGGGGCCGGGTGCTCTCCGAGCTCGGCGCCAGCGGCGCCTACTTCGACCCCGAGCGGGTCGACATCGCCTACAACGGCATCGAGGTCTGCCGCAACGGCATCGCGACCTTGCACGACGAAGGCGCGATCGAGGCCGCGATGGCCGAACGGGCGATCACGATCACGTGCGCACTGCACCAGGGGATGGCGCGCGCGTCGGTGCGCTTCACGGATCTGACCCATGCCTACGTCGACGAGAACATGGGCACGTCATGAACGACGAGCGGCTGCGTGACGCCCACGCCAAAGCCGGCGTCCTCGCCGAGGCGCTGCCCTACATCCGGGAGTTCTCGGGGCGCACGGTGGTGATCAAGTACGGCGGGAGCGCGATGGAGGATCCCTCGCTGGCCGAGCTCTTCGCAGAGGACGTCGTGCTCATGCGCCTCGTCGGCATGAACCCGATCGTGGTGCACGGAGGAGGACCGCAGATCAGCGACCTGATGCGCCGGCTCGGGAAGGAGCCCGAGTTCATCGACGGGCTGCGCGTCACTGATGCCGAGACCATCGACATCGCCCGCATGGCGCTCGTCGGCAAGGTGAACCGCGACATCGTGACCACGCTGAACCGTCACGGCTCGTACGCGATGGGGCTCTCGGGTGAGGACGCCAGCCTGCTGAAGGTCTCCCAGCGGGATGCCCGCCTCGGCTTCGTCGGCGACATCCGGCACGTCGACCCGTCGGTCCTCGAGCGGATCCTGAACGAGGAGCTGATCCCGGTCGTCGCGACGATCGGGGTCGACGAGGAAGGGCGGCCCTACAACGTCAATGCCGACACCGCGGCCGGGGCGATCGCGGGGGCGCTCGGCGCCGAGAAGCTCGTCTATCTCACCGACGTCGCGGGCATCTACTCCGACTTCGGCGACGACTCGTCACTCGTCTCCCAGACCGATGTGGCGGGACTCGAGCAGCTGCTCGCGTCCGGCAAGGTGGGGGAGGGGATGATCCCGAAGGTCCGGTCCTGCATCGCGGCCCTCGAGCATGGCGTCCACCGGGCCCACGTCCTCGACGGGCGGGTAGCCCACGCGCTCCTGCTCGAGTTCTTCACCCGCGAAGGTGTGGGCACGGTGATCGACCGATGACCGGCGACGCGACGACCGGCAAGGAGACGCGCCTTGACGATCTCGTGGCGCTCGACGCCGCGCACGTCATGCAGACGTACGGACGGATCCCCGTCGCGTTCGTCCGCGGCGAGGGCACCGTGCTCTGGGACTCCGAGGGCCGCCGGTACCTGGACTTCCTCTCCGGACTCGCGGTGACCTCGATCGGCCACGCCCACCCGGCTGTAGCGACGGCGATCGCCGACCAGGCCGCGACGCTCCTGCACGTCTCGAACCTGTACTACAACGCGATCCAGCCTTCCCTCGCAGCACGACTCGACACCCTGGTCGGCGGTGGCGGGCAGACGTTCTTCGCCAACTCGGGCGCCGAGGCAAACGAGTGCGCGATCAAGCTCGCACGTCGCCACGGCCAAACCCGAGGGGGGCCGACCCGCCACGAGATCATCAGCGCGTACGGGTCGTTCCACGGGCGCACGCTCGCATCACTGGCAGCGACGGGCCAACCGCAGAAGCACGAGGCGTTCCAACCGCTCCCTTCCGGCTTCCGCTACGTGCCCTACGACGACATCGACGCACTTGCCGCAGCCCTCGACGAACGGGCGTGTGCCGTGCTGCTCGAGGCCGTGCAAGGGGAGGGCGGCGTCCAACCGGCCTCGCCGGGATACCTCGAGGCGGTGCGCGCCCTCTGCGACGAGCGCGAGGCGCTCCTGATCATCGACGAGGTGCAGACCGGTCTCGGGCGGACCGGCCGCTGGTTCGCCTTTCAGCACGCGGGGATCGCGCCCGACATCGTGACGATGGCGAAGGCGCTCGGGAACGGCGTCCCGATCGGAGCCTGCTGGGCCCGGGCCGACGTCGCGACGGCGTTCCGGCCCGGCGATCACGCCTCGACCTTCGGCGGGCAGCCCCTTGCCGCGCGGGCAGCCCTCGCGGTGCTCGACGTGATGGAAGCAGCCGACATCCCGGCCCGCGCCGCGGCCGCCGGGGCCCGGCTCGGATCGGGGCTCGCGGCGCTCCCGGGAGTCGTCGCCGTCCGGGGCCGGGGGTTGCTGCTCGCGGCGGAGCTCGCCCCGGGGATCGCGGCCGGCGACGTGGCGCAGGGGTGCCTCGACGCGGGACTGATCGTGAACGCCGTGACCCCGTCGGCCCTGCGGCTCGCCCCGTCGCTGCTGGTGACCGACGCCGAGATCGACGATGCGCTCGAACGCCTGGTGGTCGCGCTCCGCGCCCACGTCACCGAGGAGGCTCGGACATGACCGGTCGGCGTCAGGGCCCCCGCTCGTTCCTCGAGGTCGACGACCTCGAGCCGGCACAGCTCGCGTCGATCCTCCACGACGCCGAGGCCTGGAAGCAGGACGGAGCCGCCCCTGGGCAGTGCCTGGCCGGGCAGGGGGTCGCGCTGTTCTTCGAGAAGCCCAGCGCGCGGACCCGGATGAGTACCGAGATGGCGGTGCACACGCTTGGTGGACACCCCGTGTACGTGCGGGCCGAGGAGGTCGGGCTGGGCGTCCGGGAGTCCGTCGAGGACGTCGCCCGGACCTTCGCGGGCTACGTGGCGGTGATCGCGGCGCGGGTCTTCGACCACGCCACGCTCGACACCTGGCGCGCCTGTGTCGACGTCCCGATCGTCAACCTGCTGTCGGACCGGGCGCACCCGTGCCAGGCCCTGGCCGACCTCCTCACGCTGCGAGAGCTGTGCGGCGGCCTCGAAGGCCGGCGACTCGCCTACGTGGGCGACGGCAACAACGTGGCCGCGTCGCTCGCGTTCGGTGCCGCGCTCTGCGGGGTGGAGCTCGTCGTCGCGTCGCCGCCCGGCTACGAGCTCGACGACCAGACGGTCGATCGTGCCCGCAACCTGGGCGGGGCGGTCGAGCAGGTCGCCGACCCCTACGAGGCGGTTCGGGGCGCCGATGCCGTGTACACCGACGTCTGGACCTCGATGGGCCAGGAGGACGAGGCGGAGGTGCGCCGCGCGGCCTTCGCCGGCTTCAGCGTCGACGGCGCCCTGATGGCCGCGGCCGGCCCCGACGCCTGGTTCCTGCACTGCCTGCCCGCCCACCGGGGCGAAGAGGTCGCGGCCGAGGTGATCGACGGTCCGCGGTCGGCGGTGTGGGCCCAGGCTGCGAACCGGATGCACGCGATCCGGGCACTGTTCGCGCACCTGGTCGCGAGCCCGGCCGCCCCAGGTCCGGGATCGCGACAGGGCCCGGGAGGTGCCGCCTGATGGCGACCCTGGGCAAGCCCCAGCGCCAGCACCGGATCGCGCGTCTCCTCGAGGACCAGGCCGTGTCGAGTCAGGCCCAGCTGGTCGAGCTGCTCGCCGCCGCCGGGGTGGTGGCCACCCAGGCGACGGTCAGCCGTGACCTGGAGGAGCTCGGAGCCGTGAAGGTGCGGATCCCGGGTGGCGCGATGGCCTACGCCATCCCCGAGCAACCGACAGAGCGCGCCGCCCCCGACGACGTCCTCCGCCGGGTGATGGGGGAGTTCGTGGTCGAGGTCGCCGCGAGCGGGAACCTCGTCGTGCTGAGGACGCCTCCCGGCTCGGCCCACGTGATCGGTTCGGCCCTGGACCGCTCGGGCATCCCCGACGTGCTCGGGACGGTGGCCGGTGACGACACGCTGATCCTCGTGTGCTCCGAGCAGGCCGGCGGCGCCGCGGTCGCCGCCTCGCTCGCCGAGCTCGCCGGACTCTGACCGTGACGACCACCGACCGACCAGGAGCACGATGAACCAGCCCAGCACCCCGGATGCGCAGCGCGTCGTCCTCGCCTACTCGGGCGGGCTCGACACGTCGGTCGCAGTGAAGTGGATCCAGGAGGAATGGGGCGCAGAAGTCGTCGCCCTGGCGGTCGACGTGGGCCAGAGCGCGGATGACGACTGGGAGACCATCCGTCAGCGCGCGCTTGCTGCCGGCGCCGTCGAAGCGATCGTCGTCGACGCCCAGGAGGAGTTCGCGACGGACTACTGCCTCCCGGCGTTGCGGGCCAACGCGCTCTACGAGGGCAAGTACCCACTGGTGTCCGCCTTGTCGCGCCCGGTGATCGTGAAGCACCTGGTCCGCGCCGCCCGTGAGCACGGTGCCGACGCGGTCGCGCATGGCTGCACGGGGAAGGGCAACGACCAGGTGCGATTCGAGGTCTCGAGCCGTGCGCTCGCACCCGATCTCGAAGTGCTGGCACCGGTCCGGGTGTGGGGCTTCACGCGTGAGGACTCGATCGACTACGCGGCCGCGCACGACATCCCCATCAAGGTCCGCAAGGACAACCCGTACTCCATCGACGAGAACCTCTGGGGCCGTGCGATCGAGTGTGGTGCGATCGAGGACCCGTGGGCCGCCCCACCCTCGGAGCCGTACGCCCTCACGACCGATCCGTCGCAGGCGCCGACCGACCCCTGGGAGCTCGTGCTCGGGTTCGAGGCGGGCGTGCCGGTCACCCTCGACGGTGAGGGGATGCCGCTGCACCGCCTGGTCGGTGAGGTCGGCCGGCTCGTCGGCCGTTACGGCTGGGGCCGCCTCGACATGGTCGAGAACCGTCGGGTCGGGATCAAGAGCCGTGAGGTCTACGAGTGCCCGGGCGCACTCGCGCTCATCCTCGCCCATGCCGACCTCGAGTCGATCACGCTCGAGCGGGACCTGCTTCGGGAGAAGGCGCGGCTCGAGCCGCGCTACGCCGAGCTCGTCTACGACGGTCTCTGGTACTCGCCGCTGCGGGCCGCGCTCGACGCGTTCGTCGATGCGTCCCAGGCGCCGGTCACGGGCGAGGTGCGCCTCCGGCTGGAGCCGGGGCGCTGCACGGTGTCCGGGCGTCGGTCACCCGCCGGCCTCTACGACTACGAGCTCGCGACCTACGACGCGGCTGATGCATTCCGTCACGAGGACGCGGCCGGGTTCGTGCGACTCTGGGGCCTCGGCCTGGAGACCGTGGCCCGCCGGCAAGGACCTCCCGATGCCTGAAGACCCGATGCCTGAAGACCCGATCCTTGAAGACCCGGTCGCAGGGCAGCCGCTCTGGCACGGGCGCTTCGCCTCCGGGCCGAGCGACGAGCTGTGGGCGTTCACGGTGAGCCTGCCGTTCGACATCCGGCTCGCCCCAGCCGACCTCGAGGGGTCGCGGGCCCATGTCCGCATGCTCGGGTCGGTCGGGATCCTCACGACCGACGAGGTCGTCGCGCTCGTCGACGCGCTCGACACGGTGGGCCGTGAGCTGGATGCCGGAGAGCTCGTGTTCGCGCCGACCGACGAGGACGTCCACACCGCCGTGGAACGGCGGGTCACCGAGCTTGCGGGTGATCCCGGAGCGAAGCTCCACACCGGACGGAGCCGCAACGACCAGATCGCGACCGATGTGCGGCTCTGGCTGCGCGAGGCGGGTCGGGAGCTGGTCAGCCGGACCCACGCCCTCCAGGCCGTCCTGGTCCGGAGAGCGGGGGAGTGCCCGCCCGATGCATATCTCCCGGGGTACACGCACCTGCAGCGGGCTCAACCCGTCCTCCTCGCGCACCATCTGCTCGCGCACCATTGGGCGCTGGCGCGCGATGTTGCGCGATGGCGCGATGCGTTGGCGCGAGCCGACGTCTCACCCCTGGGTGCGGGCGCGCTCGCGGGATCGAGCCTGCCGATCGACCCCGAAGCAACCGCAGTCGCGCTCGGCTTCTCGCGTCCCTTCGAGAACTCGCTCGACGCGGTCTCCGATCGCGACTTCGTTGCCGAGGCGCTGTTCGTCGCCGCACTCGAGCAAGTGCACCTCTCGCGACTGGGCGAGGAGATCGTCCTGTTCGCGAGCGAGGAGTTCGGCTTCCTCCGACTGGCCGACTCGCACAGCACGGGTTCGTCGATGCTGCCGCAGAAGAAGAACCCCGACATCGCCGAGCTCGTTCGGGGCAAGGCCGGCCGCCTCATCGGCGACCTCACGGGCTTCCTCGCGACCCTCAAGGGCCTGCCCCTCGCGTACAACCGCGACCTCCAGGAGGACAAGGAACCGCTGTTCGACGCGGTCGACACCTGCGCCCTGAGCCTCGCCGCTCTTTCCGGGCTCCTCGAGACCGCCGAGTTCGACCTCGACCGGATGCGAGATGCCGCCGACCAGCCGGCGAGCGCGGCGACGGACCTCGCCGAGCGCATGGTGCGGTCCGGGGTCCCGTTCCGCGAGGCCCACGCGGCCGTCGGGAGCATCGTCCGCGAGTCCGTGGAGCGCGGGATTCCCTTGGAGGAGCTGGTGCTCACCGACCCGCGGCTCGGACCCGACGCGCTGGCGGACCTCGAACCCGGCGCCGGCGTGCGCAACCGGACCACGCCGGGTGGCGCCGGTCCGGCACCGCTCGTCGCACAGCTCGAGGCGGCGACGCGAGTGCTCGGTGAGCAGCAGGCATGGCTCGACGCCTGACGCGTCGCCGGTGAGGGGCCGCGGCGACGCCATGGGCACTCGAGCCCGGACGCTGCCCCGAGCGTTCTACGCCCGCGACTCCCGGGATCTCGCACCGCTGCTCCTCGGCAAGGTCCTGGCCCACGCCGACCCGGTCGCAGGTCCCATCTCCGCACGGATCGTGGAGGTCGAGGCCTACGCCGGCACCGCGGACGCCGGCAGCCACGCCTACCGCGGGCCCACGCCGCGCACGACCGTCATGTTCGGCGCGCCCGGTCACCTCTACGTCTACTTCACCTACGGGATGCACTGGTGCGCGAACGTCGTCGCGGGGGAGCCGGGGGTCGCGTCCGCGGTGCTGCTGCGGGCAGCGGCCCCGATGGCGGGGATCGACACGATGCGCGCCCGTCGCGCCGCGGCCCGTCGTGACCGGGACCTGTGCTCGGGACCGGCGAAGCTGACCCAGGCCTTCGGCATCGGTCGCGAGCACGACGGGACCGACCTCGTGCGGGGTCCGGTGCGGATCCTCGACGACGGGACGCCGCCACCCGCGGCGCCGGCCGTCTCGGCGCGGGTCGGGCTCCGCGTGGGCCGCGGCGACGAGCACCCGTGGCGGTGGTACGTCATGGGCGACCCCAACGTCAGCCGAGGACCGCGTTCCCGAACCTGAGGCGTCGACCGCACGGCGGGCCGGCAAGGCGGCCCGACAAGGCGGCCGGTCGCGGGTGGCCCCGGCTAGCGTCGGGCAACGTGGACGACGACCTCCGGCAGCTGTGCGCCGGTGCGGTCGACGTCGTCACCGAGGCCGGCCTCGCCGACAAGCTGCGGCGGGGGACCCCGCTCCGGGTGAAGCTCGGGATCGACCCGACCGCGTCGGACCTGCACCTGGGGTTCGCGGTCGTGCTCCGCAAGCTGCGCCAGTTCCAGGACCTCGGGCACACCGCAGTGCTGATCGTCGGGGACTTCACGGCCCGGGTCGGTGACCCGACCGGCCGCTCGGCCACCCGGCCCCAGCTCTCCGTCGAGGAGATCGACGCCCACGCCGCCACCTACGTCGAGCAGCTCACCCAGATCCTCTCGCCCGAGCGACTCGAAGTGCGTCGGAACTCCGAGTGGCTGGGGACGATGGGGATCGACGGCGCCCTCCGGCTCGCGACCCGGGCGACCGTCGCCCAGATGCTCGAGCGCAACGACTTCGCCACCCGCTACCGCGCGGGCAAGCCCATCTCGATCTCGGAGCTGCTCTACCCGCTCCTCCAGGGCTGGGACTCGGTCATGGTCGAGGCCGACGTGGAGCTCGGGGGCACCGACCAGCTGTTCAACAACCTGGTGGGACGCACGCTCCAGGAGCAGGAGGGCCAGGAGCCCCAGGTGGTGCTCACCATGCCGCTCCTGGAGGGGCTCGACGGCGTCCAGAAGATGTCGAAGTCCCTCGGCAACGTGGTGGGGGTCGCCGAGGCCCCCGCCGAGCAGTTCGGCAAGCTCATGTCGATCCCGGATGCCCTCATGGGTCGCTACTTCGCGCTGACGACCGGATGGCCACCGGCGCGCGTCGAGGAGGTCGTCGGGGCCCTCGACGCCGGCTCGCTCGCCCCCGTGGAGGCCAAGCGCCTCCTGGCCCGCACCGTCGTCGATCTCTACCACGGGGAGGGGGCCGGGGCGACGGCCGAGCGGGAGTTCGACCAGGTGTTCAGGGCCCGCGAGGTCCCGTCGGACGTCCCCGACCACGTGCTCGACCACACGGACGTGCGCGACGGGCGCATCTTCCTGGCCACGGTGCTGCGACAGGCCGGACTCGCCGCGTCCAACAAGGAAGGGCGCCGCCTCATCGGGCAGGGTGGGGTGCGTCGCGACGGCGAGGTCGTGACCGATCCCGACGCCGCGTGCGTCCCGGCCGACCTCGACGGCGCGATCCTGCAGGTCGGCCGGCGACGGTGGGTCCGGGTCCACTCGG
>JAWOIO010000219.1:0-15715 GCA_046484625.1 Acidimicrobiia bacterium
GAACGGCGGGCAGACCACGACGTCACAGGCCTCGTAGTCGTCGGCCTCGAGCCGGTACGACAGCTTCTGGATCACCTGGATCGCGACCAGGTGGTCGTGGTGCATCTTCCAGTTGGCGGCGATGATCGGCGTGCGAGCCATGGTCGGTCCCCTCTTGGAGTTCGTTCGCCTCTAGGAGTCGTTCGTGCTGCGCGCCGCTGCGGTGCGCAGTGCGGCGAGCCCGGGGAGGTCCCCCTGCTCGATGAGCTCCAGCGATGCTCCCCCGCCGGTGCTCACGTGGTCGACCCGGTCGGCGAAGCCCATCTGGCGCACCGCGGCGGCGCTGTCGCCGCCCCCCACCACGGTGAAGCCCGGGCACGACGCGACCGCCTCGGCCACGGCATGGGTGCCCGCCGCGAAGGGGGCCACCTCGAAGACGCCCATCGGCCCGTTCCAGAGGACGGTCGCGGCCTCGGCGATCACGTCGGCGAACGTGCCGGCCGTCTCGGGTCCGATGTCGAGGCCCATCCAGCTGTCGGGGATGCGGTCGGCGCCCACCATTTGCGTCTGCGCGGCGGCGTCGATCTCCCGTGCGACCACCACGTCGGTGGGGATCCGGACCCGGCCCGACTCGAGCAGACCCCGGCAGACGTCGATCTGGTCGGGCTCCACGAGCGAGTCCCCGATCTCGCCACCTCGGGCCGCGACGAACGTGAACGCCATCGCGCCGCCCACCAGGATCGTGTCGCAACGCTCCAGCAGCGCGGTGATCACGCCGAGCTTGTCGCTCACCTTGGCGCCACCGAGGACCGCGACGAACGGACGTCGGGGCGCATCGAGCAGCGTGGACAGCACCTCCACCTCGCGCTCGAGGAGACGGCCCGCCGCACTGGGGACCACCAGCGGTGGTCCGACGATCGAGGCGTGCGCACGGTGCGACGCGCCGAACGCGTCGTTGACGTACGCGTCGCATCCCGCCGTGAGGCTGGTGGCGAACGCGGGGTCGTTCTCGGTCTCGCCGGGCTCGAACCGGAGGTTCTCGAGCATCGCCACCGACCCGGGCTCGAGACTCGCGAGCGTCGACTCGACCGCCGGCCCCACCACCTCCGGAGTGAGCGTGACCGGGGCGCCGAGCAGGACGCCGAGACGGTCGGCGATCGGGGCCATGGAGAGATCGGGGTCCGGACGACCCTTCGGTCGACCCAGGTGACCGCAGGTGACCACGACCGCACCCCGCTCGCGCAGCCACTCGATGGTCGGGAGCGCAGTCGCGATGCGAAGGTCGTCCTCGACGACCCCGTTGCGCACCGGCGCGTTGAAATCGACCCGCACGAGGACGCGGGCCCCGCGTTCGAGCGGGAGGTCCTCCAGGCGGGGCAGCTGCACGTGGGCCGCGCTCAGCGGCCGACGAAGGCGACCAGGTCGACCAGTCGGTTCGAGTAGCCCCACTCGTTGTCGTACCAGCCGAGGACCTTCACGAGCGTGCCCGACGACATGGTCTCACCGGCCGAGAGGATGCACGACGCGGGGTTGCCGACGATGTCGGCCGACACCAACGGCTCCTCGCTGTACTCGAGCACCCGCTGGTAGGACGGATCACTCGCCGCCTCGCGGAACGTGGCGTTGATCTCGTCGATGGATGCCTCGGTGCGCAGCTCCGCCGACAGGTCGGTGATCGAGCCGGTCGGGGTCGGAACTCGGAGCGCGAGGCCGTCGAGGCGGCCCTTCAGCTCGGGGAGCACCTCGCCGATCGCCCGTGCGGCTCCGGTGCTGCTCGGGATGATCGAGAGCGCGGCGGCGCGCATCCGGCGGAGGTCCGGCTTCCCGCTGCGGGTCGGCTTCGAGAGGTCCTGGAGCGACTGATCGCTGGTGTAGGCGTGCACGGTCGTCATGAATCCGCGCTCGATCCCGAAGCTGTCGTTGAGCACCTTGGCCATCGGGGCGAGGCAGTTCGTCGTGCACGACGCGTTCGAGATCACGCTGTGGGCGCTCGCGTCGTATACGTCGTCGTTCACGCCGATGCAGATGGTGGCATCGGCGTCACCGCTCGGAGCCGAGATGACGACGCGCTTCGCACCACCTTGCAGGTGCCCGGCCGCCTTGTCGCGTGCGGTGAACAGGCCGGTGGACTCGATGACGACGTCGACGCCATGGTCGCCCCACGGGATCTCTGCCGGGTCCATGACGTCGAGCTTGCGGACCTCGACGCCGTCGACCGAGAAGCCGTTGGCAGTCGGCTGCACGTCGTGGTGGAGGGTCCCACCGACCGAGTCGTGCTTGAGGAGGAAGGCCATCGTCGCTGCGTCGCCCATCGGGTCGTTCACGGCCACGAGCTCGACGCCGGCACTCCCCCCGCGCGCGAGCAGCGCACGGAAGAACGAGCGGCCGATCCGCCCGAAGCCGTTGATACCTACTCGAACGCTCATGCGATCGGTGCTCCTCTAGGTTCCGCCCGGGGTCGCGATCGCGCCCCGTGCCTCCGATGCCAGCAGATCGGACAGGACCGGCGCCAATCTGGCTGGATCGTGCGCCCAGGCGACGTCGGCACCTGGAGGACGACCACCTGCCCCGGCACCCGGTCGGGTGATCGCGGCCAGCACCACATCGACGCCGCACTCCTCGAGCGAGCGGGTGTCGGCCGCGAGGTGACCGTCGGATGCGGCGACGACGACGTCCACCCGGACGCCGTGCTCCTGCACGGCCTGGAGATGGTCCACCAGGTCCAGGCCCTCGGTCTCCGGGATCTGCGGCGCCAGGTTGGCGACCTGTACGACCTGCGCGCGGGTCCGTTCGATCGCGGCGCGGATCTCGGGGACGACGAGCACCGGCAGCAGGCTCGTGAAGAGGGACCCGGGGGCGAGGAGGACCTGGTCCGCCCCGTCGATCGCCCGGATCGTGTCGGGATGGGCCGCGACGTCGGCCGGCACGAGCTCGACCCGCCGGATACGGCCGTGGTGCTCCATGACCGCGACCTGCCCCTCGACCTGCACGTCCGGCCCGTCGACCTGACCGTCCGCCCCCCCGCTCCCCGGGCGCTGCGCCTGTGCCTTGAGCACGACCCGCTCCGTCGTCGCGGGGCGGACACGCCCGGCCGCACCGAGGAGCCGGGCCGCCTCGTCGAGCGCCGCCGCGACGTCGCCGAGCGTCTCGACCAGACCCACGAGGATGAGGTTCCCGAGCGCGTGTCCCCCGAGCTCGGTCCCACCGAACCGGTGCTCGAACGCGGTTGCCCAGACGTCGTCGGGATCGGCGAGCGCGACGAGGCACTTGCGGAGGTCGCCGGGGGGAACCACGTCGAGGTCGCGGCGGAGCCGCCCGCTCGATCCGCCGTCGTCGGCGACGCTCACGACAGCGGTCAGCGACCCCGCGTACCGACGCGCGGCCCTGAGCGCGACGGACAGCCCATGACCGCCCCCGAGCGCGACGACGTTCGGACCGCCGTCAGGCACGTTCGACATCCCGGTGATGGACGCGTGCGGGGAACCCCAGCTTCGCGAGGATCTTGGCCAGCTCGGCCGCGATCACGACGCTGCGATGACGACCACCCGTGCAGCCGATCCCGATCGACAGGTACGCCTTCCCCTCACGCTGGTACGCCGGGAGCAGCAGTGCGAGCAGCCGCTCGAGCTCGGCCAGGAAGGCTGCGGCATCGGGCTGGTCGAGCACGTACCGCCGCACCTTCGCGTCGGTTCCGGCGAGGGGTCGCAGGTGCTCGACCCAGTGCGGGTTCGGAAGGAACCGGCAGTCGAACAGCAGGTCGACGTCGAGCGGGACGCCGTGCTTGTAGCCGAAGGAGACGACGTTCGTCTGGATCTCACCCGGCGTGGTCCCATTCCCGAGGAGCTCGTGCAGCCGGTCCCGCAGCTCATGCACGTTGAGGTTCGTCGTGTCGACGACGAGATCGGCCTGACCCTTGAGCTCCTCGAGCAGCGTCCGCTCCCGGGTGATGCCATCGATGATGCTGTCGGCATCGGCGAGCGGATGCGGACGTCGCGAGGCCTCGAATCGTCGTACCAGCACCTCGTCGGATGCGTCCAGGAAGATCACGCGCGTGCGGGCGCCGGTCGCACGCAGGTCGACGAGCGCGGACTCGAGCTCTTGGACGAACGCGCCGGAACGTACGTCGACCACCAGCGCGTAGCTCGACGGTCGGTCCCCACCACCCAGGGCGAGCTCGGCGACCTTGGGGATGAGCGCGGCCGGGAGGTTGTCGATCACGAAGTACCCGACGTCCTCCAGGACGTTGGCGGCCGAAGAACGCCCCGCGCCCGACATCCCGGTGACGATCGTGAGGTCCAGCATCTGCGGGGTCATGCTCGCGCGCTCCCGGCACC
Source organism: Acidimicrobiia bacterium (assembly GCA_046484625.1). GTDB lineage: Bacteria > Actinomycetota > Acidimicrobiia > IMCC26256 > PALSA-555 > DASUAO01. Next base: position 4,314 of record JAWOIO010000219.1, read on the forward strand.
GACGCTGTGCAAGCGCTCGTAGAGCGCCCGGGCGACCCGGTCCGGCAGCCACGTCACCGCGACCAGCTCCTCCTCGCTGAGCTCGCGCAGTCGCTTCACCGACCCGAACTCCCGCAGGAGGCGCGTGCGACGGGTCGGCCCGAGACCGGCCACCTCGTCGAGGATGGACCGCGTCGCCAGCTTGTCGCGCAGCTTCCGGTGGTACGTGATCGCGAAGCGGTGGGCTTCGTCGCGAACCTGCTGCAGGAGGAAGAGCGCCTCCGAGTCGCGCGGGATGCGCACCGGTTCGGCCCTGTCCGGCAGGTACACCTCCTCGAGGCGTTTCGCGAGTGATGCCACCGCGATCTCCTCGAGGCCGAGGTCCTCCAGGACGCGGACGGCCACGTTCAGCTGCCCGCGGCCACCGTCGACGACGAGGAGGTTGGGCGGGTACGCGAACCGCTTCCCGGCCCGCGCTCCCTCCTCCCGCTCGTCGAGGTAGCGGCGGAACCTCCGACCGAGCACCTCTTCCATGGCCGCGAAGTCGTCCTGGCCATCCTGGTGCCGGACCTTGAACCGCCGGTAGTCGGAACGCTTGGCCAGCCCGTCCTCCATGACGACCATCGACCCGACGATCTCCGTGCCCTGGAGGTTCGAGATGTCGAAGCACTCGATCCGCAGCGGTGCCTCGGACAGCCCGAGCGCCTCTTGCAGGGAGGTCAGCGCACGGGCGCGCGCGTTGTGGTCCGAGGCGCGTCGCAGCTTGTGCTGCGTGAACGCCTCGTTCGCGTTGCGCGTCACGGTCTCGAGCAGCTCGCGCTTCGCGCCGCGCTGCGGGACGCGCACCTTCACCCTGGTCCCCCGTACTGCTTCCAGGAACGCCTCGGCCAACGCCGGGTTCTCGGGCAGCACCGGGACCAGGACCTCGCGGGGCACCTCGTCGGGTGACGCCCCGGCGTACAGCTGTTCGAGCAACCGATCGACGAGTCCCGCCGCGTCGAGATCCTCGACCTTGTCGACCACGAGCCCGCGTCGACCGACGACTCGACCTCTCCGCACCAAGAACACCTGCACCGACGCCTCGAGGTCGTCGTCGGCGAGGCCGATCACGTCGAGATCCTCCTCACGGGCCGCCACCATCTGCTGGCGCTCGATCGCCTTGCGCACAGACGTCAACTGGTCGCGCAGGCGTGCCGCCCGCTCGAAGTCGAGCTCGTCGGACGACTCCCGCATCGACCGCTCGAGGCGATCGACGACCGGCGCGGTCTCGCCGTCGAGGAAGGCCACGAGCTCGTCGACCAGAGCGCGGTACTCCTCGTCGGTGATCGCGCCCACGCACGGCGCCGCGCACTTCTCGATGTGCGCGTAGAGACAGGGCCGGCCGAGTCGGTGGTGCCGGTCGAGCTTCGCGTTCGTGCACGTGCGGACCGGGAAGGTGCGGAGGAGCAGGTCGAGGGTCTCGCGGATCGCGTAGGCGTGCGCATAGGGCCCGAAGTAGCGAACGCCCTTGCGCTTGGCCCCGCGCATCACCATCGGTCTCGGCCACTCCTCGTTGAGCGTGACCGCGAGGTACGGATAGGACTTGTCGTCCTTGTACCGGATGTTGAAACGGGGCCGGTGCGTCTTGATCAGGTTGTACTCGAGGAACAGCGCCTCGACCTCGTTGCGCACCTCGATCCACTCGACGGTCTCGGCCGCCGCGACCATCTGGCGGGTGCGCGGCGCCAACGACTCCGGAGGGGCGAAGTAGTTCGCCAGGCGGCTCCGCAGGCTCGTCGCCTTCCCCACGTACAGGACACGACCGCTCGCGTCCTTGAACTGGTACGAGCCGGGGCCGTCCGGGATCGAACCGGCCTCCGGACGCTGCTCCATCCACTCATTGTCGCAGGTCGTCTCATTGTCGCAGGTCGTCATCGTCGCAGGCCGCTGTCGCAGGCCGACCCGGGGCCCCGGACGGGGAATGGTCGAGCGTCCGCTCGGCGTTATCATCGCTGAGAAGCCGGGCCTGGAACATCCGGTCACAATCTCGGACCTGGGGCCGACAACCCCGCGGTGGGCGACCAGGCTGTCCCCGCCGGCCACACCGGGTCCGCATCGCGACACTCCTGCGCGTCGGGGGTGCTCGACAGGGGAGCCCACATGTTGCGACTCCAGGTCCCCCTTCCGGATCGCTACACGCTCGCGACGCAGCCCGAGCTCGAGGCGTGGATCGAAGACGCGAAGGCGGCGCTCGGCGACCGGCTGCTCATCCTCGGACATCACTACCAGCGACCCGAGGTCATCAAGTGGGCCGACCTCCGCGGCGACTCGTTCAAGCTCGCGCAGTGGGCGGCCGAGCGCGACGAAGCCGACACCATCGTCTTCTGCGGCGTCCACTTCATGGCCGAGGCGGCCGACGTGCTCACGGCACCCCACCAGCGCGTCATCCTCCCCGACGTCAACGCCGGCTGCTCGATGGCCGACATGGCCGACATCGACCAGGTCGAGCAGGCATGGGAGGAGATCGCAGCGATCACCGACATCGACCGCGTCGTCCCGATCACCTACATGAACTCCTCGGCGGCGCTCAAGGCGTTCGTCGGCGAGCACGGAGGTGCGGTCTGCACCTCGTCGAACGCCCGGGCGATCATCGAGTGGGGGTTCGAGCGGGGCGACAAGATCCTCTTCTTCCCCGACCAGCACCTTGGACGCAACACGGCGCACCAGATGGGGTACGACGAGTCGCACATGCAGGTCTGGAACCCCCACCGCGATCTCGGTGGCCTCGACCAGGCCGCGGTGAAGGACGCCACCTTCCTCCTGTGGAAGGGGCACTGCACCGTGCACCAGCGGTTCCTGCCCGAGCACGTGCACTCCTTCCGGGCCGAGCACCCCGAGGGTGAGGTCATCGTCCACCCCGAGTGCCGGCACGAGGTCGCCGAGCTCGCCGACAAGGTCGGCTCCACCGAGCGCATCATGGAATGGGTCGACGCCGCACCCGCAGGCGCCGCGATCGCGATCGGAACCGAGATCCACATGGTGCAGCGTCTGGCGAGCGAGCACCCCGACAAGACCATCTCGTCGCTCGATCCCCTCGTGTGCCCGTGCGCCACGATGTTCCGCATCGATGCGCCACACCTCGCGTGGTGCCTCGAGCATCTCGTGGCGGGTGAGGTCGTGAACCAGATCGTCGTGCCCGACGACGTGGCCGAGTGGGCGCGGGTCGCGCTCCAGCGCATGCTCGACATCACCTGAGCCCTCCGGGCCTCAGGCGAGGAGGCGGGACCTCAGGACGAGCAACCGCGGGATGCTCGCCGCCTCGGCGTACTCGGGAGCCTGCCCGAGGAACCCGGGTGCCGGCGGGGGCTCGTCCATGTGGTCGAGGACGAGGCCCACGGCCACCATCGCGTTCACGTATCGGTGCAACGGCCGGTGCATGAACGGAAGGCGCACGCCGGGCGCCATCTCCTCCATCCCGACGTCGTCGGGGAGGTACGGGCCGACCCGCCAGTACTGCTCCTCGAGGATGTGGTCGTCGATCCAACCGCTCCCGGGCGCCTGCAACAACGGATGGTTGAGGAACAGGACGAAGCGACCGCCGGGTCGCAGGACTCGGGCGACTTCCTCGACCGCCGGCTCGAATGGGTCGAGGTGCTCGAGCGTGAGGCAGACGACGACGGCGTCGAAGGACGACGACGCGAACGGGACGAGCTCGGCGCGAGAGCGCACGTAGTCGACTCCGCCGCCGCGGGCCGCGGCCATCTCGATCTGTCCGGTGGTGAGGTCGGCGCCGACGACCCACGGCGAGCCGGGGAGTGCCGCGGCCCGACGCGCGAGCTGCCCCTCACCACATCCGAGGTCGAGGATGCGACGCGCCCCTGAGAGGTGCGCGTCCGCGAGGGGCAGGATCTGCTCCTCGTACTCGGGATCGGCGCCGTCGGTGAAGTGCGTCTGCCACCATCCGGCGTGCGTGTCCCATTCCGTGGCCACGGACGGCGGATCAGGCGTCGATGCCGAGGAGCGGCGCGAGGAACTGGCCCGTGTAGCTGTCGGCGGTCTTCGCGACCTGCTCGGGCGTGCCCTCGGCGATCAGGGTTCCGCCGCGGTCGCCCCCCTCGGGACCGAGGTCGATGATCCAGTCGGCGCACTTGATGACGTCGAGGTTGTGCTCGATCACCAGGACGGTGTTGCCGGTGTCGGCGAGTCGCTGGAGCACGCCGAGCAACCGCCGGACGTCCTCGAAGTGCAGCCCCGTGGTGGGCTCGTCGAGGATGTAGATCGTGCGGCCGGTGGCGCGCTTGCCGAGCTCCGACGACAGCTTCACCCGCTGCGCCTCGCCTCCCGACAACGTCGGGGCCGGCTGTCCGAGCCGGACGTAGCCGAGCCCGACGTCGAGGAGCGTCTGGAGATGGCGCGCGATGGTCGGCTGGTTCGCGAAGAACTCGACCGCGTCCTCGATCGACAGGTCGAGGACGTCGGCGATGTTCTTGCCCTTGAACGTGATGTCGAGCGTGTCGCGGTTGTAGCGCGCGCCCTTGCACACCTCGCACGGGACGTACACGTCCGGGAGGAAGTGCATCTCGATCTTGATCGTCCCGTCGCCGGAGCACGACTCGCAGCGACCACCCTTGACGTTGAAGGAGAACCGGCCCTGGAGGTACCCGCGGACCTTGGCCTCCTGCGTCGAGGCGAACAGCGCCCGCACCTTGTCGAACACACCGGTGTAGGTCGCCGGGTTCGAGCGCGGTGTGCGGCCGATCGGCGACTGGTCGATGTTGATGACCTTGTCGAGGTGCTCGGCGCCCTCGATGGTCTTGTGACGCCCGGGCACCACCTTCGATCGGTACACCCTCTGCATGAGCGAGTGGAAGAGGATGTCGTTCACGAGCGTGGACTTGCCGCTGCCGCTCACACCCGTGACCGCGACGAGGCACCCGAGCGGGAACGACACGTCGAGGTTGGCGAGGTTGTGCTCGTGCGCGTCGCGCACGGTGAGCCACGCGTCCCCCGGCTCCCGCCGTCGCTCGGGCACCGCGATGCTCCTGGCACCGACCAGGTACTGGCCCGTCAGCGAACGTGGTTCCGACTCGACGTCCTCGACCGTCCCCTCGGCGACGATCTGCCCACCGTGCTCACCGGCGCCGGGGCCGATGTCGACGACATGGTCGGCGACCCGGATCGTCTCCTCGTCGTGCTCGACGACGATGACCGTGTTCCCGAGGTCGCGCAGGCGCACGAGCGTGTCGATGAGCCGCTGGTTGTCGCGTTGGTGCAGCCCGATCGACGGTTCGTCGAGGACGTATAGGACGCCCACGAGCCCGCTGCCGATCTGCGACGCGAGGCGGATCCGCTGGGCTTCTCCGCCGGCGAGCGTCGCCGACGACCGGTTGAGGCTGAGGTAGTCGAGGCCGACGTCGAGGAGGAACTTCAGCCGCTCGTTGACCTCCTTCAGCACGCTCTCGGCGATCAGGCGGTCCCGCTCGGACAGCTCGACCGATCCGAGGAACTCGGCGGCCTTCGTGATCGAGAGCTCGCCCACCTCGTAGATGTTGCGATCGCCGATCGTCACGCCCAACGAGGCGGGGCGCAGCCGAGCCCCCGCGCACGCCGGGCACGGCACCTCGCGCATGTAGCCCTCGATGAGCTCGCGGGCTCGGTCGCTCTCGGACTCGGCGTGGCGGCGCTCGAGCCACGGCACGACCCCCTCGAACGCGGTGTTGTACGACCGGACCCGTCCGTATCGGTTCTTGTAGCGGACGTGCACCGCACGCTCGCCGGTACCGTCGAGGACGGCGCCGCGTGCCCGCTTGCCGAGGCGCTTCCACGGGGTGTCGGTGCTGAAGCCGAACTCGTCGGCCACCGCCTCCAGCACACGGTCGAAGTACCGGCTGCGGAACCCCGTCCAGGGCGCGATCGCCCCGTCGGCGAGGCTCAGGTCGACGTCGGGGACCACGAGCTCGGGGTCGACCTCGAAGCGGGTACCGAGGCCGTCGCACCGGTCGCACGCCCCGTACGGCGAGTTGAACGAGAAGTTCCGCGGCGCGAGCTCGTCGAACGAGATTCCGCAGTGGCTACAGGCGAGGTGCTCCGAGAACGTGAGGGTCTCGACCTCTTCCTCGCCGCTCTGCTGCTCGTCGCGATTCTCGTCGGGGACCAGCTCGACCTCGGCGACTCCTTCGGCCAGGCGCAGTGCCGTCTCGAGCGAGTCGGTGAGGCGACGCTCGATGCCCGGCCGTCGCACCAGACGATCGACGACGACCTCGATCGTGTGCTGCTCGTAGCGCTCGAGCGGGATCTTGTCGGTCAGGTCGTGGAGCTCACCGTCGACCCGGGCTCGCGTGAAGCCCTGGGACGAGAGCTCCTTCAACAGCTTCTCGTACTCGCCCTTGTGGCCTCGGACGACCGGCGCGAGGACCTGGAATCGCGTCCCGTCAGGGAGCTCGAGGATCCGGTCGACGATCTGCTGCGGGGTCTGCCGGGTGATCACCTTCCCGCACTTCGGGCAGTGCGGGACCCCGATGCGCGCGTACAGGAGGCGGAGGTAGTCGTAGACCTCGGTGATGGTGCCGACCGTCGAGCGCGGGTTGCGCGACGACGACTTCTGGTCGATCGAGATCGCCGGCGACAGCCCCTCGATGAAATCGACGTCGGGCTTGTCCATCTGGCCGAGGAACTGACGCGCGTACGCCGACAGCGACTCGACGTAGCGACGCTGGCCCTCGGCGTAGATCGTGTCGAACGCGAGCGAGGACTTCCCGGAGCCCGAGATCCCGGTGAACACGATCAGCCGATCGCGTGGGAGCACGAGGTCGACGTCGTGGAGGTTGTGCTCCCGGGCGCCTCGGATCGTGATCTGAGCGGCGTCGAGTGGTGCCGCGGCCGACACCGCCCGCTTCGTCGCAGCCCGCTTCGGCTTCTTCGTCGGGGCCTTGCTCGAGGTGCCCTTCGCCGCCGTCGCCACGGGGCCAGCGTACCGGCCCCGGGCCACGGACGAACGCATGTTCGTCTCACCCGACGGCGCGGAGCTCCCGCTTCAGCTCGGTGACCTCGTCGCGCAGGCGTGCCGCCTCCTCGAAGCGCAGCTCCTTGGCCGCCTCGTGCATCTCCTCCTGGAGGGACTGGATGAGCCGGCCGAGCTCCTCCGGTGGGACGCCGGCGAGGTCGAAGACCGCCGAGCGCGACGCGCCGCGTCCGCGACCTCGCGCGGCCGGGACCCCGTCGGCCTCCCGCGCCCGCACCATCGCCAGGATGTCGACGATGTTCTTGCGGATCGTCTGCGGGTCGATGCCGTGCTCGGCGTTGTACTCCAGCTGGGCCTTGCGCCGACGGTTCGTCTCCGAGAGCGCGTGGCGCATCGAGTCGGTGACGTTGTCCGCGTACATGATCACCTGACCCTCGACGTTGCGCGCCGCGCGACCCATCGTCTGGATGAGCGACGTGGCCGACCGCAGGAACCCTTCCTTGTCGGCGTCGAGGATCGCCACCAGCGACACCTCGGGGAGGTCCAACCCCTCCCGCAGCAGGTTGATGCCGACCAGGACGTCGAACTCCCCGAGTCGGAGCGACCGCAGGATCTCGACCCGCTCCAGCGTGTCGATCTCGCTGTGCAGGTACCGCACCTTGACCCCGAGCTCGAGGAGGTACTCGGTGAGATCCTCCGACATCTTCTTCGTGAGGGTGGTGACGAGGACGCGCTCCTCTCGTTCCTCGCGCGTGCGGATCTCGGCGACGAGATCGTCGATCTGGCCCTTCGTCGGCCGCACGGTCACCTCGGGATCGACGAGACCGGTCGGGCGCACGATCTGCTCGACGACCCGGGTCGAGACCTCGAGCTCGTACGGGCTCGGCGTGGCCGACATGAAGACGATCTGGCGGACCTTGGCTTCGAACTCGCCGAACTTCAGTGGCCGGTTGTCCATCGCCGACGGCAGGCGGAACCCGTGTCCGACGAGCGTCTCCTTGCGCGATCGGTCGCCCTCGTACTGGCCGTGCAGCTGGGGCACGGTCACGTGCGACTCGTCGAGGACGATCAGCGAGTCCTCGGGGAAGTAGTCGAGGAGGGTGTAGGGCATCTCCCCGGGGCGGCGGCCGTCGAGGTGCCGCGAGTAGTTCTCGATCCCGGAGCACATCCCGACCTCGCGCAGCATCTCGAGGTCGTAGGTGGTCCGCATCCGGAGTCGCTGGGCCTCGAGCAGCTTCTCGCTGCGCTCGAGCTCGGCGAGCCGCTCCCCCAGCTCGACCTCGATGCCGGCGATCGCCCGCTGCATCCGTTCCTCGGAGGTGACGTAGTGCGAGGCCGGGAACAGCACGAGGCGGTCGAGCTCCTCCACGACCTCGCCCGTGAGCGGGTCGACCGAGGTGATGCGCTCGACCTCGTCGCCGAACAGAGACAACCGGATCGCGCGCTCTTCGTATGACGGGTAGATCTCGATCGTGTCGCCGCGGACCCGGAACTTGTTCCGGGCGAAGTCGAAGTCGTTGCGGTCGTACTGGAGCTCGACGAGACGGGCGAGGATCGAGCGCTGCTCGCGCTCCTCCCCGCGGTCGAGGATCAGGCACTGGCGCTCGTACTCGTCGGGCGCACCCAGCCCGTAGATCGCCGAGACCGACGCGACGACGATGACGTCGCGTCGGCTCATGATCGCGCTGGTCGCCGAGTGCCGGAGTCGATCGATCTCGTCGTTGATCGACGAGTCCTTCTCGATGTACGTGTCGGTCGCGGGCAGGTACGCCTCGGGCTGGTAGTAGTCGTAGTACGAGACGAAGTACTCGACCCGGTTCTTCGGGAAGAACTCGCGGAACTCACTCGCGAGCTGGGCCGCGAGGCTCTTGTTCGGGGCGAGCACGAGGGTCGGGCGCTGCGTGCGCGCGATCACGCCGGCGATCGTGAACGACTTCCCCGAGCCGGTGATGCCGAGCAGCGTCTGGGCCTTCTCCCCGGCGACGATGCCCTCGGAAAGCTGGTCGATCGCCTGAGGCTGATCGCCCGCGGGCGCGAACTCGGAGACCAGCTCGAACGGGGGCACCGTCCCATTGTGACCGCCCGGTGTGACACCTGTGTCGGACGGGCGGGGACGACGACTACGCGGACTCCTCGTCGGGTGCCCTCCGACCGGCCTCGGCCTCGTCCCGGGCCGCCTCGAGGTCGGGCCACAGCGCCGCGACCTGGTGTTCCAGGGCGGCGAGGTCGCCGGAGTTGTCGATCACGTGGGTGGCCAGCGCTCGACGCTCCTCGTCGGAGGCCTGGGCTGCCATCCGGCGCTCCGCATCCTCCCGTGACACCCCGCGTCCCTCGAGCCGCGCCAGCCGGAGCTCCTCCGGGGCCTCCACGACCAGGACGATCGGATAGCCCCGGCCCCGGGCCTGCTCCGACTCGGCGAGCAGCGGCACGTCGCACACGACGATCGCATCTGGGGGCGCAGCCTGCATCCGGCGGAGGAACTCCTCGTTGATCGCCGGGTGGGTGATCGCCTCGAGGTCCTTGCGAGATTCCTCGTCGAGGAACGCGAGCGAGGCCAACGCCGGTCGGTCGAGCGTGCCGTCAGGGGCGAGCACGCCGTCCCCGAACCGCTCCACGAGCGCCGCGAGCGCGGGAGTGCCGGGTTCGACGACCTCGCGAGCAACCGCGTCGGCGTCGACCACGACGGCGCCGCGCTCCTCGAGCAGGCGCGCGACCGTCGACTTCCCCGATCCGATCCCGCCGGTGAGCCCCACGAGCAGCACGGGTCGAGCGTAGGCGAGCCGACCCCGAGCGGGACCGGGGGGTGAGCATGGTGCTGCCGCAAGCGTCTGCGCTCAAGGTCGCACCGGTGCGTGCCGATAGACGGTCGGGGCGAGTCCTGGGTGGCTCACGTGAAAGGGTGCCACATGAACCTCTTCGTGCTCCGGACCTGGCTCCAGGCCAAGTTCACCCACGACGAGCGTGGAGCGAACCTGGTGGAGTACATCCTCCTCGTCGCCCTCATCGCGCTCGCCGTCATCGCCGCCGTGGTCTTCCTGCGGGGCGAGGTCAGCAACAAGTTCAACGAGACCGGCTCCAAGCTCAGCAGCAACGGCAACTGATCCATCATGAACCCGCTGCGCGGGCGGACCCGGCACTCCGCCGGGTCCGCCCACAGCGAGGGTCCGGCGCACGGATTCCGTGCGTGGGAGTCCGGTGCGAGCCTCGTCGAGTACGTGCTGCTCGTCGCTCTCATCGCCGTCGCCGTGATCGCGGCGATCTCCTTCTTCGGCGGCGAGGTCGACGCTCGCTTCGAGCACGTCGGCAGGACCGTCAGCTCCACCCCGTAGTCCCCGACCCCGGCTCGCCGGGGGACGCGAACGGGGAATCCGCAGGTTGGCTCGGGACGTCCGCCGATCAGGCGAGGACGTCGGACCGTGCGAACGCGACGTGCGCCGGGTCCCGGTGCACGACTCGCCAACCGGAGGCGCGTCTGAGCAGTCCGGTGAGGACCCGACCCCGCCCCCACACCACGACCTCGACGTCGTGCCGGCGAAGAACCTGCTGCCAGCCCGGACTGCCCGCGTTCACGATGGTGAAGTCGTCGAGCACGGGCTGCGGATACATGTCGAAGCGGTCGTCCATGAAGACCGGCTGCCGTTCCCCGAAGCGCAGCAGCACGTAACCCCCGTCGGCGTCGTCGGTCAGCAGCCTTCGCCCGAGCAGCCCCTGGGACTCCACCGCGTCCATGGCACGCACCGGATAGCCATCGAAGGCGAAGTCGGGCTCGGAGCTCGCCCGCGCGAGCAGCGCCCCACTCAGCAGCAGCACCACGACCAGGACTGCCGACACGAACCGGCGACCGGGCTGCCGGCGCTCGCGATCCGGACCCTCGACCTCGAGGCTTCTCGCCAGCACCGGGAGCGCGACCAACGGCGCGATCGCGATGTTGCGCAGGGCCCAGAAGCCGAGTACCAGGAACGGCAGGGTCACGACGAGGTCACGCACCGAGACCCGCCGGGGCGCGGCGGCGACCACGACGGTGAAGATCAGCACCCACGCGAGGAAGACGATGCCCGACGCGCGATGGAAGTCGGGTGAGGACCACTCGACCACATCGCGCAACGCATCCCCTCGCGTCACGAGCTCGACCGGAAACGCCACCATCGACGCGCCGTAGGGGTTCAGGAAGCACACCACGAACGAGGCGGCCGCCGCGCCGACGATCCGACGCTCGCGCCCCCGCCACGGCGGAGCACCCTCGACCCATCGGCCCACCACGTGGAGCCCCAGATAGGCGAAGCCGAGCGCGAACGAGCCGTGGACGTTGACCCAGAGCCAGAAGACGACGACGAGGGCGGCGAGCTCATGGCGACCCACCCAGCTCGCAGGCACCTCGACGACCCAGATCACGACCAGCAGGAAGAGCACTCCGAAGACGAGGGGTCGCTCCGACCACAAGACGAACAGGGGGGCGAGCGCGGCGACGCTCAGCAGCGCCGCA
>JAWOIO010000134.1:0-6395 GCA_046484625.1 Acidimicrobiia bacterium
GAATCCCCTCGGCTCCACCACAAGGAAGAGCGTCTAGGACGCGAACGAGGGCCCCGGACCGCTCCGGGGTTCTTGCTGTCAAGCGGGCATTGCACCCAAACTGCATCTCGTGGAAGCAATAGGATCCTTTGGTTCGAGTCTCGGTCACTGGAGTTCGCCGGACGCGCCCCGCAAGGTTCGGGTGCTTCTACAATCACGCGGGAGCAGCCCAGCGTTGCGGACCCGTTACTTCTGTGTCCTGGCCGCGAGCTGCCAACGCCCGTTGTGCTGCCGCGCACGACCCGCCGCTTCCAGCTTGTGCAGGTGGGCGTCAACCATGATCGACCCGGCACGGTGTCGTACCGACGACTCCGTCGGTGTCGAGTAGAGGATGTCGGTCAGCTCTTCGAGGGTGCGTGCTCCCGTTCGAAGGATCCCGATGATCTCCCCTTCGCGACGGATGCGGTGCGCCAGTAACGTCGCGACTCGCGCCTTCGCGTTCTCGATGAACGGGCCGTGACCCGGTGCGATCTGATCGATCGCGAGGCTTCCAAGGCGTGCGAGCGAGCGCATGTACGCGTTCATGTTCCCGTCGGGTCTGGCGATCAAGGTCGGAATGTGCGGTAGGACCATGTCGCCCGAGAACAGCACGCGGCTGCCGGAGATCATGAAGCAGTTGTGCCCTGGTGAGTGGCCAGGTGTGTGCAAGGCGCTGACTTCAGCGACGGAGGTAGTAATGGTTGCGCCGTCTTCGAACTGCACTTCCGGTGTCCACTCTGGATGCGCCCGCCGGAAGACCGAGACATCCGTGGCCGAGATGTACACGTTCGCCTGGAACAAGGAGCCGATGAAGCGGGCGTTTCCAACGTGGTCGGTGTGGCCATGCGAGAGGAGCACCTGCCTCACGCGTGGGCTGCCGAGTTGCCGCCAGTGCGCCTCTAATGCATGTCGGTGCTCGACGAGGTACTTGCCGCAGTCGATGAGAACGGCGTCGGTCCCGTTGGTCAGGAAGTAAGCGTTGACCGAGTCGCGGCCGCCGTAGATGTTGGTGTACGGCAGGCGGACCTGGTGTACTTCGAGACCGCCGGAGAGACGCAGCATGACGGTGTTCGCTCTCCTAGGTTGCGGGAGTCTTCGGGATGACAGAAACGGTGCTTCCACGTGCGACCAAGACGGGCGGGTCCAGTGGTTCTGCGGCGGAGCGGCCCTTGTCGAAGCGCTTGAGGATGTGCTTGTAGATTTCGAACTGGTGGTGGCGGGAGCGGTTGCCGGTGTGGACTCGGCGCACGATGATCTCCAGGACCTCTCCGGCATAGACCGACTCTAGGAAGTCGGCCGATTTGATGGATGCGAAGAGGCCGCCGACGCCATCTGATCGGATGTTCAGTTCGGCGTTGGCGTCCGAGACGTATTGGATCAGGCGCGCCCCGGACAGCAGATAGCCGTTGTAGTGGCACTCTTCGGCGCCGACGCGATGGTAGTGACGGATCTCGTTCACCGAATCTAGGTAGCGGCGAGGTTCGAAGCTGAAGTCGGCTGGGTCTGCCACGGTTGCTCCTGTCGCAGGTTTTCGCGCGTGTTGCCTGATAGGGGCCTTGACCGGCGAACTCCTGGAGTCCCCAGGCAGTCGGTGGCCCAACTGCCTGGGGGGAGGAGTTGGTGGGGTTACTGGGCGAGGGTGACGTCGATGAGCTGGATGTTGTCGCCGTACTTGGATACCCAATTGATTCGATCGCTCGCGCCGTACAGAACGGAGGTCTGCCATGTTGCGAGGAACATGTGGCGCTCGTGCACGAGTTGTTGCGCTTGGCGCCAGTACTCCGCGCGCTTCTCCGCGTCCATTTCAGCGTTGCCGAGGCGGGAGAGCTCGTCGTAATCGGGGTCACTCCAGCGACTCTGACGCGTGCCGGTGACGAAGAGCGAGTCCATCTTGCTGCCAACCCCTTCACCGAAGTCCCACCCGATGATGTAGAAGGGGCCGGCGGCTCCCTCGGCCATCATGGCCAGCAGTCGACCCCACTCCACCACCTGCGGGTTGGCGACGATGCCGACTTCTGCCAGCTGGGCGTTCAGGACGTCGTACGTGGCGCGGTCGGCGACGTACCGTCCGTCGGAGATGTTCGTGTCGAGCGTGAAACCGTTCGGGTAACCTGCTTCTGCGAGCAGTTCGCGGGCGCGTTCAGGATCGTAGCCGTACGGTTCGAGGTCGGAGTTGAACCCAAATGCGTTCGGCGGGACGAGCGCGGGGACGACGCGACCACGGCCGCCAAGAAGCTCCTCGACCACGAGTTCGAGGTCCAAGGCGAGCGCTGCGGCCTCGCGAACGCGAATGTCGTCGAACGGCTCATGCTTCGGATCCACCACGATGGACAACACGAGGCCGCTGGGGTCCTCGATCACGTGTACGCCCGGCGCCGCAGCGATGCGCGCTTCGTCATCGAACGGAAGCCGCTGGACCAGGTCCATCTCGCCGGAAAGCAGTGCGGCGATGCGAGTGGACGCCTCAGGAATGAAGTGGATGAACACCGTCTCGAACTCCGGTGCATCTCCCCAGTAGTCCGGGTTGACGTCGAGCTTCACGTACTGGCCGCGACGCAGCTCGGTGAGACGATAAGGACCGGAGCCGATCGGGTTCTCCTGCACGTACTCCGGCGTGTTCTCCGAGAAGTACTGCGGGGGAACGAGGAAGACGCGTCCCGATCCGCCGACCGGTTGCATGCGGTACGGCAGTTCCGGGAACGGGGCCTTGGTGTGGATGCGCACGGTGAGGTCATCGACAACTTCGACGTCCGAGATGTTGGCGATGCGCGGTGCGTTGCCGGACTGGGATCCGAGTGCCAACATGGCTTCGATGCTGTATTCCACGGCCGCTGCGTCGAGGGGCTCACCGTTGGTGAACGTCACGCCGTCGCGTAGCTCGAAGCGCCAAGTGAGATCGTCCTCTGCTTCCCAGGCCACGGCGACGTGCGGCATCAACTCGCCGCTGTCCGGGTTGAGGCGAAGCAGGGTGTCGTAGATGTTGGCCATGACCATCATGTCGGGCCCGTTGGAGGAGATCAGGGGATGGAGTCGGTCGATGCCGGCGCTCCATGCGACGTTCAGTGTGTCCTGAGCCTGGGCTGCCGCGATTGTCAATGCGAATGCGGCAACCAAGCTCCGAAGCATTCTCGAACCCATGCGGTGTTTCCTTTCGTGATCGGCGAGGTGTCTTGGCTGGGGGGCACCAAGGGTTAGTTCTTCCTGTCGATCACCCCCTTCAAGAAGTCGCTGAGGAGGTTCACGGAGAAGACGAGGAGGAAGAGGCTGGCGCCGGGGCAGACGGTGAGCCACCAGGCGGTGGCGACGTAGTTGCGGCCTTCAGCGAGCATCCGACCCCACGTTGGGGCGGTACCGGGCACGCCGAGGCCCACGAAGCTCAGGCTTGCCTCCAGAAGGATCGCCGTGGCTAGGTTGAACGATGCCAACACGATGATCGAGGGGATGCTGCTCGGTAGAACGTGGCGAAGCAGGATTCGCGCCTGCCCCGCGCCGAGCGCTTGGGCCGCCTGGATGTACTCGCGGCTTCGCACCTCTAGGACTTCGGATCGGATGACACGCGCATACGGAACCCAGGTACCAAGCGCGATGATGAACAGCACCAGCCACAGGCTCGGGCCGAGCATGCCCGTAACGGCTACTGCGATCATGAAGAACGGGAACGCCAACTGCAGCTCGACCAGGCGCATGATGAGCGTCGACAGGAGGCCCTTGCCGTAGCCGGAGATCAGGCCAGCGCTTACGCCCATGAGCAGCGCGATGGCGACCGCGCCGAAGCCAACTTGGAGCGCGGGTCTCGCGCCGGCCACGACCATATCGAGGACGTCGCGACCCAGGGTGTCGGTGCCGAACGGGTGCATCACCCCGGTTGTGTCGACGAAGCCGGGTGGTTTCAGGCGGGCGCGGAGATTCTGCGCACCGGGTACACCTTGCGCCACGACGTCCGGGAACAAGGCGGTGAAGAGTGTAAGCAGGACGATTGCTAGTGCTGGCAACGTGAAGGGATAGCGCCGAACCTGGCTTCGGATCCTCTTGGTGTCGATGATGGCGGAGAGCGCCACGCTCAGTACCTGACTCTCGGGTTGATGTACGTGTAGAGCACATCCGTGAGCAGCGTGAGGATGACGAAGATGACGGCGACGTACCCGATGATGCCCTGTACGACGGGAAAGTCGCGGCGAGAGATGGCGTTGATGACGAGCCAGCCTATCCCCGGCCACGCGAACACGGTCTCTGTGATGACGGCGCCGCCGAGGAGCCCGCCGAGTTCGAGGCTGACGATGGTGACGATGGGGAGCAGGGCGTTACGGAAGGCGTGCTTGAGCACGACGGACATGCCGCCGAGACCCTTGGATCGCGCGGTACGAATGTAGTCTTCGGAGAGTGTCTCCACCATCGCCGAGCGGGTGAGGCGAGAGATCTGCGCCCAGTTGTAGAGCGCGAGGTTGGCCGCTGGCAGGAGGATGTGAGCGAACGTGCCGGAGCCGAAGGTGGGTAGCCAGCCGAGCCATACGCCGAAGATCTGGATGAGGAGAATCGCGGACCAGAAGGCGGGCATGGAGTGCCCTGCGAGCGCGAGGGCCTGGCTGATGCGGTCTAGCCAACTATCGCGGTAGACGGCGCTTGCGATGCCGAGCGGAATGGCCATGACGATCGAGATGACCACGGCAACGCCAGCAAGCTTGAGGGTGTTGGGTAGGTACTCGAGGATGATGGCCTTCACGGCGCGGTTGTCGAAGTACGACCTGCCGAAGTCGCCTACGAGTGCACGCGATACGTAGGAGGTGTACTGCACGGAGATAGGGCGATCTAGGCCCAATAGGCGTCGGATCTCGATCTCGGACTCGATGGGGGCATCTTCAGGTAACAGCAGGGCGACGGGGTCGCCACTCAGTCGGCCCAAGAGGAAGATTGCGGATACCGACACGATCAGGACCGCGATGCCTTGCAGGAGCCGATTGAGGATGTAGGTAGTCAAAATGCACCTTCGCGCGGGGGCGCACCGCTCTAGGAGTAGAGTTCCTCGCGCCAGGCGATCGCTGCCTTGACGCCTTCGGTGCGAACCTTCTCCTTGAACGTCAGCGTCTCGTCGGTCTCGATCGTCTTGAGCAGGAGGTTCGAGTCGACCCAGCTGTCGATGTGGGCGCGCATTCCGAGGGTCTCGTAGACGCGGTTCACGCCCTCCTTGATCATGCGCACCGCAGCGGGTGGGAGCTGCACGAGCCGCTTCACGAGCTTGGCGACGTGTTGGTCGAGCTCTTGCTCTGGAACGGCGCTCGTGACCAAGCCCCAGCGCTCGGCTTCCACGGCAGTGAAGTACTCGCCTGTCATCAGGATCTGTTTGGCGCGCCGCACGTTGACGATCCACGGAACGGCGAAGAACGCCGGTGAGGTGCCGAATAGGACCTCTGGTTCTCCCAAGCGGCAGCTCTCGGACGCGATGAGAAAGTCGCTTGGTAGCACGAGTTCGAGCGCGCCGGCGAGGCAGTACCCGTGGAGTTGCGCGACCACGGGTTTGGACATGTTCCAGATCTTCCAGCGGTTCGCGTTGGCGGTCTGCTGCAAGAACCTACGGCGCTGGTCGTTGTCGTCCGCGCGAACTTGATGGGTCAGATCGAATCCGGACGAGAAGGCCTTGCCGTTTCCGCGTAGGACGACTGCGCGAACCCCGTCGTCGGCTTCGAGCTCGGCGAGTAGTTGCCCGATCCGTACGTACATGTCGGGTGTTAGGGCGTTGAGCTTGTCGGGTCGATTCAGGACGATCGTGGCGTGGTGGGGGTGTCGTTCGACGAGAACGTGGTCGGTGCTCATGCGAGTCGCTCCTTGGTGACGTCAGGAACCGGAGACGATGATCCGTGCGTCGGCAACCTCGAGGGTGTTCCCGCGCACGAGGATCGGGTTGAGGTCCATTTCGGCGATCAACGGTTCGGTCGCGATGAGGTTCGCGAGCGACAGCAGCATCTGGGTGAGGCGCCCGATGTCGGTTCCCGCCTCGCCGCGTTGACCTTGCAAGATAGGGAAGATGCGCAGCCCCTGGAGAGCCGACGTGATCTCGGAGGCGTTCGTTGGCAACACGCGGATGCTGAAGTCGAGAAGCGCCTCGGCGTAGATGCCGCCAGCGCCGAGCATCAAGCACGGTCCGAAGACCGAGTCGTGTACTGCGCCTGCGATCAGCTCGGTTGCGCCACTGCGGTAGGCGGCCACGAGTACGTCTCCACAGCCGGTCTCAGAGGCGATGCGCTCGTAGGCGTCCTCGACCTGTTGGAGCGTCTGGAGGTTCACGTAGACGCCGTTGACGTCGCTCTTGTGGATGATGTCGGGCGACAGGACCTTCAGCACGACCGGCAGGCCGAGTTGCGTCGCGGCATCCTGGGCCTGGG
>JAWOIO010000203.1:0-13044 GCA_046484625.1 Acidimicrobiia bacterium
GTGGCGGGGACGGGTGGAGTTCGCTGCTGATCGCAATGACTTGGCGGCCGAGCGATTCCGATCGTGGCAGGACGCTCGGTTCCGTTCCTGATCGTGATCAGCATGGGTCGCGCCCGACGTGGCCCGCGGCCAGGTAGAGCCCATCCCCCAGGGCCGTCGCGCGGGGTTCCGATCGTCGAAGCGGGCGTCATTCCGATCATCCCCGCCCGAGAGACCTTCGCCGCCGCCGGCAACTCCGGCGCGTGCCGCTAGATGCCGGCGAGGTACTTCGAGACGGTGACGCTGCCATCGAAGTAGTTCGCATGGGTGAGGCGCACGGTGTCGAGCGAGTCCGAGCCGACGAGCACGATCTCGACGCGTTCGCGACCCTGGAACTCCTGCTCCTTGTCGGAGTAGGCGGCCACAGCCGCGTCGGCGTCATCACCGAACTCGCGCATCTCGATGAGCTCGCCGCGCTCGTGATCGAAGACGAGCAGAAAATTCAGGATCGTCTGAGTCATGAGGCCCCTCCGCCCAACAAGGGTAGCGCCGACTCCCGGAGTCGACTGAGCGTCTCGATCAGCTCCGGTTCGACCACTGCGCCTTCTTCTTCCAGGGCCATCGCTTGCGAGATCGCCTCGAGCAGCTCGAGGACTGGTGCGGGGCCGACACCGCTCTTCAGATCCGTGTCGAGGCGGCCACTGAGCCGCTCGACCGTGATGGCCCATTCGTGCATGACCCGGGTCCGGAGCTGGACCTCGATGCTGCGCTCGTCGTAGACGACGATCAAGTGAACGCCTCGGTACCCGGAGGACCTGGGATCCGAGACGTAGTCACTGACCCGTGTCGGGGGACGCCGCTTCGAGAGTCTGCGCTGCACGCGCCGCACCTCGTCGATGCTGTCGAGCACGGCTCGACATCCGCCGACATCCTGCATCGTCGCGAGAGCAAGCGTCGGCTCTCGTCGCAACTTGTCGAGGATCGTCGGTTCTCGCTTCAGACGCTGCGTGACTTCGACCCTGCATCCCTCGGTGCTGACCATGGACCGGAGACCCATCGTCGCCTTCGTCAGTGGCAACTGATGTGCGGCGCGGAATCGGAGGAGTACTTCGAGCGCCGCGCGGTAGTTGGCCTCGTCGACGAGCTCGCCGCGCACCCAGGATCGAAGCGTCTTGCCCGCCTTGTTGACCTGTGATGTCGTGAGAGCTGGGTCAGTCACGAATCGACTCCTCCACCGAACACCGACAACGAAGGTAGACATTCAGGAGCTCAGGTCGAGACGCCGAGTCCTGTCACCGGTTTGTCACCGAGTCGCGGCGTACAGTGCGTGCGTGGAGTGCGCGCGCGTTTCCCGAATCGTTCTGCAGCAACCTCAGCGCACTGAACGACACGTAATGGACGGCTCTGCATTCGCTTCTATTCCGTTGGTCGGGGGTTCGAATCCTCCCGGGCGCGCTCCACGAACCGCTGCACCGGACCGCGCGCAGTCGAGACCTCAGCTCGCAGCGACACCCATCGTGAGGGTCGTGCGGTAGCCGCTGCTGTCGCCCGTCACGGTGAGCGTCGACTCCGTGCCGCCGCTCTGGTAGACCCCGTCGTCGGCGTTGCGGGTGTCGCGATCGCCGCGCGACGAGTAGGGCTCGGCGCGGTACACGGTGTCGGTGATGTCGGACCGCACGAGGTCACCGTCGAGGGAGAAGGGTCCCTCCGTCGACTCGGGGGTCAGCGTGCAGTCGGCGGACGGGCCCGACGACTCGGCCCCCGCCCCCTGCTTTCCCGACAACCCCGACGACGAGCCGTCACCGCATGCTGCGGCCATCGCGCCGAGGCCGACGGTGCCGAGGAGCAGGAGGGCGCGGCGTCGGTCGAGCAAGGGCAGCGCGGCGCGGTCACGCGGTTCGTCGGTCATGCAGCCAGTCTGCCCCGGGACCCTGAGGGTGGACTGAGCACGGGGCGCGGCGGAGGCGCGCGCCCGGCACTCAGCCGCCGAGTGCGGCCCGAGCCCGGGCGAGGGTCGGTGCCATGCCGAGACGTTCGGCGAGGTCCGCGCCCTCGCGCAGGAACTGCACGCCCCGCTCGCGATCGCCGGGCGCGTCCCGGCGGAGGAGCAGCTCGCCCAGCTCGGTCGTGCTCTGGGCGGTGCGGGCATCGAGACCGGCGCGGCGATGCAGCGCGTCGCCGGCCTCGGCCGCGACGATCGCCTCGTCGAGGCGCCCGAGCGTCGCGAGCAGGCGCGCGATGCAGGTGTCGAAGGCCTCCATGATGGTGACTTCGCTGCCCGGGAGCTCGCCCGAGAGTCGTTGCATCCCGGGCAGGAACTGCTCGGCGATCTCGGCATCGCCGAATGCCTGGACCAGGCGAGAGGCGTAGGTCGTTCCGATGTAGCTCAGCTGCGCGGGCAGATGGGGGAAGACGCCTTCGAACCACGTGCGGAGCTCGGCCCGTGCCCGTGTCTCGTCGCCTCCGAGATCCGACGCCAACGCGGAGTAGGGGGCGAGCGTCGCGAACGGCGTGGCGGCGAGGGCGACGGCCTCTGCGCCGGACGCCTCGGCGTCGCCCCGGTCGAGGGCGGTGCGGAACCGTTGCGCGTGCCAGACGGCGTCGCCGCTCTCGCCGATGTCGCCGGCGATCCCATGCGACTCGCCGGAGAGCGCGTCGGCGTCGTCGAATCGACCTTCCGTCGCGAGCCGGGCGGCACGGAAGTTCCGGATCACCCAGCCCTCGAGGCTGGCCCCGGCGATGTCCGACGACGCGGCGAACGCGGTGTCGGCCTCGTCGAGACTGCCCTGACACGTCAAGACGCGACCGACGAGCAGCTGGGTGATGGAGACCAGCGAGCGGTCGTTCAGGCGATCGGCGGTCTCCACCAACTCAGCGACGGTCGACTCGCGCCCGGCGACAGGTACAGACACGTTCTCGGTCCAGGCGAGCGCACGCAACGCGTGGACGAACGCTCCATCGTCGTTGGCCTCGCGCGCGAGATCGACGGCTTCGGTCGCGAGCCGAAAGGCCTCGTCGCCGGGCGCGAAGATCAGCGCGTAGGAGAGGAACGCGGTGACGAGCGCCCGCAGCGCGAGGTCGTCGTCATCCAGGCCCGCGAGACCCTCCCGCATGATGTCGACGCCGAGCTCGTCGGACGGGCGCGCGAACTGGGTCGCGAGACCCTGGTACGAGATCCCTGCGCGGGCGACGAGCGCAGGGCTGGAGGCACGCCGTCCGGCCTCGGCCGCCGCGAGCGCCAGCTCGCGACCGCGGTCCGGGTTGGCGTTGTAGTGCTCGGCCAGGGCGAGCGTCGCGAGCAGCTCGGAGCGGAGCGGCAGGTCCGGCTCGTCGGCCAGATCGCTCACCTCCACCGCCCGGTCGAGGAGCGCGACCTCGTCGGCGAAGGCGGCGCGCCGGTGTGCGGCCTCGGCGGCGTCCGTCGCGTAGCGGATCGCCTGGTCCGCGACCCCGAGCGACGCGGCTTCCAGGAAGTGGTGGGCCAACAGCTCGACGGGGGTGCCCCGTCGCGCCTCGAGCACCTCGGCGGCGCGGCGGTGGAGGCGCACCTTTCGGTTGGTGCTCAGCTCCTCGAGCAACGTCTGGCGCACGAGGGCGTGGATGAACGAGAGCCGACCGGGATGGTCGTCCACCTCTTCGACGAGCGACGCCGCGAGCACCGCGTCGAGATCGTCGACGACCTCGTCGACCGGACGCTCCGCGACCTCAGCCACCACGTCGGTCTCGAACTCCCGCCCGAGGAGGGCAGCCACGCGCAGCAGCTCGTTGGCGCGATCGGGCAGCGCCGACAGGCGCCGTCCCACGACGTCACGCACCCCCTCCGGGAGCCCGATCTCGTCCCAGGCGACCGTGCCCACCCACACGCCGTCCTCCTGGACGAGCGCCCCCGACTCAGCGAGGTGGCGCAGCACCTCCTGGAGGAAGAAGGGGTTGCCTTCGGTCTCCTCGAGCAGCCGCCGGATCATCGCCGCGCCCTCGGGTGGCAGGTCCTCGCCACGGACGCGCTCGAGCATGGCGCGCAGCTCCGACTCGTCGAACCCGCGCAGGACCGCGCGGGTGACGTTCGGGGCGCGGCGCAGATCGGCGAGCGCGGGCGCGAGCGCATGGGATCGATCGACGTCGGTGTCGCGATAGGTGACGACGACGAGCAACCGGGCATCCGGAGAGAGGTGCCGCACGAGGTGGCGGAGCAGGTTGACGCTCGCTGCGTCGGCCCAGTGCGCGTCGTCGAACACGAACACGACCGGCGTCTCTTCTGCGGCGGCGGCGAGGAGATCCACAACCGCGTCGAACAAGAGGAGCCGCTCGGTCTCGGGATCCGCGTCGATCGGCGCGGGGACGTCGCTGCCCAGCCGCCGGAGTCCCTCGGGCACGAGGCGAGCGATCTCGCCACCGTGTCGCTCGACGTTCCCGGCCAGGACTGCCACATCGACGTGTGCAACCAGGTGGCGCAACGCCTCGATCCACGGCGCGTAGGTCGCGAGGACGTGCTCGTCGCAGCGACCCATCAGCACCAGCGCACCCTCGGCGTGCGCGGTTCGTGCGACCTCGGCCGACAGGCGCGTCTTGCCGATCCCGGGCTCGCCCACCACGAGCACCACGGCGGCACCGTCGGCCTGGGCGCGCTTCCACGCGTCGGCGAGCACGGCGCGTTCCTCGTCGCGTCCGGAGAACGGGAACTCCGACGCACCGGAGCGCAGCGCGCCCGGTAGGGGTGCGGCCTCCTCCGCGGTCGTGCTCGCCCATGGGATCTCATAGACGGTGACCGGCTCGGGGAGCCCCTTCAGCTCCGTCTCACCGACGAGGCGGAACGACACGTCGGTACGACCGCGGGCGAGACCGCGCACGAGGTCGTCGCAGAGGATCTCGCCTCCCTCGGCGGAGTCGCACAAGCGGCTCGCGGTGACGACCGGCGTGCCGTGGCAGTCGTCGTCGTCCCACGTCACGTCGCCCGAGCTCACCCCGATGCGCACGAAGAGGCGGTGCGCCTGGGTCGCCCGCCGGTTCGACCGCTCGACGCCCGCCTGGATCGCACTTGCGGCGGTGACCGCCTCGGCCGCGCCACCGAAGGTCGCGAGGATCCCGTCGCCGAGATGCTTCACCACCTTGCCGCCGTGGCCCTCGACGGCGTCGCGCAGGATCGAGTCATGGCGCCGACGCAGCTCGTCGGCGGCGAGCTGGCCGAGCCCGGAGAACAGCTCGGTGCTCCCCACCAGGTCGGTGAAGAGGATCGTCGCGGTCCCCGACTCGGCCATCGCAGGAGACCCTAGAGGGGTTTCGCGTACCGAGGGCGGGTGGGGTGCCGGGTATCCTGGCGGGCTGGCGAGACGGTCGTCACCGACCGTCAGCGCTCATGGTGGCCGTAGCTCAGTTGGCGAGAGCGCCGGGTTGTGATCCCGGAGGTCGGGGGTTCGAAACCCCTCGGTCACCCCACTCGCACGCGCCCCCCTCTTCCGAGGCGGGGCGCGTGGCGCGTCCGGCTCAGGCGGCCTCGGCCGGCCGGTCGAGCACGGCCCGCAGCGCGCCTTCGAGGGTCGGGTGTGCGAACTCGAAGCCGCTCGCCTCGAGGCGCTTCGGAAGGACGCGCTGACCCCCGAGGAGCAGGCTCTGGACGAGCTCGGTGCCGAAGCGCGCCTTGAGCGGGAGCACCGGGGTCGGGAGCACCGTCGGCCGGTGCAGCACCTTCCCGAGCGTCGAGGCCAGCTCGGCGTTGGTCACCGGGTTCGGCGCCGTCAGGTTGACGGCGCCCATCAAGCTGTCGGTGCGCAGCACGTGCCGGATCGCCCCCACCTCGTCCGGGAGCGAGATCCACGACATGTACTGGCGACCATCACCGACGCGACCACCGAGGCCGAGCTTGAACGGCACCAGCAGCTTCCCGAGCACGCCACCACCGGGCCCGAGGACGATACCGGTGCGGATCGTCGCGACGCGGATACCGGCGTCGGCGGCCGGCTGGGCGGCTGCCTCCCACTGCACGGCGACGTCGGCCGCGAAGTCGGTGCCGGGTGCGCTGTCCTCCGTGAGGCTCTCGTCGCCGCGATCGCCGTAGTACCCGATGGCGGATGCCGAGACGAGGACGGCGGGCGGCTTCGCGAGCCCGGCGAGCGTGGTCGCGAGGAGCCGGGTCGGGATCGTCCGGCTCTCGAGGATGAGGCGCTTGCGCGCGTCGGTCCAGCGAGCGTCGCCGATCCCCGCGCCTGCGAGGTGGACCACGGCGCCGATGCCCTCCAGCGCGCCGGCGTCGATCGTGCCGGCATCGGGGTCCCACGAGATCGCGTCCACTCCCTTCGGGACGTCGCGGCCGCGCAGCGCTCGGATCGGGCGATGCCCGTCGGCCGCGAGTGCACCGAGGAGCGCGGACCCGATGAACCCGCTCGAACCCGTGACCAGCACGTCCATGCCCGCCAACCTACGTCAGACGATTTCGTGGCACAGCACCGGGGAACGCAGGTCCGGTTGGTACGATGCCCGAGCACCACGCGCCCCTAGCTCAACTGGCTAGAGCAAGTGACTCTTAATCACTAGGTTCAGGGTTCGAGTCCCTGGGGGCGTACGGAGAATCGGGCACGTCCACCGGATCGGTCTGTCTCGAGCCACCGACGGTCGGTCAGATCTCGATCGGGTACGTCGCGAGGATCGTCACTCCGGCGATCAGGATCAGGACCGCCATGATGATCATGATCGAGTGGTTGCGCAGCGACTCGAACTTCGAGCTGATGCCGGCGAAGAACAGCACGCTTGCGAACAGCACCGTGGTCAACACGTAGTTGTCGCCGGTCTGGTTCGCGTCACGCGCTTCTGCGGCACGCGACTCGGCCCGAACCGTGAGCCGGCTCTCGCGCTCCCTCTCGGCAAGCCTGTACTCGGGGACCACGAACGGCGTCGCATCCGCGTCGGGGTTCTCGAGTGGCCGCTGCGCGAGCCAGGCCTCGACCGCGGGCTTGAACTCGTCGCGGAAGCGGTCGAAGAGCACACCGGAGAGCTGTTCGGGATCCGCCTGATAGGTCCCGTCGGGGCCTCGCGAGGCGTTCGGGTCGAGCCGGAGCTCGTCGGCGAGGGCCGCGAGCCAGTCCGCCCAGATGGTCACGTCGATTGTCACCTGCGTGTTGGCCAGTGCGCCGGCCTTCCCCGACTCGGTGCGGGCGGCGCTCGCTGCTGCGTAGGAGTTCGCCTGGACTCCGCCCCACTTCGTGCTCTGGAACGCGCTCCACGCGGTGAGCACCGTGGCGACCGCGATCAAGATGGTCGCGACCAGCTCCAGTCTCCCGAACACCCGTCGGCGCCGCGCCCGATCGGCCGGGGAGACCTCCGGGTCCTCGGTGTCCGTGCCGGTCATTCACGTCCTCCTGGGGATGGACTCCGAGTCGAGGCCGGTCCATGCCTCGAGAGTCGGCGCAATCTAGCGCCGAGATGTTCCCACCGACGGTGCGCGGCTCTCCCCCAGCTGCGCGTTCGCATCCGCGCATTCGCATCCGCGCATTCGCATCCGGGCGCGAGACGGCCGCGGCGCTGGAGCGCCGCGGCCGCTCGAACGAACAGGTGACTCAGGTCAGGCCAGTTCCTTGTCGCCGTAGACCGTGAGCCCATGAATCACGAGCATGGCGATCGTGATGTAGATCAGGGAGCGGACCGGCGTCTGGAACATCCAGAAGAGCTCCACGATGATCCCGACGGTCGCGGCGAAGATCCCGACCATGACGGCCCAGGTCTGCCGACTGAACACGCCGAACCCGGCGAACAGGACCACGATCCCCACGATCAGGTAGATCCATCCCCACGTCTCGAGGTTTCCCTCGTACAGGACCGCGTCGACCCCCGACGCCTTGTTGTCGAGCGCCCACAGGCCCGAGACGATGTCGTAGAACCCGGCGATGATCAACGCAATCCCGGCGAACGCGATCCACCCCGTGCCCGACTTCTTCATGGTGTCAGCCATACGTCGTTTCCCCTCCACTCGTGCTTCGTCGAACTACCCGATCAGAGAGCAGCCCCGTCTTCGAGTTCACCATACAGGTACCCCGGTTGATCGTGTGGGACGGTCCCCGGGATAGCCGAGTACCGTCGGCGCCGTGCCCGACGACCCGAGCGACCACCTGACCGACGGCGATCCCCATCCCGAGGCCATCCGCCCAGCCACTCCACTGGAGGCGGTGCGAGGCGTCGTGCGCTCGGGCGTCGGCGCGGCGGCTGGTCTCGGCCGACGGGCCACCGGTCTCCTGCGCCCCGCCACAGGTTCGAACGCGGACCCAGTGGTCGAACAAGAGGGGCCCCTGGACGAACGACCCGGGGCAGCCCCCGCCTCCCACGGCCTCCCGGTGATCGAATCCGGACGCGAGCTCGCCGCGCGGGTCATCGACGACACGACCCGAGCCGCGACTCGGTGGATGGTCAGCCGCGTCGATCTCGAGTCGATCGTCATCGCGACGAGCGGGAGCGCCTTCGACCGCGGCCTCACCGCCATCCGGTCGATGGTCTCGAAGATCGACACCCGCGTCGATGCTCTGCTGGCCCGCGTGCTCCGACGCCCCGTCGCCTCGCCACCACCCGACGTCGTCGAACAGATCGTCGCCGACACACCCGAGCCGACGGGACTCGACCCGGATCAGATCGCGTACGGCGGACTCGCAGGCCGGGCGATTGCTCTCGGCGTGGACGCGACGTCTGTGGTCGTCGGCTACTACGGGCTCGTCGGCGTGGCGGTTCTCGTGCGGGCCCTTGCGGGGCTCCGAGCGCCCAGCGCACCCGACGCCGAGCCCTGGGTGTGGGCGGTCACCTTCAGCGTGTGGGCGGCCGCGTACCTCGCGCTGTGCTGGCGCCTTGCCGGCCGCACAGCCGGACAGGCGCTGCTCGGCCTCCGGGTGGTGACGACCAGAGGACAGCGCCTCGGCATGAGTCGGGCGGCCCTGCGTGTCGTGGGCTATCCACTGTCCCTCGCGCTCTTCGGCATCGGTTTCGCGTGGGCGGGGCTGAGCACCCGTCGTCGCTGCTGGGCGGACTACCTGGCCGGCACCTGTGTCATCTCGGCCCCGACGCACCCACGCGAGCTCACCATCACGGTTCCCGACTCGTCACCGCGGTGACGTGGGATCCGGTTGAGCGCCGGGTCGAGGTCAGTGCGCTCCCGCATCTGACCGTCGCGATCGACGGGCCGACGGTCGCGAAGTCCACGATGAACGACCCGGCGCGATGGCGACTCTCGAACCGGTCGACTCACGGGGTCGGTTACGCTCGTGCTCGTCATTCGAGATTCGCAGTCCCACCACCCTGGACCATGGAGCGTTCATGATCTTGTTGTTCATCCTCGTCTGGGGCATGGCCATCGGCTGGATAGCCCTCCTGGTCGTGCGTGGCTTCGACACCCCGGTGAACTGGGGAGAAGCGCTCTCGGCCGGCTTGGCCGGCTCCTTCGTCGGCGGGATGCTCGGGAGCCTCATCAACGGTGACGGCATCGAGTTCCGAGCGAGCGGCATCGTCGGCTCGATCATCGGCGCGATCCTCCTGCTCCTGGTCGTCAGCTGGGTCAGGGGGCGCCGGCAGGGGGCTCGCCGCTGACTCGGCTCCCTCGCGCTCTTCGGCATCGGTTTCGCGCGGGCGGGGCTGAGCACCCGTCGTCGTTGCTGGGCGGACTACCTGGCCGGCACCTGTGTCATCTCGGCCCCGACGCACCCACGCGAGCTCACCATCACCGTTCCCGACTCGCCGGTTCGGGAGCCTCGTCGACCGTGACGGCATCGGTTTCCGGGCGAGCGCCACTGCTGGCACTTGCGTCGGCCGAGCACCGTGTGGTCAAGTCCCAGCAACCAACGCAGCGAGCGTTTCCAACTCTCAGGAGGAACCTTGGTTGAGACCATGACGAAGAAGGGCGACGGCTGGATCGGCTTCGCCGGCATCACGCTGGTGATCGTCGGCATGCTCGACGTGATCAATGGGCTGTGGGCCTTGGATCGCGAGGGCGAGATCCCCGAGCTGTTCTACGAGTCGAACCTCGAGACCTGGGGCTGGATCTACCTGATCGGCGGGATCATCGTGGTTCTCGCCGGGTTCGCGGTCCTCAACCGCGCGCAGTGGGCTCGGGTCGTCGGGATCATCGTCGCGACGATCTCGGTTGTCGTGAACATGCTCTGGGTGTTCGCGTTCCCGATCCAGGCGCTCATCCTCGCGTTCATCGGCATCCTGGTCATCTATGCGCTCACCGTGTACGGCGGCAAAGAGTCCACCTGACGTCGAGCTCCAGATCCGCGAGTAGGGGCCTTCCGGCACGGCGCGCGCGCCGCGTCGGGAGGCTCCCTCGCGACCGGAAGGAGGAGGAGGTCGAGTTGATCCCTGTCGATCGCCGTCCTGCCGCTCTCGCGACGGCACCGAAGCCTCCCGGTGCGCAGTCCTCTTCGAAGCCGATCGCGACGAGATGAGCACCGGCCTCGTCAACCTCGGGCGACTGTGGTCGCGACCACACCCGACCCGGCTCTACCCCCACGACAAGGGGATCCGAGCGCGCCGGGCCACGGATGTGGTCGCGTTGGTGTCGGGGGTCGTCGGCCTTCTGCTGGTCATCCTCGGCAGCGACCCACCGTCGGAGCTCGAGAAGGCGGTCACCGAAGTCGCGCTCGCACTGCCCGTGTCCCTCACCGGGATCTGGCTCGTCGTGGCCGGGGTGTTGAGCCTGTGGGCTGTCTTCCTCGTGCTCGCAGCGATCCTGCACTGGCGCCTGGACATCGCGCGCGACCACCTCCTGGCGCTCCTCGGGGCGAGCGCACTCGTCGTCGCGGTCCAGAGCGCGGTCGGCGACTCGACCCGGTCGTGGTGGGACGCCATCACCGCCACCGGACCACCCGCGGAACCCGTGTCGCTCCGGCTCGCCCTGGTCGTGGCCACGACAGCGGTGGCCGCGCCACATCTCGCGCGGCCCTACCGTGCAGCCGGCCGCTGGCTCGTCGGTATCGGTGCCGTCTCCCTCGTGCTCCTCAGCGCGACCACGCCGAGCGGGGCCGTACTCGGTGTGCTCTGTGGCGTCGTGGCCGCGACGTTGGTGCACCTACTGCTCGGTTCGAGCGGCGGGCGCCCGAGTCTCGACGAGGTCCGGAACGGGCTCGCGGATCTGGGTGTGGAGGTGACCTCGTTGTCGCAGCGGGAACGTCAAGTCACAGGCGTGTTCGTGCTGGACGCGATCGATGCCACCGGTCGGCCACTCGAGGTGAAGGTCTACGGACGCGATGCCCACGACGCGCAGCTGCTGGCGAAAGCCTGGCGAACGCTCTGGTACCGGGACGCCGCGGCGGCGACGCTCACCCGGCTCCAACAGGTCGAGCACGAGGGGTTCGTGACCCTGCTCGCCCATCGCAGGGGTGCGCCGACCCAGGAGGTGGTGGGGGCCGGGCGGACCTCCGACGACGACGCCATGATCGTGTTGAGCGCCCGCGGCACCGCGGTGGCACCCGGGCCCGACGCGCTCGACCCGGCCGCACTCGAAGCGGCCTGGGACACCGTGCTGGCGTTGGGCGACGCCGGCATCGCTCACGGAGACCTCGCTCCCGCCAACCTGCGCATCGACGGCGACGAAGCCGTGCTGGGCGGTATGGCCGGAGCGGTGGTCGCCCCGACCGGGGACCAGCGCCGCATCGATCTGGGGCAGCTGATCGTCATGTCGGCGCTGCTTGCCGGAACGGAGCAGGCCGTGGCCACTGCCGAGGGGCGGCTCGGGACCGACGGAATGGCCGACGTGCTCCCCTATCTGCAAGGGGCCGGCCTCGGTCCCGGCCTGCGCGCGGCGCTCGCGGACGCGGACCTCGATCTGGAGGACCTCCGGCAACAAGTCGCGGTCCGGGCGGGCATCGACGAACCCGAGCTCGCCAAGCTGCGCCGGGTCTCGATCCGCTCGCTCGTGCGGACGGCCCTGATCGCAGCATTCGCCTACTTCCTCATCAGCTCACTGGCCGACGTCGACTTCGCGCAGCTGGTGGAGACGTTCCGCGACGCGACGCCGGCGCTGCTCGTCGCAGCGTTGCTCGTCGGGCAGGTTCCCCGGTTCCCACAGGCCGAGTCGGTACGGGCGGCCTGTCCTCGGCCCATCGCGTTCGGAGCGACCGCGCTGCTGGAGTTCGCGATCACGTTCATCAACCTCGTGGCCCCCGCGACGGCCGCGAAGGTCGCCATGAACATCCGCTTCCTCCAACGGCAGGGAATCCCGCCGGTCTCCGCCGCGTCGGTCGGGGCCCTCGATGTCCTCGGGGGATTCGCGATCCAGCTGCTCATCATCATCTCCGTCGCGGTGTTCGGCCTCGGCGCGGCCGAGTTCACCCTGGATCAGCCGGCCACCGGCGACATCCTCCTCGTGCTCGGCGTGATCGCCGGCGTGCTGCTGCTCGTCGCGCTGCTCGCGCTCGTCCTCCCCCGAGTCCGCAACCGGGTCCTCGACCGAATCCGGCCGTGGATCCACGAAGCAGGGGAGACGCTCGCAACTTTGCGGTCACCCGCCAGGGTGGCCCGGCTCCTCGGAGCCAACGTTGCCACCGAGCTGATGTTTGCGTGCACGTTGGCGTTGGTGCTCAAAGCATTCGGGTGGTCCCTACCCCTGACCACGCTGCTCTTCATCAACGTGAGCGTGACCCTCTTCTCCGGGCTCATGCCCGTCCCCGGGGGCATCGGCGTGGCCGAGGCCGCGCTGGTCGCCGGCCTCACGGCGGCCGGCATACCCGAAGCCGCCGCCCTCGGCACCGCCATCGGCTACCGGATCTGCACGTTCTACCTGCCGCCCATCTGGGGCTCGCTGGCACTCCGACGACTCGAGCGCAAAGGGTTCCTCTAGCGCGCAGCGCTCCGCGGGCTCCGCGCTGTCGGCGAGCGTCTCTATGCCAGCCGCTGGTTCGCGCGCCGCAGCGTGATGATCTTGGCGTCGATCCATTCCACGACACCGTGGACGACCAAGGCGAAGATCCCGTACATGATGATCGCGAACAGCACGGCGAAGTCGATGATCGAGCCATTGGCGAAGGTGGCCTGCGGGAAGATCCCCCGGAACGGCTCGAGGACACGATCGGCGCTGCGGTACACCCATTCCGTGAACGA